>JARIBS010000044.1 GCA_029257385.1 Thiorhodococcus sp.
CCTTTGCCGGCGGTCCAGTGCTTGGTGCGGCGGTCTATCTGGTTGACAAGGTCGCGGGCAACCCCATCGACCGTCTGGTGCGCTACCAGTATCAGGTGACCGGGCCATGGAGCAAGCCGGTGATGACACGCATGGGCTGGGAGCCGTTAGCCAATCCGGTCAAGTCGGCCGAGTCCGAGGGCGTGCGTGCGGCCCCGAAGCCGCAGAAGAACCTGTTTCTCGATATTGAATAAGTCCGCAGTTTCGGGTAAACGACTCTGCTGGTATGGTTGCAGCCGTCCTTTAAAGTCAGAGCGCGCAACCTCTCTCAGAGGAGAAGAAGATTTAGGCTTGGTGGGTATCTGAGTATGCAAGAAAAACAGATCATCGGGGCGGTCCAGATGACGACTGGACGTAAGATGAGCGCCAACCTATTCGAGGCGGAGCGGCTGATCAAGGAATTAGCCAACGACGGTGCACGCCTGATCGTGTTGCCCGAGAATTTCGCCTTCATAGGCAGGGTGGATGAGGACTTACTCAATATTCGCGAGGCCGATGGCGAAGGTCCGCTACAGCGGTTTCTGGCGCGGGTCTCCAGAGAGCTTGGCGTCTGGCTGGTCGGCGGCACCATTCCGCTCGTGGCACGCGATCCCGACAAGCTCCGCGCGGCCTGTCTGGTTTATGACGACCAGGGTCGGCGGGTCGCACGTTACGACAAAATCCATCTGTTCGACGTAACGCTCCCGGACGTCGAGGAGTGCTATCGTGAGTCGGCCATCATCGAGCCAGGCGAGGATCCGGTCGTGATCGACACGCCCTTCGGGCGGGTCGGTGTCGCGGTCTGTTACGATCTGCGTTTCCCCGAGCTGTTTCGCCAGATGCTCGACAGTGGTGTCGATATTCTGGCCATTCCCGCGGCATTTACCGCCATCACCGGCAAGGCGCACTGGGAAACGCTGCTGCGCGCTCGCGCGATCGAGAATCTCGCCTATGTGGTTGCGGCCGCGCAAGGCGGATTTCATATCAATGGTCGCGAGACCTATGGTCACAGCATGATCATCGATCCCTGGGGCTCCATCCTCGCGCAGGTACCGCGCGGCAAGGGCTGCGTGCGCTCCACCATCGACAGAGTGTTCCAGGACTCCATTCGCCGCAGCTTCCCCACCATCCATCATCGTCGTTTGAAATGTCGCGTATGAGGCCGCAGTTGCAAGTCATAACGATCATTGCGCCGATTCCCAGAGCCGGTGCTTATCACTCCTGCGAATCCCGCGATCTCATATCATGACTGATTCACTTGCTATTGCCCGCGACAGCATCCTCGCGCCGGCCGGACTGGCCGAGCGTGATCTCGACCGATTGCTCGGCAGCCTGACCAGCGCCTCGATCGATGCCGCAGACATCTATTTCCAGTACAGCCGGCTCCAGTCCTGGATGCTCGAGGACGGTATTCTCAAAGACGGCAATTTCAGCATCGAGCAAGGTGCAGGGCTGCGCGCCATCAGCGGCGAGAAGACCGGCTTCGCCTACTCCGACGAGCTGCACTTCCCGGCGTTGATCCAGGCCGCCGAGGCGGCCCGATCGATCGCGCGCGGCGGCCAGGAGGTTCGGGTCAAGGTTGGCAAGGCCCCGGTACGGCGCAGTCTGTATCCGCAGCTCGACCCCATCGACAGTCTGCCCGACCAGGACAAGGTCGCGCTGCTCCAGCGCGTGGACGCGGAAGCGCGCCGTGCTGACCCGCGTGTGCGCGAGGTCAGCGCGAGTCTGGTCGCGGTACAGGACACCGTCATGGTGCTGGCCGACGACGGGACACTGGCCGCAGACGTGCGTCCGCTGGTGCGGCTCAACGTCAGCGTGATCGCCGAGGAGAACGGTCGGCGTGAGCAGGGTTCGAGCGGCGGCGGCGCGCGCGCCGATCTCGGCTATTTCCTGGTCGAGGACCGTGCCATGGGCTTCGCCCGCGAGGCGGTGCGCCTCGCCCTGACCAATCTGGAGGCCGTGGATGCCCCGGCTGGCAGCATGACCGTGGTGCTCGGCGCGGGTTGGCCCGGCGTGCTGCTGCATGAGGCCGTAGGGCATGGGCTGGAGGGTGATTTCAACCGCAAAGGCAGCTCGGCCTTCGCCGGGCGGCTCGGCGAGCGCGTCGCGGCCAAGGGCGTGACCGTCGTCGACGACGGCACCCTGCCGGGTCGGCGCGGGTCGCTCAACATTGATGACGAAGGTACACCGACCGAAAATACCGTGCTGATTGAGGACGGCATCCTGCGCTGCTTCATGCAGGACAAGCTCAATGCCCGTCTGAGCGGCATGGCGCCCACCGGCAACGGACGCCGCGAGTCCTATGCGCATCTGCCGATGCCGCGCATGACCAACACCTACATGCTCGCCGGCACTCAGGATCCGGGTGAAATCATCGCCTCGGTCGACAAGGGGCTTTATGCCGTCAATTTCGGCGGCGGACAGGTGGACATCACCTCCGGAAAATTCGTCTTCTCAGCCAGCGAAGCCTATCTGATCGAGAACGGCAAGATCGGTCGCCCGGTCAAGGGCGCGACCCTGATTGGCAACGGCCCTGATGTGCTCACCCGGGTCAGCATGATCGGCAACGATCTCAAGCTCGACGAAGGCGTCGGCACCTGCGGCAAAGAGGGTCAGAGCGTTCCCGTCGGCGTCGGCCAGCCCACCCTGCGTATCGAATCCCTAACGGTCGGCGGCACCAGCAAATAGTTGCCGGCGCCTCGCCCAAACCACCGACAATTGACAACTGAATCTTCCCCATGCTCATAGCGACACCTGACGACACCGGCGAGCGTCTCGCACGCCTGCAACAGATCATCGAAGACCTGCTCAAAGAGGCCAAGCGGCTTGGCGCGAGCGACGCGGAGGCCTCTGTCGGCAGCAGCGCCGGGATGGACGTGGCGGTCCGTCTCGGGGAGGTGGAGACCGTCGAGCATACCCGCGACAATGGTCTCGGTATCACGGTTTATTTTGGCCACTGCAAGGGCTCTTCCACCACCTCTGACCTCAGCTCAGGCGCGGTGCGGGACGCAGTCAGGGCCGCCTGCGCGATCGCTGAGCACACTCAGGAGGATCGCTGCGCCCATCTCGCCGCTCCAGAGCTGATGGCCACCGAAACCCCGGACCTGGATCTCTACCACCCCTGGCCCGTCACGGTCGAAGACGCCATTGCACTGGCTGTGACCTGCGAGGACGCCGCGCGCGCGTATGATCCACGTATCGTCAACTCCGAGGGCGCTAGTCTCTCAACGAGCGGGGGAATCCATGTCTTAGGCAACAGCCAGGGATTCATCGGCGGTTACCCGACTTCGCGTCACGGCCTCGATTGTGCCGTCATTGGCGGGGAGGGTGCGTTGATGCAGCGCGATCACTGGTGGAGTATGGCGCGCCGCGCCTCCGATCTGGACCCGGCGCGACTGGTCGGCGAGCGTGCCGCGGAGCGCACGGTCGCGCGTCTTGGCGCCCGACGCTTGACGACACGCGATGCCCCGGTACTATTCCGCGCAGAGGTTGCGGCGGGGCTGCTGCGCAGTTTCATCTCCGCTATTAATGGCGCCAGTATCTACCGGCGTTCGAGCTTTCTGCTTGATCATCTGGGCAAGCGGATTTTTCCCGAGTTCGTGCGGATCCACGAGCAACCCCATCTGGTGCGCGGGCTGGCGAGCGCGCCCTACGATGGCGACGGTGTTGCAACCCGTGCCAAGGATCTGATCAGCGAGGGCGTGCTTCAGACCTACGTGCTGAGCACCTACTCCGGCTGCCGACTCGGCATGCCCACCACCGGCAATGCCGGGGGTGTGCGCAACCTGTCCATCGAGATGGGCGAGTTGGATCGTGCCGGTATGCTGCGCGAGATGGACACAGGGCTGCTGGTCACCGAACTGATGGGTAGTGGGGTGAACGCCGTCACGGGTGATTACTCGCGCGGTGCGTCGGGATTCTGGGTCGAGCGCGGCGAGATACAATACCCGGTCGAGGAGATCACCATCGCCGGTAATCTCAAGGAGATGTTCGCTGGGCTGGTCGCCGTCGGCAATGATTGCGACTTCTCCAGCAGCACCCGAACCGGCTCCTGGTTGATCGATCGCATGACGATCGCGGGGGAATGAGTTTTCAGTTGTCAGTGCTACCTCGTTCTCGTGACACGGCTCCACTCCCTTTTCTTCTTGACACCGCTCTGCGCGTCGTCGGCTCGCACTTAAGCTTTTAATTTGGCTGCATTTTTGGACGAAACATGGACATGTCGCCCGGCATCCGGGTCGGTGTGCGACTGATGGCTCGCTAGGGGGCGATAGAAGACGATGAGCGTGGAGCGTATTGGAGTGATCGGTGGGGGAGTCGGCGGGCTCGGTGCCGCCTGGCTGCTGGATCGGCGTTATCAGGTGACGCTGCTCGAGCGCAATGGTTACATCGGGGGACACACGCACACGTGCGATGTCGGCGCGGCGCCGGTCGACACGGGTTTCATGGTCTTTAATCGTCGCACCTACCCGCTGTTGTGCGCGATGTTCGCCCATCTGGGCGTGGAGAGCTATCCGACCGATATGTCCTTCGCGGCCAGCCTGGATGGCGGCCGGGTCGAGTATGCCGGGACCAATCTCAACACCCTGTTCGGTCAGCGGCGCAATCTACTGGACTGGCGCTTCCTGCGCATGCTCCTTGAGATCGGACGCTTCAATGGCGCGGCCAAGGCGTTCGTCAGCAATCCCGATGCCGATCTGAGTCTGGGGGACTTCCTCACGCGCGGAGGCTATTCGGAGCGCTTCGCGAGCCATTATCTGCTGCCCATGGCGGGTGCCATCTGGTCCTGCCCGCCTAGTGAGATGCGCGCCTTTCCCTTTCTGTCGTTTGCGCGGTTCTTCGCCAATCATGGCCTACTGGATCTGGTCGACCGGCCGGTCTGGGAGACAGTGCGCGGGGGCAGTCGGACCTATGTCGAGCGCATCCTGGATCAGTTCAGGGGCGAGCATCGCACTGATACCCAAGTCACGCGAGTGAGCCGTGTGGAGCAGGGCGTGGAGGTCGAGACGGCCGGGGGCGAGCGCCTGCACTTCGACGCGGTCGTCATGGGTTGCCACGCCGACGAGTCACTGGCGCTCATAGAAGCCCCGAGCGATACCGAGCGCGAGCTGCTCGGGAGCTTCCCCTACCGGGCCAATCAGGTGTTTCTGCACTCTGACCCCGCACTCATGCCGAAACGGCGGCGTATCTGGTCGTCCTGGAACTATCTCCAGCAATCGGACGATGACCCCAGCCGTCCCGTGACCCTCACCTACTGGATGAACCAGCTGCAGGATCTGCCACCTAGCCGGGAGGTCTTCGTCAGCCTCAACCCCAGTCAGCCGCCCCGCCCCGAGCATCTGATTGCCGAACTGAGCTACGATCATCCGATGTTTGATGCCGCCGCCATCGCCGCGCAGCAGCGCCTGGACGAAATCCAGGGATGCGACCGGATCTGGTTCAGCGGTGCCTGGATGGGACACGGTTTCCACGAGGACGGTCTGCGCGCCGCCGTCGAGGTGGCGCACGGTTTGGGTGTCGAGCCGCCCTGGACGAACGCGGTCGCCGACGTGCCGGTGCGTCCGATGGCCGATCCGACACCCGCGACGCTCGCCGGGACGGTGGCGTCATGAGTGCGCCAGCGGCTCGGCTGTTGTTCGGGGACGTCATGCATCGGCGGTTGTTTCCTGTTAAATATCGGTTCACTTATCGGGTGTTCAGCATTCTGGTGGATGTCGACCGGGTTGGGGAGGCCGCGCGCGCCTGCCGGTGGTTCTCTCACAACCGCTTCAATCTGTTCTCCTTCTACGATGCCGACCATGGTCCTCGCGACGGCGCGCCGCTGAAAGACTGGCTGCTGGAGCGCATGCGTAGGCTGGGGCATGACTTCGACATCGAGCGCGTCGAACTCCAGTGCTTTCCTAGGGTGCTCGGGCACGTCTTCAATCCGATGAGCGTCTGGACCTGTTTCGGTCGGGCAGGGGAGCCGGTCGCCGTGCTCTGCGAGGTCAACAACACCTTCGGCGAGACGCATGGCTATCTGCTGCACGAGGCAGGCGCAGCGTTGCCCTGGCCGATCCGCCAGGACCATGTCAAGGAGTTCCATGTCTCGCCCTTCGTCAGCATGAACGCCGACTATCACTTTCGTTTTTCGCGTCATGCCAATCGCCACAGCATCGTCATCCGTGAGTATCAGGACGAAAAGCTCATGCTGGTGGCCGTGCAGAAAGGCACCGAGCGCCCACTGTCCGACGCCAATCTGCTGCGCGCTGCTGTCGTCTATCCGTTTCTGACCCTCAAGGTCGTCGTCATGATCCATTGGCAGGCATTGAAGATCTGGTTGCGCGGCGGGGTGTACCACCCCAAACCGGCGCCCCCGATAGAGGAGATTACATGATGTCGGCGGAGGAACCGCTCAATGCTCCCGCGCCGGGCGCGCCGGGCTGGCCCGCTCGGTTGATTGGCGGCTACTGCCGCGATCTGGCCTTCGGCCAACTCATGGTCGGCTTCCCCGGTGGGCAGACAGCGCTCTATCGCGGCCGCTTTGAGGGTGGCGAAGGTGCGCTGGAGATCCACCGTCCCGTCATGATGGCGTGGAAACTGCTGACACGCGGCGAGATCGGATTCGGCGAGTCCTATGTCGAAGGACACTGGGACACCCCCGATCTGCCCGCGCTGCTTGAAGTGCTGCTCGACAACGAAGAGCATCTCGACAGCGGTTTTCGCGGCACGCCTTGGTCGCGTCTGCTCAACCGTCTCGCGCATCTGTTGCGGCGCAATCATCGGCGCAACAGCCGGCGCAACATCGCCGAGCACTACGATCTGGGCAACGCCTTCTATGAGCGTTGGCTCGATACCAGCATGACCTACTCCGCCGCGCTGTTTGCCGATCGCGACCACGAACCGCTCGAGACCGCCCAGCAGCGCAAGTACACGCGTTTGCTCGACGCGCTTGAGGCTCGCCCTGGCGATCATATCCTGGAGATCGGCTGCGGCTGGGGCGGTTTCGCCGAGGCCGCCGCGCGCCGAGGATTGCGCGTCACCGGTGTCACACTCTCGCGCGAGCAACTCGACTACGCGCGCCGACGCTTGGCCGAGGCAGGGCTTGCGGAGCGGGTGGAACTGCGTCTTCAAGACTACCGCGACATCCAGGGCCAGTTCGACCACGCGGTATCGATCGAGATGATGGAAGCCGTCGGTGAGACCTACTGGCCGATCTACTATGGTGCGCTGCGCCGCCTAGTGCGCCCAGGCGGGCGGATCGCGCTGCAAGTTATCACCATCAGCGAAGACATCTTTCCGGTCTACCGGCGTCGTCCTGACTTTGTGCAGCTCTATGTCTTCCCAGGCGGCATGCTGCCCTCGCCAGAGCGCATGGAGCAGTCGGCGCGCGATGCCGGTCTGCGACCCATCCAAAGCCACTTCTTCGGCGATGACTACGCCGAGACGCTGCGGCGCTGGCGTCGGCGTTTCCACGCCGTGGCCGAGGAGATCGACACGCTCGGCTACGATCTACGATTCCGGCGTTTGTGGGACTACTATCTGGCCTACTGCGAGACCGGCTTTAAGACCGGCAGCATCGACCTGG
This sequence comes from Thiorhodococcus sp., assembly GCA_029257385.1. GTDB lineage: Bacteria > Pseudomonadota > Gammaproteobacteria > Chromatiales > Chromatiaceae > Thiorhodococcus. The sequence goes on from JARIBS010000044.1 coordinate 7,586, forward strand.
TGCAGACGGTGCTGGAGGTTCCGCGTACGCCGGCCTGAGCGCATCCTACGTAGTGGCCGATCAATGGGCGGGCCTTGCGACCGTGTCGGCAGAATTGACGCCCGCAGAAAACTATCATAAGAAATATGACCTTGCTCCACTTGAATGCCGACTTCTGGCTCCTGGACGTTGCAGACCTGATGCTCGGCATGCGCCAAGTGGGCGGATGTCTCCAATGCCATCGGCCCGATCCCGCAGGAGCAGACGTTTGCCGTATTCCCCAAGGACGCACCACTGTTGCGCGACGTCTACAATGACGATCCGCGCAAAATCAAGGAGGACTGAACCTATGGTCGACTGGTCGACCGCTACTATCCGGGTATACAGCGTTTCCCCCCCGGTTTCTTCGCCAATCGCGACTGAAACGGATTCGGGGTCAACGCGATGCCATCCTGGCTGACGCATCAACGCTGGCCGCTGATCCTGGTTGCGGGGTGCTTCTCGCTCTACCTGGTTGTGCTCCTGTCAAACGCTTATCAATCCCAAGGCCAGTTGCGCGCTGCAGCAGAGGCGCGCCTATTGGTGGATACGCAGCAGATCGCGGCCCTGATGGGCGATTTTATGACCGACCAGCGTAACGTCGTGCTCGACCTTGCCGAGAGTAACGAGCTTCAGACGTTTCTCGCCAACAAGGCCCTGGGCACCTCGATGCACCATGACCTGAACGTCAACCTCGCGGCCATCGCGGAGGGCTTCCAGCGCAAGATTGCGCGAAAGCGCTTGCTCGGCGCGCCGGTCTACGAACGCATACTCTATTTCGACGAGACGGGCGTCGCGCTCTTCGACAGCGACGCGGGTGCGCCGCTCGATATGCACTTCAACGCCGACGATGGGAATGCGCGTCTCTTTATCGATGATGAACACGGCAAGATCGTTGCCACAGCGCCAGTCGATTATCGCGGCACACCAGGTGGTGTCGTGGTAACAGCGTCCAGCCTCGATCTGTTTTTGCGCTATTTGTCCTCCTCTAGGGATAATCTAGGCTTGCAGCGGATCCTCGTCACCGGAACCGGCCAGGCGGTTACGGCCTCGGGCCGAACACTGCTGCGTGGCGCGCCAGCATCTGCCCTGTCCAACCTGACGCCCAAGATCATCATCGCGCTGAACGACCATCCGGGTCTGGCATCGACCCAACTCGCCGAGGACTTCGATCTGGTCCTGAGCGTGCCCGTTGCAGAGACGTCTCTTTCTGTCGTGACGCTCCTTCCAAAAGCACTGCTCTACGATCACATCAGCCCGCAGAAATTTCTGTATTTCGCTGGCGCGATACTCTTCATCCTGTTTCTGGCCACACTAGGGATCAGTCGCATGCATCAGCGCGCCGTGCGCGCGGTCGCGCTTGCCGATCGCAATCGGGCCGAGCTTCAGGGGCGCAAAGACGACTTGATCGCGGAGGTCATGCACCGCAAGACGCTGGAGCGTCAGTTGCGCGAAAGCGAGGAGCGTTGCCGCACCTACATCAAGCATACGCCAGAGGGGGTCTTCGTCGCCGATCTCCACGACCGCTTCATTGAGGTCAACCCATCCGCCTGCGCTATGGTCGGCTACACACGCGCCGAGTTGCTTGCCATGCGGGTCACGGATCTCTCGCCCACGAGTCTCGCCAGTGCGCGTGTCATTATGCTCAAGCAGGTTCTGCGCGCCCAACGTAAAGAGACGCAGATTGGTCTGCGCCGCAAGGACGGCGGCGACATCCTCATCAGCCTACGCACCATCCGCTTGCCGGGGGGGGTCATCATGGGCTTTTGCGCAGACATCACGCAGCGCAAGCGCACCGAGGAGCAGATCCACCGCCTGGCCTATTTCGATCCCCTGACCGGTCTTCCGAACCGCCGGCTCTTGCTGGACCGTCTGCGCCAGTCGATGACGATCGGCAAGCGCAATCGCATGTACAGCACGCTGATGATGCTGGATCTGGATCATTTCAAGAACCTCAACGATACCCAAGGTCATGACATGGGTGATCGCTTCTTGGTCGAGGTGGGGCGCAGACTCCGCGTGACCCTGCGTCAAGCAGACGTCGTCTCGCGCTTGGGCGGGGATGAGTATGTGGTCATCGCCGACAAGCTGGGCACGGATGAGTCGGCTGCGGCGGCGCAGGCCGAACGGATTGCCGAGAAGGTGCATCACGCCCTCGCCGCGCCCTATCTGCTGGCGCAGGGGCGGGCGACGTATCACAGCTCGGCCAGTATCGGTGTGGCTTTGTTCCGGGGAGAAGATATCGCCGTCGACGTGCTGCTCAAGCAGGCCGACGTGGCCCTCTACCAGGCCAAGAGCGCGGGCCGCAACACCATTCGCTTCTTCGATCCAGACATGCAGGCGGCCATCGACGCGCGCGCATTGATGGAGAGCGCCTTGCGGCGCGCCATCGAAGGGGATGAGCTGCGGCTCCATTATCAGGCCCAGGTCGATCGCCACGGCACCCTGACCGGGGCGGAGGTTCTGCTGAGATGGCTGCCAGCCGATGCCGCGTCGGTCTCGCCCAATCGCTTCATCCCGCTCGCCGAGGAGACCGGGCTTATCATCCCGATCGGGGACTGGATGCTCAAGCAAGTCTGTGCACAGTTGCAAGCCTGGCGGGCGGATGCGCGAACCCGTGCGCTGACGCTGTCGATCAATGTCAGTGCCCGCCAATTCCTCCAGCCGGATTTCATCGAGCAGGTGCGCGAGAGGATCGCCGATTTCGGTATCGACGCCACGCGGTTGAAGCTTGAGCTGAACGAAAGCGTCGTCCTTGGCCGGGTCGATCAGATTATTGCACGCATGCGCGCGCTGAGGGAGTTGGGTGTCGGCTTTTCCCTGGATGATTTCGGCACGGGCTATTCCTCGCTCTCCTGCCTCAAGCGTCTGCCGCTTGATCAGGTCAAGATCGACCGGTCTTTCGTGAGCGGTGTCGTGCACAATGAAAACGATGCTGCGATTGTGCGCGCGATTCTGGCAATGAGTGGTTCGCTGGGTTTGGATGCGATCGCCGAAGGCGTGGAAACCGAGGAGCAGCACGCCTTCCTGCTGCGTCACGGCTGCGAGCACTTTCAGGGTTATCTCTTCGGCCGGCCCGCGCCGATTGAGGATCTTTCTGCGCCGCCGTTGGCGTGACGTGTATCGTCCTCACCGAGTATTAACCGCAACCTACGGCGCCCGCTCATGACCAAACCCGGCAACCTCTTTGCCAATCTGCCCAGCCTGAACGAGGGCGAGTCCTTCACGGATCTGCTGCGTTTGCGCCATCTGCGAATCGAGCGCATCTTGAGCAGCGATCGCCCGGATACCCAGTTGTACGACCAGGCCCAGGATGAATGGGTTTGTCTGCTCCAGGGCGAGGCGACGCTCTGGATCGCGGGCGAAACGGTTCGGCTCGGGGCAGGGGATTATTGCTTCATTCCCGCCCGCACGCCGCATCGGGTGTTGTGGACCTCGCGCGAGCCACACTGTCTCTGGCTGGCCGTGCATCTGTATCCCGAGCCACCCGCCGACGCGGACGACGTGTCGCATCCCGTACAACCATAAAAAACGCTTGTGGAGCATACGCGAGTGGAGTGCAAACTCCGGTTAATCAGCCTTTTTCTGGCTCTGACTTCTCCGGAACGTCGTTAAGCATTTCATCATGCTCAGCCATGTCCCACGGCAACTTGCCTGGCGAAATGTCGAGGAAGTGAAGATACTTCTCAAACTGGTCAAGAATATCTTTGATGATATCGTTCTCTTTGTAACCAAAGATATCGTATGCTCGACCACCACGGTCCATATACACTTCCGCACGATAATAGAATTCTGTCACTTCGGGGTCTTGCTTTGAATCTACGTTATGAAACTCGGGCATCTCATGCTCAGTTAGGCGAATATCATAGTAGAACTCAGCATGGTTTTCCCGGTTGACCTGTAGGTGAGCACGGCAGATTTCACTATAAAAATCCACTGAAACATCCCATCCCCGACTTTGCAGCTCAGCCTCGATCTTCCGCATGCTGCTCATTACAGTATTCTCGATAAAACTGCTTACTTTTTCACGATCCGGAAAATCAACAATAGCCGCCAACCGGTGCTTCCACTGGGCGGTATTGAGCTGAGGGCTGCTCGTCATATGTCCTTGCAAACTGCTTTCACGATGGCCTTCAATTTTCAGCGCTCGCCACAGTCCAACGGCCGCAATCAACATAATGATGGCGAAGGGCAAAGCGCTGGTGACGGTCATTGCTTGCAGCGCTTTAAGCCCACCACCAAACAATAAGGCAGATGCCAGCACACCCTCAAGTACGGCCCAGAACACCCGCTGCCAAACAGGAGTATTAATCGCGCCGCCAGAGGCTAAAGCATCAATAACCAAAGAGCCAGAATCCGAAGAAGTTACAAAAAAGGTGGTAATCAGTATTACCGTTAGCAAAGAGATTAAAAACGAACCAGGCAGTACATCAAGCAACTTAAACAGGGCAACAGCCTGATCATTTTGCACATCACCAATCAGCGTGGTCAGCCCCTCATTCATAATGAGGTTTAGTGCAGTGTCACCAAATATCGAAAACCATAAAAAGGTAAATACCGAGGGTACCAGCATGACTCCAAAAACAAACTGGCGGATTGTACGTCCGCGGCTGATTTTGGCAATAAACATACCCACAAATGGGGCCCAGGCAATAGTCCAACCGAAGATAAATAGGGTCCAGTTTCCGATCCAGTCACTGCGCGTATAAGCTTGCAGGTTGAACGTGCGCGCCACAATGCCGTTCAGGTAGCTGCCGGTGTTTTGTAGAAAGCTCTCAAGTATGTGAATCGTCGGCCCCACCATGAAAACAAATGTCATCAGGCTAACCGCCAGTACCATATTCAGAATAGATAATCGTTTTATGCCCTTATCCATACCCGCTACAACGGATATCGTCGCGGCCGCCGTGATAAGCGCGATGGCAGTGATTTGCACGGTGATATCAACAGGTATTTGCGGCCAAAGGTAGTTTACCCCCGCATTGATTTGGACAACAGATAACCCCAAGGTAGTGGCTATACCAAATAAGGTGCCCAATATGGCAAATACATCTACCGTATGACCAATGGGCCCATAGATTTTATCACCAATGAGCGGGTATAGCGCGGAACGAATCGATAATGGCAAGCCATGACGAAATGAGAAATAGGCTAGTACCAAGCCTACCAGGCCGTAAATGCCCCAGATATGGAAGCCCCAGTGAAAGAACGCAATTTGCATTGCCTGTTTTGCTGCATCAACCGTTTCCGCAGCGCCGGCAGGGGGCGAGGCAAAGTGCAACACTGGTTCTGCGACACCAAAAAAAAGCAGTGCTACGCCATAGCCTGCTGAAAATAGCATTGCAAACCATTCAAGAAAATTGTACTGCGGTTCCGCATGGTCAGGGCCAAGCTTGATATTGCCCCAACTGGATGCACCAACAGCAACCATAAACACTAGGAAAATCGCTACCGCAAGCATGTAAAACCAGCCAAACGTTTGCGTTATCCACTCAAGTGTATTGCTAAACAGCACACCAGAAAGCTCGGGGCTGCTAATAGCGCCTACCACCAGCAACACGGTAACAACAACTGCGGGAATAAAAACCGGTAAAAGCACCGTTGATTTCATGGCTTTCTTAGATTCTGTCATGAAAAGCATCCATTATTTTAGAGAGTTAGAGACAGGCTTCGGCGCTTATATCTAAACCGGATTTCTCATAAGTAAATAAAAGTAAGCGGCTAAAGCTTTAAAAATCTAACTAATCGACCAAGCACCAGTAGCCGCGATTCAAAATGATACTTTAAAAACCAACCTTCTTGCCACTTTCCTGTCGTTAAATTGAAGCCGATTTATTTGGCCATCACGTTATCCTTGACGTCGGCTGCTGCTTCTGCATGAAGTCGACAAACAATATCGCCTGGCCCATCGCAGTCTCCAAAACGTCTCAGAAAAATCAACTCCTAACCGTACACGAAGGGTTTTATGTAATGGGTGCGGTCAACCTGCTAGAACGCTATCAGAACGATTCGCTGATACGGTATGTTGACCTCTTGCGGGACGCGGTTCGACGGAGGTTAACAAGCCGTCGATTGACCATTTTCAACCTTTCCATGCGTCGCGGTTGTGTGAGCGTTGACTGCGGGACGACTTGACGGGTGACTTCGGCGAACCGATGTAGATGGCGTGAGCAGCGGCGCATCCATACTCTTACCTCTGATCCGTCACCTTTCAGAAACATCATGCTCGAATGGTCCCTCATTATCGCAGCCGGTTTTTTTGGCGGCTTGCTGAACGCCATCGCGGGTGGCGGTAGTTTCATCACGCTGCCCGCGCTGATCTTCGCGGGCGTTCCCCCGGTCGCGGCAAACGCCACCGGGACCGCCGCGCTGTTGCCTGGATACATTGCCAGCGCCTGGCGCTTTCGGCGCGACATCGAACGCCCCGCAGCGCTCGGGTACCCGGCGGTTATCGTGATTGCGCTGCTCGGTGGGACGCTGGGGGCGCTGATTCTGCTCTCGACCAGCGACCGGCTGTTCGCGGCGCTGATCCCCTGGTTAATCCTGCTGGCGACCGCTATGTTTCTGTTTGCACCCGCGATCACGCGACTTGGTCATGCAAGACGAACCGCTCGCGCGGCCTCTGGTCAAACACTCACTGTTGCGGCCACCTTGGTGGATTCTGCTTGCGCAAGCGCGGCTCAATCCGGCGGGACAGGTCGAAAGATCATCGCGGGCGTGGTTCTAGGCGTCGTGTGTGTCTATGGCGGCTATTTTAACGGCGGACTCGGCATCATCCTGCTGGCGGCGCTGGGGCTGATGGGACAAACCAATCTGTTGGGCATGAACGGACTAAAGAACCTGATCTCGGCGGTGTTGACGGCGATTGCCGTGGTGGTCTACGCCCTCGGCAATACCATCGTATACGGGCATGTGCTGGTGCTCGGTCTTGCTGCGGTATGCGGTGGCTATGCGGGCGCTGCGGTTGCCTATCGCATTCCGCAGGACGTATTGCGCTTGGTGATCGTCATCATCGGTGTCTTGATGGCGATTGGCTTTTTCTATTCTGGGAGCAACCAGGGACCACCAGGGTGACTGAGTTCGATCCGCGTAAATTGCTTAAGGGCATCCCGTGCGTGCCTGGCGTGTATCGCATGATCGATGCTGGCGCGACGGTGCTCTATGTCGGCAAGGCCAAGTGTCTGAAACGGCGGGTGGGGAGCTATTTCAACCGCTCGCTCAACGACCGCCTGCAGCTCATGGTGAGCCAGATCGCCGACATCGAGGTGACGGTCACGCGCACCGAGGGCGAGGCGCTGCTGCTCGAGAGCAACCTCATCAAGTCCCTGCGTCCGCGCTTTAATATTCTGCTGCGCGATGACAAGAGCTATCCCTACATCCATCTCACCACCCAGGACGATTTTCCGCGCCTGACCTTTCACCGTGGCTCGCGCAAGGGGCGGGGGCGGTTCTTCGGACCCTATCCGAGCGCTTGGGCGGTGCGCGAGACGCTGCAGCTCTTGCAGAAGCTGTTCCCGCTGCGCCAGTGCGAGGACAGCGTCTTCCGCAATCGCTCGCGGCCCTG
>JARIBS010000111.1 GCA_029257385.1 Thiorhodococcus sp.
TCAGTCTGCCCAAGAAGCGCCGCAAGGCCGCGTGGAATGACGACTACCGCGCCAAGGTCGTGTTTGGCTGAGAATTTAAACGCGCTCGCCCTGTGGCAGCGCAGCAATTCCCACTCAGCCCGAGAAATTTGTGCGGCAGCATTGTTTTTCGCGACTCAGCATAGCCACTTAGTCGCGGGCGGGTCGGATGTCGCGTTTGTGCAGCGTGCGGAGTCCAGCGAGGATATAGTCGCGGTCGTAAAATTGTTTGGAGCAGTAGATCGCCCAGTCTGAGGCTGGCCGCTGGCGGAGCGCCCGGCGCGCTCTGAGCACCCGGGGTAGCCCTTTGAGGGTGTCTCGGTAGACCCGCCACAAGAGCGAGATTTTGCCTTTAAGAAGATACTTGAACACAACCGCGGCCTGCATAGCGATCAACCAGATGGCATTGCTCAGCAGGAAGCTTGCAGGGAGGTTCTTGAACAGCGCAAACAACGAGTTTCTCAGGCCATAATAGGCGATTAGCTCATTGTAGCCGCCCCCCGATGAGTGCCCGCCGCGATGCAGCACGGTCGCCCGATCAGCATAGGCGCAGCGATACCCGAGCGCCCGTGCACGTAGCGCGAGATCGGTGTCTTCGGCGTAGCAAAAAAAGGTTGGGTCGAAAATGTAGCCTGTTTTCTCTTGGAGTCGGCGCAGTAGTCGCGCGGAGTAGAGTGCCGCCCCCCCGCAAGGCCCCAGTAGAGGCTGTGATTCATGTTTGCGGTTGGACGCGATGCCGGACTTGTAGAAGACGATTCCGAGGCTGTCGACCTTCGATGGGGCATCAAAGCGCATCATACGTGCCGCGACCATATCCATGTCCGCCTTCGACTCTAGGGCGGCGACCATCTCGGCGAGCCAGCCCGGCTGAACGAGGGTGTCGTTGTTGAGCAGTGCCACGGCTTCGAGGCTTGGATCTTCCAAGACGGTCGCGATGGCCTGATTGCAGCCGGCGGCGAACCCTCGATTGTCAGAATTGAAGATCAGGGTGACGTCTTGACGCGCCTCAAGCGCGTGGCGAAGCGCGCTCTGGGATCGGGCGTCCGATGCGTTGTCGATCACAATGAGATGGAAGGCGGCACCGGCGTTCTCATACAGCGACGACAGACAGGCTTGGGTAACTGCGGTGTCGCCGAAATTGATGACAACGACTGCAATCATTGCACGGCAAGCTCTGGCAAAAGCGACCTGAAATACTCGAGCGTCTCTCGCGCTTCCCGGCGATGACAAAATCGCTCCACTGTCTGACGGCCAGCCGCGACGAGGGCAGAGCGAGTCTGTGCATCATCGATCAGGCGCACCACCGCATCCGCGAAGGCGCCCGGTCGATTCGGCACGACCAGCAGCGCGTTCTCTTCATGGCGCGCATATTCGTTGACGCCGCCGACGTTCGTCAGCACGCACGCCGCGCCGCAGGCCATCGCCTCTAACCCGCAGCGGCCGAACCCCTGGAACTCGGACCCATCCAGAAAGACGTCGGCAGAGGAGTAGATCCGCGCCATTCGCTCCTGGTCGGCGACAACGCCTTCGTCGCGATACTCGAAAGGAATCTCGTGGCGATGCAGGGCGCTGTCTCCGAAGAGCCGAATCTCGATGTCAGGACGGGCTTTTTTGACGATGGCCAGTGCCTCGATCGTTGCAGCAAAGCCGCGTCGCGGTGTCAGCGGGCGAGCCATGGCAACGACGGTGATTGGTCCCGGCTTCGTGTCCCTCGGATAGAAATTGGCTAGATCCATGCCGATGGATATCTTGTGTGTGTCGTATCCATCGGCCGCCAGCATTGCGGCGAGCCAGTCGGATTTTACGATCCGATTCGGCAGCATCTCGAAGGTCGATCGAACGCGCTCGGACGCGGTCTTGTCATCGGCTGGGAAAAACCAAGGCTCGTAATCCTGAAGAAAGTAAACACCGACCGTGGCGCGACCGCGATCGACAAGGACTTGCGTCCAAGGTGCTGTCGTCCATAGCGTGGCGACGACGACGTCGGTCTCGGGGAAGGCGCTTAGAAGCTCGCGCTCATTGGCGTAGACGATCGGTTTGGTGTAGAGCTTGGTCCAGCGATACACAGCGTGGTCTTCGAATAGGGTGACAATCCGGGCTTCCACGCCGAGGAGAATGAGTTGATTGACGATCTGGATGACCGAAAGAACCCCCCCGGCCACCACGAGGCGATGCAGGATGTAGGTGATTCGAAGTCGGCCTTTGCGCGTCACCTGATCGACGTCAGCGGGCTGGACCAGGAGGCGGCGGGATTGCGGTAGCAAAAGCGCACCTTTGATCAGCTCTTTCGCTGCCGAGAGGGGCTTGCGCTCCTGCAGTGCCGTTCGGGTTTTGCGGCCCGTTTCCCAGACCACCGGCATCGGATTCCAGCGTGTTTTGTAGCGGATCAGGGTTCTGACTTCGCGCAGCGGATCGGCTGCGGCGAAGTTGGCGAACTGGCGACGGTATTCTTTCGACCAGCGCTGATCGAAAATACGACGATTGGCCAGATACCGTGGACCGCGTTCAGCGCCGAATGTCCCCGAACCCCGGTGATAGATATAGACGTCGTCGGCGACGACGGTTCGATAGCCATGCGTGGTCAGTCGCATGGACAGATCGGAGTCCTCACAATAGCCGCGCCCGAAAATTTCATCGAAAAAGCCCACACGCTCCAGGGCGCTCCGGCGCAACAGCATGCAGAAACCGACCCCGGTCACAACGTCCGGGTACTGCGGCGGGCGCTTGTTGAGAAGCGCGTTCATTGCAAGATAGCTTGCGCCGGGCAGCATCGGCATGACGAGCTGCGAGGCATGGTTGGTCAGCGGGTTGACCGAGGCGATCTTGGGATCCGACCGGGCGCATTGGATGAGGCGCTGGAGCCAACCAGGCGTTACGACGACGTCGCTGTTGAGCAATAACACGAATGGGGTTTGCGATGCCTCGTAGCCACGGCGACAAGCGTGCACGAAACCTTGGTTCTCAGCGCTTCGTATTACCCGCATGCGTGGGTCGTCGGCCGCGCGCTGCTCCAACCATGTCGCGGTCTCCTTGTCCGAAGCGTCGTCTATGACCGTTAGTCGATAGGCAAAACCGTGCGTATGCTCGAGCACCGCGTCAACGGCGTCAGTGACATAGGTCAGACCGTTGTAGACGGGCATCAGGATATCGCATTCGAGGGTCTTGGCTGCGGTGTTGCTCAATAGTCGATCAATCCATTTGAATGCTTACGCGCGCCGACGCAGCTTGTTTTGTCGCTGACCCTAGATCCAGCAATAGTCTTGCCGCGCCAACCGTGGGTATCTCGACGCGGACTCAGCGCCCCGATTCCAGCCCACTCAGATCCATCAGCTCCGCCGCGCGATGCGGGTCGTAGCCGAGGGCCGCATAGTCCAGGATGCCATCCGGGGCGTGACAATCCTTACAGCCATGCCCGGTGCGCTGGATGCCGTGATTGACCATGAGGGTGCCCATCTGGCGCATCCAGTTGGGTTCGACATGGGTGGCGAGCTTGCCGTCCACCAGCGGATAGTCGGTCGTCCAGCCTTCGCTGACCCCGAAATAGGCCATGAACTCGTCCATCATGTAGAGCTTGAATGGGGTCTGATACATGCGCCGTACGATGGGGTTGCGAATCGCCTCGATGACGGCCGCGCCGCTGTCGCCGCTCTCGTAGTAGGTCGTATAGTCAAAGGGCAGAATCATCGCCCCAAACGGTCCCTGATTGGCCATGTCCTCGTACATCAGGGCGTTGAACAGCTTGAAGGGATAGATGCGGTTCTCGCCCTGGTTCATAACCGGGCGCAGGTTCTGCTCGATCATGGCGCTGCGGCGCTCGAGCATCTCGGGCGAGAGCTGGGAAAGCGGCTGGGTCGCGCGCTCGACATAGTCCTCGACGTCGATCTCCGGATAGGTCTGTTTCAGCTCGATGGCCTTGGCGCGCACCGCAGCGATGATCTCCGGATCCTCGATCCGCGCGATCTGGCGCATCAAGGGGTTGTAGTTCTCGTCTGAGCCGGTCGGATTGCTGCCCAGCGCGTTGGCGAGGAAGGTGCCATTGCCGTTGAACCAAAGATAGCTCAAGCCCTTGCCGGGTTTGCCGGAGCGGTAGATGTCGGTCGGCCCCCAGAGTCCTTCCTCGCCATTCCAGCTCGGATGCACCCAGTCGCGCAGGACGACATTGTCCTCCTCCAGTTCGCGAATATGGCAGGTTTCGCAGGCGATCCGGGCGATATGGCCGTTGAGCAGCGCTTTGTGCTTAGAGGTGTTGTGCGGCGCTTTGGAGTGACAGCCATCGCAGGCGACATCCTTATTCGGCAGGTCGTTGGCGACCAGATCGACGCCGAAGCGCCCGCGCGGGATCTTGTGTCCCTCGGGAACATGGCAGTCGGTGCACTGGATATCGGCCGCGGCATGTACATCGTCGGTCGGGCTGAACGGGTTGCCGCGTTTCGCGCCAGCGTGCAACAGGCGTTGGTTTTTCTCGCCCAGTGATTGTGCGGCGACGTTGTGCAGATACACATCTCCGCCCATGTTGTGCTGGTGACAGTTGAGACAGTTTTGGTTGGAGACGCGCCCAACGCTCAGGGCCGCACGCATGCTGCGATCCTGATTCCAGCGCAGACCCACCTCATCGCCGATGATGTGGCGCTGATTCATGTCGTACTCGCTCGCATGACAGATCAGACAATCGACGCCCTGTTTGGCATCGACCGTCACATCGCCGATCGGCAGCATCTTCTCGGTCGCGGGATAATAGTCGCCGCCGATGTGACACTGACCGCAGCCCTCGCTGCGCATGACGGCTGCGCCGTCGGTCCCCTCGGGATAGGTCTTGATCAGTGCCGCCCAGCCGGTCCAGGAGAAGCTGCCGGGGATGCCGCAGGCGCGGTTGATCTTGCCGACTGGGATATTGCGTGCGCCACCGGCATTGACCATGCGCCCGTCGTAGCCGTAGGTCGAGAAGCCGCTGGCGTCGCTTTGGAATTTGAAATGCACCGAATTGACGATGTCCTCAAGCGTATCGACCGTCGAGGTGGAGCCGTCTTCGTGATCGACCTGGATGGTCGCATGACACTGCAGACAGGTGCGCGGCCCCTCGTAAGCGCGGATACCAGCGTCGCGAAAATACTTGATGTGGGTGGGCTCGCTTGCGCGCACCATCGAGGGGGTATTCATCAACATCTCGATCTTGACTTCGCGGGCAAAGGCGCCCTGCCCCTCGCGCACGATCTGGGCCGCTTGCTCGCGTCGCGCCGATTCACTCAGATCCCGCGCCAGCGCCTCGAACTGTGTGTCGGTTAGGCGATCGCTGTTGGGATAGGTGAGTACGACCGAGGTTTCACCGACATACAACTGGAACGCCCAGGGATAGACCACCTTGTAGGCGAGCGTGAGCAGGATCAGCAGGACCGGGATTGCCACCAATAGGCGTCTTGCCGAAAAAAACGTCGAACCCTGAGTGAAAAACCGCATGAATGACTCCTGTTGCGCGCCGTGGACCTCGGCTCAAGCCTGGTCGCCGCGCTCGCGATGCCAGCCGGTGATCATGGCGCGCAGATTGGTCAGGACCGTCTCGCCGGTGGTGATGATGTAGAGATGGATCAGCACAAACAGCACCAGCAGATAGCTGGTCAGCAGATGGATCATGGCGACGATCCACACCGTGCCGATGCCCCACAAGGTCTCCGGCAGATAGACCGAGAAGAGAAACGCCCAGCCGCTGAGAATGAGCAGAGGCATCAGCGCGTACATGGCGCCAAGATAGCTCAGTTGTTGGAGCGTGTTGAACTTCTCCCCGGAGCTGACCTGAAAGGGATGCGGCGCATCGTGAAAGATGCCGTGGGCGTAGTAGCGCGCCTGCGCATAGGCTCGCGTCAGCAGCCCGCGCCAGCGGATACGGTAATGACGTCCGTTGTCGGTCCTGAAATTGCCGACGACGAACGCGATCCAGCCCAGGGTCAGCAGAATGCCCGCGCCATTATGGATGGGCACTGCGGTCTGGAAATCCAGCAGCCAGGGCGTGCCGGCGTAGTGCATGCTCAGACCCGATACGACCAGCACGATGAACAGGATCGTGTTCAACCAGTGCCAGACCCTCACCCAGGTGGCATAGAGGTAGAGCGGTTTCATCCGTTCCTCCGGCGATAGGCCCGATAGCGCAACAGGCCGTGCCCAGTCAGCACCAGCAGGGTCAGCGCAAGGATGGCGAGACTGATCCGATCGAGCGTCGGATTGCGGCTCATGCCGATGATGTAGGCATCATTAAAGAGCGCCTTGGAGAATAGCCCCTGGCGGGCCAACTCCTCCTCGGAGCGGTAGGCGTAGAGGCTGTTGAGCAGGCTGGCGTCTTTGGAGTGACAGCTGACACAGGCGCGATTGCTGTCCTCGGCGGGGAGGATCTGGTGCGAGATGCGCCGCGTTGCATCATCCGAGACCGGCGTATGACACTCGACACAGCGCACCGACGACCAATGCTGGTCACGCCTGGGCAGCCAGTCATGGCTCCCTGAAAGCGGGTCTTGCACCCGCTTGTGACAGCTTATACAGACCTGGTTGCCATCGCGGACAATCTCGGCAATCTCCTGACCGACCCTGGAGACATTGAAGATGTGCGGATCGTGACAGGAGTGACAACTGAACGTCTCAGCACGCTTGGCACCCGGCGCGACATGAGCGCTGCGGGCGTACTCGGCATCGATTTCGTTGAAGTCATAGGTCGCGCTGACCGGGTCGTCCGCATGACAGCCGACACAACTAAACGACTCGCGCTCGGCCTGCTCGGGATGCGGATAGCGGCGGTAGCTGCGCCGATGACACTCGGTACAGGCCATCTCGCCATGGACGGAGTGCGAGAGCTTATGCGCATCGAGCGAGAGATCAACAATCTCCCAGGTCTGGGGATCGCGATAGGCGATGGTCTCCATGGCGTGACAGCGCAGACAGGCGTGCTGCTCAGAGGCCTCATCGGCGATCGTCAACGCTGGAAAGGCCGCAACGAGTACCGCAATCACCAGTGCGACGGTCAGGTGCAATCGCCGCCCCGAAGCGTTCGGATCATCTGCCGGAAACGCTGAATCAAGGCAGGACGTGCGCGTCTGGCTGGCATCGCCAAGTCGTGGCGTCGCGAGCAATGTCTGTGGAAACATGATTTACAGGAATAAGTACAGTCCAAGAAGATTCGAGAACACAGATACCA
>JARIBS010000114.1 GCA_029257385.1 Thiorhodococcus sp.
GTGCGCTGGGGCTGGCAACGCCCGTATCCATCATGGTCGGTACCGGTCGTGGCGCCACCATGGGCGTGCTGTTCAAAAATGCCGAGGCACTGGAAGTGATGCGCAAGGTGGATACCCTAGTGGTGGACAAGACCGGCACCCTGACCGAGGGCAAGCCGGAACTGGTGACCATGGCGCCGATGGCTGGTGTCGATGGGGCGGTCCTGCTGCGCTTGGGCGCCAGCCTCGAACGCGCGAGCGAGCACCCGCTCGCGGCGGCCATTGTCAAGGGTGCCGAAACGCGCGGTAGCGTTCTAGCCAAGCCCGAAGCATTCTCGTCCCTGACCGGTCGCGGCGTGATCGGCCGAGTGGATGGCAAGCAGGTAGCCCTGGGCAACCGCAAGCTGCTCGACGAGCTGGGTGTCGATGCGGCGCCGCTGCACGCGCGTGCCCGCGCCCTGCGTGCGGAGGGCCAGACGGTGATGTATCTGGCCGTGGACGGACAGGTCGCAGCTCTACTCGGGGTTGCCGATCCGATCAAGGCCTCCACCCCGGAGGCGTTGGACGTCCTCCGCCGCGAAGGGGTGCGGGTGGTGATGCTCACCGGAGACAACCGGACCACGGCCCGGGCCGTGGCCGATCGTCTCGGCATCGACCAGATCCATGCCGAGGTGCTGCCCGAGCAGAAAAGCGATCTTGTCAAGCAGTTGCAGGCCGAGGGACGCATCGTGGCCATGGCCGGCGACGGCATCAATGATGCGCCGGCCCTGGCTCAGGCTCATGTCGGGATCGCCATGGGTACGGGAACGGATGTGGCCATGGAAAGCGCCGGCGTCACCCTGGTCAGGGGAGACCTGCGCGGCATTGCCCGGGCGCGTCGGCTGTCGCATGCCACCCTGCGCAACATCCGCCAGAATCTGTTCTTCGCCTTCGTCTACAACTCGCTTGGGGTTCCAATCGCCGCCGGTGTGCTATACCCGTTCTTCGGCCTGTTGCTCTCTCCCATGATCGCCGCAGCGGCGATGAGCTTCAGCTCGGTGTCGGTGATTCTCAACGCCCTGCGCCTGCGGAAAGCGCCGTTGTGAGGTGCGAGACGCGATGACCAATGAAGCACGTTGATTTCGACTACCTGTGCCGTGGCCTAAACCGTGTCCAGAGTGGAAAACATCGTCTTGAGCCTTGGTGGCAGAGCAATTGGAACAGGTCAGGCGGCGCCTTCGCGATCTGCAAGGCCTCGAGCAGGAACTCCAACGCCTGCTGTCTTGCTGCCAGGGGGCGTGATCAAGGAGTGCCGGATCATCGAGTCACTGAGCGATGGATATCGGGTCGATCCGGTTGCCCGCTTAGGAGATCGACGGTAAAGCTTAACGTAAGATTTTTTCCGTTTCGTGAGCTGACCACTACTCTTGAATCTCCTCGAGCGATCCATGCCGCTCGTAGAGCCGGTCTTCATGCGATAGACAGGTGCCAGGGGTGACCGGTGTACAAGCATCGGCATCGCGCACCAACCGCACATGAGCGGATTGTTCCTTGGTGCCGTAGTCGATGTTTCCATTGCCGAAATGCACCCTCCATGCACTGCCTGGATAATAGCTCGCGGGCGTTGCCGACCAAAATCGGCCAGACGGCGTATTGGGAAAGCTCACACCATCGATATCCATGCCGTGGCAGCGCCGCTGGAGCAGAGAGAGCAACTCCTCGCGATCGGGCAAACGCCAATCGGCGTGACCGCCATAACGGCTGGTGCGGGCGCGGCGCAGCGCCCAGCTCCATGTGGATGTTGCCGCCTCTCCTTGGGTACAGCCAAAACCGCTGAGTCCTTCCGCGCAGCGTTTCCACATCAGACCGCTCGTGTGGTCCCTGACCGTTGCGTTCTGAATGACGATATAGCGCGCATCCGGGATGCCGGCTGCGTGTGAATCTACACAGTCGCGCGCCGTGGCGGTGCTGGCCGCCAGGCACAGCAGAGCCAACAGCAAAAACACGCGCACGACCTCAACCTATTTCGTGCGGCGTGGCGTGGTGCCTTTCGGCTCGGAGTCGCCCTTCGTACTCATGGTGGAAACGTTCGACAGCATCTTCTGGAACATATCCCAGGATGCCATGGTGCCCGCCATATAGGGCTGAAAGAGCGTGATGGGATCGTAGCCCTCGGCACCCGTCATCATGCGCTCGCGAATGTCGTCCATCATCTGGCGCTGAAAGGCCTCGACATCCGGCAGGCCGAAGAGCTTACGGACTTCCTCGGCGGAAATATCGAAATCGGCACTGATCTTCATACGGTTCTCCTGATGGATGCGATTCCGGCGTCTGGCAATCGTCTTAATCATCGCGCCAAACGCACGGACTGGATAAAAACTAAAGGCTCAATGGCCGCTGACGCTGAGTATGCCCCGTCCATCTGACGCGCCCTCCATTTAATTCTAACCCTGATGCCATTTGCGATCTTGAGCTTGTGACTGATTGCATTGGCGGCGAGTGCACTCGCCGCCAAGTCTAAGGCCCGTTGATCAAGCGCGCCAATATCTTACCGCCAAAACGCGGGTTTCATCGATTCAAACGGACTCACTGGCCTTGCAAGGAATTCGACAATAGCCCCTTGACACGCAGCCCGATAGCAGTGAGGGTTTAACGGCAGTCCAGAAGCGTTCAGCGTTCTGGGTTTGCCGATGCCAACGGTGCCCTTGCCAGCACGTGGCATCGATCACTATAAAATGAACGGAGGATTAATACAGAATGAACAACATTACCATTGCCGCGACCCTGGTGCTCTCAATGGGACTCGGTGTCCCCGCCGCTGTGCTTGCCCAAGACGACGGTTGTGTACTTCATTATGTGCGCACTGCATGTCAGGGTCAGGAGGCGACGTCGTTTAGCAAATGCGACGGCCAGGCGGAGTGCGATCAGACCAATCCCGCAGACTCGGTCGAGGGTTGCGCGACCGCGGCGCTCGAGGCCTGCGCCAATTCCAGGCTTGACATCACCAAGTACAAAGTCGTTACCGCCAAGTTCGCGGGTCAGGATCTCAAGGGCGGCTTCGATACCGAGGGCAACGCCGATCCCGTGGGTCTGAATTTCTGCAACAAGGATCGGCCAGACCTCAATCAGTGTGACTAATCGCGAGAGCGTATAGCCGATGTAGGCGCCCCGGGCGGGGCGAGATGAGTACCCACTCCGGCCCGAGGCGCCACCGCCCCGTGATGACGCCATCTCGCTGCACAATCCCCTCAAGCTCGACACTCTGGACACCACGAGTCTACCGCCCTCACCCTTGACGAGCAGAATCTGTCGTCCATTCTCGAATTCGAGTTGCCCGCCGGTTTTCCTGGTACCGGGTTCCCGGTAAAGTGTCAACATTGCAACACGACCGGAACACGTGCATGAAGGTCGCCGTCTTTTCCGATGTTCAGGGCAATCTGCCCGCTATGGAGGAGGCCGTCTCTCGGATTCTTGACTGGGGAGCGGATCTGGTCGTTATGAATGGCGATCTGATCAATCGCGGACCGAACAGCCTCGCCTGTCTGGAGTGTTTCGACGCTCTGCGTCGCAGTCACGGCTGGCTGCCCGTGCAAGGCAACCACGAGACATGGGTCATGCGCTGCGCCCGCGAGAGGCCGAAGGACGCGCTCGATGAGTCAATGCGACGCTTCGCGGACTGGACCTATCGCCAGATTCACCCGCGTATCGATGCGCTCACCGGCTGGCCTGATCATCTCTGCTTTCACGGCGGCGATGACGCGAGCTGGGTCCATGTAACCCACGGCACCATGGCCAGTAACCGCCAGGGCATCACCGCCGGTATGCTCGATGAGGACATCCGCGTGGTCCTGCCACATGACATCGCGCTGTTTGTCACTGCGCATACCCATCGGCCCATTGAGCGTCTGGTCGATGCAATACCCATTGTCAACGTCGGCTCGGTCGGCTCGCCTTTCGATGGCGATCCGCGCGGCAGCTACGCGCTGCTGGAGAGACGCCGCAGCGGCTGGCACTCGGAGATCGTGCGCTTTCACTACGACCGCGCTCGGGCGGAGCGCGATTTCCATGATCTGGGGTTCATCGCCGAAGGTGGCCCGCTCGCGCGTATTCTGTTTGAGGAATGGCGGCGCGCCAGGTTGCTGATGCCACTCTGGCGGCACGATTTCGAGCCGTCAGTGCTGGCTGGCGAACGTCTATTGCAACCTGCGGTGGACGCCTTTCTCGCGAGTCTCGACTAAGCCGGGCAGCACCCAGCTTGAACGTAATCGTATAGTTCAAAACGCTAGATATGACAAAAACGTGAGCGTGAAAATCAATCAAACGCCGGGCAGTGTAAACGTCGCGGCGCTCATCGACGCATACGGCCGCTACCCCACTTGGGGCGCTTTACGCTGGCTGTTTCTGTTTCGGCTGCTATTGGTGGTGGGGCTGATCCTGGCTTTCTCGCCCAAGATCGTTGACCCCAGCCTGCTTCCTGCCGAGATTGCGCTGGCCTGGAACATCCTGGTCGTCTACGCCTTTCTGGTTCTGTTGAGCGGACTGGGACTCGTGATGCGCTGGCCGAGCCGCATCAGGCAGGTGCAGAGCGCGATCTTTCTCGACATCCTCATCTTCACCGTGCTTATGCACCTCGCCGGGGGCATTTCTAGCGGGCTCGGGATTCTGCTCGCCGTGGCCGTAGCGGCGGGTGCGCTCATGATGGAGGGGCGTCTGTCGCTGTTTTTCGCCTCGCTGGCCTCGCTGGCCATCATGAGCCAGCAGATCTACTCGAGCATGTCGGGTCACGATCTCAAGGCCTCTTTCACGCAAGCGGGCTTCCTGGGCCTGCTCTATTTTGCCGTGGCGCTTCTGTCGCACGTGCTCTATCGCCGCATACGCACTGCCGAAGCCCTGGCCGCCAGACGCAAGGTCGACATCGACGATCTCTCCAAGCTCAACGACTACATCATCCAAAGTATGGGTACCGGCATCCTGGTTGCAGACGGTGAACGGCGTCTGCGCCTGGTCAACGAGGCCGCCCTGGAGTTGCTTGCGGTGCAGGATATCCGTCCCGGATCTTCGCTCGGTGATCTGCCTGCCGAACTCAGTGACTGGCTGGCAGGTCAGGTGAATGCGCGCCACCCCAAAGACGGTCTGATGCGTATCGGCGAGCACGAGATCCGCGCCTCCATCAAGCTCCTCGGCGACTACCGCGCCAGCGGTGTCGTGGTCTATCTGCGTGACAATCACGAAATCGCCAGGGAGGCGCAGCAGATCAAGCTGGCCGCGCTCGGGACACTCACCGCCAGCATCGCCCACAACATCCGCAACCCGCTGAGTGCGGTCAGCCATGCCGGCGAGCTTTTGTCCGAGGCGCCGCATCTTGAGGCCGATGATCATCACTTGCTCGACATCATTCGACGCAACAGCGCCCGTATCGAAGAGACCGTTGAAAGCGTACTGCAACTCTCGCGCAGCAACCAGGTCGTGCCCGGCACGATTGACCTCTCCACTTGGGTAGCGTCCTTCCTAGCGGAAATCCGGGAGGACCGCGACATGGGTGAGACGCGTATCCTGCTCGAGGCCGACACGCAACCCGTTTCGGTCGAGGTCGATCCGCGACACTTACATCAGATTTTTGCCAATCTCTTCGAGAACGCCCTTGTCCATGGCGGCCTGGAGGGGCAAGAGGCGTGTATTCGTATCACCGTTGTGCACAGCGACGACCAGCGCGAGACGATCCTTGCGATTTACGACAATGGTCCCGGAATCGACACGCACATTGCGCGCGAGATTTTCAATCCTTTCTTCACGACCAGGAGCCAGGGAACCGGGCTCGGACTTTATATCGCCCGTGAGCTTGCCGAGTCCAACGGGATTCGCCTGACCCACGAGCCGGTCGAGCCGCACGGGAGCTGCTTCAGACTGG
>JARIBS010000125.1 GCA_029257385.1 Thiorhodococcus sp.
TATGAATCTATTCGAACAGGAGGGTTCAGCGTTCAGTCTGCCCAAGAAGCGCCGCAAGGCCGCGTGGAATGACGACTACCGCGCCAAGGTCGTGTTTGGCTGAGAATTTAAACGCGCTCGCCCTGCATGCGGTAGCCTTTCACCCTAACTCATCTTTGGCATCATGGGAATCTGGCGATCCAAAAGCTGTTGCCGGCTCTCTAGGACATTGAGGCCGCAAAGCAGCTCGAGATCCGGCAAGCCGCATCCTTGGATTCGCAGGGGTCGTCGGTAAAGGCTATGTGTCAAGTCCCGCAAGATTCTGTTCTCCTCACTCGTCCATGAGAGGTATCCTCGCTCGCAATCTAAATGACCAGATTGAAGTTTCTATTCGGAAAGCGCCACATCGCTTGTTACTGTTTCAGCCTAACTCTAATGAACCGCTTGGACCATCATTATCAAACCATTTTATCTCTATCTCCAAGCTGTGTTGGATGCCTTTGGCTTTCTTGTCCTCGTCCTC
Organism: Thiorhodococcus sp.; assembly: GCA_029257385.1. Taxonomy (GTDB): domain Bacteria; phylum Pseudomonadota; class Gammaproteobacteria; order Chromatiales; family Chromatiaceae; genus Thiorhodococcus. The sequence continues at coordinate 503 of JARIBS010000125.1, forward strand.
GACTTGGACCTCCAAAATCAGATTTTCTGGGATTTGTAATACAAGTTCTTCTGCTCCCTTTCGCAAGACGACTTCACCATTTGCGATTCTTTCAGCAATTTGGTGCAGAAACTCACCCACTTCGGCCCGTTTCTTCAGTTCTTCACTCTTGAACAATCTGGTTTTTTTTCCCATTTCAGCTCCTTTAATTTAATGAATTCTACAATCATTTTATCGGATATTTTCAGCTTTTAAAAATTACGATGTTTATCGTAATTCCAGGTTTTTTTGCTGTCCAACGACGACGCGGCAGCGCTCAACAAGGAGTATAACGCAGGCAAGAAGATCTCGGGCATCGAGCGCCACATTGCAATCGATACGCAAGAGGTTGCGTATGCAGTCCTTTTAAGGTGCATAAAAACAACATTTTAGATCAGTTGCCTACGAAGTCCCATGCGTGTGGCTGCGCATTGATCTTGGGGCTCACCATGAGCAGTTTCTTATAGAATCAGCAAGTTACGATCGCACACGTAACGAAACCTTAAAATGGCTGGTGACGGAAGAGATGATCGAGTAATACTTGGAGCAGCATTTTGCGCCTAAGATGGAGGACAATTTCCGAACCGAGGCACCCTGAACGGGTCTGTAGACCCGTATCCGGACTTTCAGTCTATAATAGTAGCTCACCACTTTAGCTTGTAATCCTTAGAGTTGCTAAAAGGTTTTCAGCGCCATCGGTTCCTTATTCAAAACCAGACAAGACAGGGTTGTCTAGCCTAGTCGGCCGCTTGTCTTGATACCTTATTAAACGCTATGCTTGATAGGGTATTTCAGAGGATCGAGGCTGTGCCCCGGCACAGATCGATGTCCGTTCCCGCAACCTGATTTAGACTATGATGCCATGAATGCCCCTGAGAATCCCTTTACAAAAGAACAGATCGCACACTTCGCGCAACGGATCGATGCGCGCAAGAGCCTTTTACTTGATGAAATCCGGCGAGTGCTTGCGCATTCCAGCAACGAGAACTATATCGATCTCATAGGCGGGGCGGGCGGTTCCGGCGATGCGGGCGACTCCGCTGGCGATGCGGCGGCAGCCTCCTTGATCCGTGACATCACTGAGGCCGAGATCATCCACGACATAGGAGAAGTGCGTGACATCGCCGCGGCGGAGCAGCGCATCGCGACCGGACAGTACGGCATGTGCATCGACTGCGGGGGGGCCATTCGGTACAAACGACTGGATGCGTATCCGACTGCCAAACGCTGCTTCCCATGTCAGGTACGCCGCGAAAAACTGATGGCGCCTTTACCTTACACGGGCCGATAACCATCAAAAAAGATAGATCTCTTTACAGTGAAATATGGAGGTGACATGCACACTAACGGAAGAGCAATTATTGAAACAGAGAAACTGCCGATAAAGCTGTGGCTAGAAGAAGATCAGATGGAAGATGGGGCGCTGGAGCAAGCGCGAAATCTCGCGAATCTTCCATTTGCCTTCAAGCATATCGCCATCATGCCCGACACCCATCAGGGTTACGGCATGCCCATCGGTGCCATCCTGGCCACCCAGGGCGTCATCATACCCAACGCTGTGGGTGTGGATATCGGCTGCGGTATGTGTTCCTTGCGAACCAATCTGACCGATATCGCAACAGAAGATCTGAAGACCATCATGGGAACCATCCGCGACACTGTTCCTGTGGGCTTCAATCACCACAAAACGCGGCAAGACGAAACGTGGATGCCCGAGAGAAAGGGCGAGTTGCCCATCGTCAATCAAGAATACGAAAGCGCTTTGTATCAGGTTGGCACATTGGGTGGCGGCAACCATTTCATTGAAATACAGAAAGGATCGGATGGCTATATCTGGATCATGATCCACTCCGGCTCTCGCAATATCGGCTTCACGGTAGCCAACCATTACAACGATGTAGCAAAACAATTAAACAAAGAAGCCGGAAAAGATGTGACCCAGGATTTAGCCTATATTCCGGAATCTTCTGAGTATTTCGAACTGTATCGAAATGAAATGAATTACTGCCTCGAATTTGCCCTGGCTAACAGAAAACTGATGATGGAGCGGGTAAAGACGGCGTTCAGAGACGTGCTGCCCGAGGTCGAGTTTGCGGATTTCATCAATAAGCCGCATAACTTCGCTGCTGAGGAGGAGCACTTCGGCGAGACAGTCATCGTGCATCGAAAAGGCGCAACGCGAGCCCGCAAAGGAGAGTGGGGCATGATCCCTGGCTCTCAGGGCACGCGGTCTTTTCTGGTAAAAGGCAAAGGTGAGGCACAGTCTTTCGAATCCTGTGCGCACGGCGCCGGTAGAATCATGAGCCGGACAAAAGCCCGCAAGACATTAGACTTGAAGGAAGAGGTAAAATCTCTCAAGGACCGTGGCATATTACACAGCATCCGCCATCGTAGGGATTTGGATGAGGCTCCGGGGTCTTACAAAGATATCGATGAGGTGATGAGAAATCAGGTTGATCTGGTCGACGTGCAAATCGAATTGCAACCACTGGCCGTCATCAAGGGTTAACTGCCGCAGACGTGATACGCCTCGCCGCTCAAGGCATCGGTGCAGTAAAAACCGCCTCAGGTGCGCAATGGTCGGCTGCAGGGCACAGAGACAATTCCAGCGAATAGATCACACCACTAAACCGCGGGATCGAACACCTAGATTGAGGTAACGCGCCCATGCAGGAATCCTGCACCCTACTCATCTTTGGCGTCACGGGTAATCTGGCGACCCACAAGCTGTTGCCGGCCCTCTACCACATTGAGGCCGCAAAGCGGCTCGATCCGGCAAGCCGCGTCCTTGGATTTGGCCGACGCGACTGGTCGGACGAAGACTGGCGCGCGCAGGTCCGCTCGCTCCTGAGCGAGCGCCTCGCGAGCAGGTTGGACGATAGCGTGCTCGAACGACTGCTAGAGCGTCTGCACTTTTTCTCCGGCGACTTGGAGCAAGCCGATGACTTCCGACGCCTCGCCGAGCGGCTGCGCACCGACGAGACGCTACCCGGCAATCTCATGTCCTATCTGGCCGTCGCGCCCACGCATTACGCCACTATCGTCGATCAACTCTCGACCAACGGCTTGAGCGCGCTGGAATCGGGCTGGTCGCGGCTGGTGGTGGAAAAGCCCTTCGGGTTCGATCTGGAGAGCGCCAACATCCTCGATCAACGTCTGCGGCGCTGCTTCAGCGAGGACCAGATTTACCGTATCGATCATTATCTCGGCAAAAGCACGGTCCAGAATATCCTTGTCTTTCGCTTTGCCAATCTGATGCTTGAGCCGCTTTGGAATCGCAACTATATCGACCATGTCCAGATCTCTCACGCCGAGGCGCAGGGGATCGGTGCGCGCGCGGGTTTCTATGACGGGATCGGCGCCATGCGCGACATGATCCAGAGCCATTTGTTGCAGATGCTCACCCTGGTGGCCATGGAGCCGCCGCCCAGCCTGGATGCCGAGGCGCTGCGCGACGAGAAAGTGAAGGTGCTGCGCTCGATCCGGCCAATTGCGCGCGAGGCGGTCCATGCCCAAGCCTTTCGCGCCCAGTACGCAGCGGGTCGCGGCGCCGACAACGCCAAACTGGCTGGTTATCGCGATGAGTCCGGTGTTGGCTCCAACAGCACCACCGAGACCTATGCCGCGCTCAAGCTCTACATCGACAACTGGCGCTGGCGCAACGTGCCCTTTTATCTGCGCACCGGCAAGCGGCTCAGTCAGACCAACTCGTTGATTGCCATACGCTTGAAGCATCCGCCCCAACAGCTCTTCCAATCCACGGCCATTGAGCAGCTCAAGCCGAACTGGATTCTGCTCAATCTACAGCCAAATGAGTGCATGCGCATCGAGATCCAGGTCAAGCAGCCGGGGCTTGAGCTGCTCGCCCAGACCGAGCAGCTCGACGCCAGCAGTTGCGCCTTGCCAACCGAGCACATCGACGCCTACGAGGCGCTGATCCTCGACGTGATCGCGGGCGATCACACACACTTCCTGCGTTACGATGAGGTCAATTGGGCCTGGCAGGTCGTCGACCCGATCCTCAAACTCTGGGCCACCGAGCGCGACTTCATATCCACCTACCCAGCCGGATCCTGGGGACCGACCGAGGCCGACCGGCTGTTCGACCGTGATGATCAGCAATGGCGCAATGGGATGTAAGGATGCAGTGCGCTACTAGCGCTGGAGCCGGTTTCAGCGTTCTTGGTCACGAAGCTCCAGCTTTAAGGCAGGCTGGACACGATGTCCTCAGTTCCACTCAAACAAAATCCATTGTGGTAAAGCGGTGTTGTGCGGGGATCTGTCCTGCGCGTCGATCAGTCCATCCCCATTAAGGTCGTAGAGATAATAGGGCGGACCGAACTGCGGCTGGACACGTACCATGTAGAGCACACCGCGCACACGATACTCGTAGATGAGGTTATCGCCGGACTCGGTGATGGTAATCTCAGGCTCCACCGACTCCCCGGTGACGGGCGATGGCTCGACTGTCGGCGCCTGAAGGAATCCGGCGCTTGCGTCGGGTTCTTGCTGCGCGTGTGCCGCCCCAAGCAGCATCGCCAGGACCAGTATGGAGAGGAGTCTGTTGAGCACGGAGCCACCCTTAGCGTGTCGAATAATAACTGTGAATGGTAGTACGAACGCGCGCGAATTGCTCGTCTGAGCGACGGCGCACCCAGCTAAAGTAGCATCGCGCTCCGTGTGCGCACCCTCCCCGGCCTTTTTCCAGGATCCAGCATGTCAGGACTCAATCCACGCCAGCACGCAGCCGTGCACTACACAAACGGTCCCCTGCTCGTGCTGGCGGGAGCTGGCTCGGGCAAGACGCGCGTCATCACCCAGAAAATTACGCATCTGATCGCCGAGCGAGGATTTCAGCCGCGCCACATCTGCGCCCTGACCTTTACCAACAAAGCGGCGCGCGAGATGCGCGAGCGTCTGAGCCAGCAGTCCAAGGGTGCTCAGACTCGCGGGCTGACGATCTCGACATTCCATACACTGGGCCTGAACATTCTGCGCCGCACACCCGAACTCGCCGACCTGAGACGCGGATTTTCGCTGCTTGACGCCCAGGACGCCGAGTCGCTGATCAAGGAGCACCTGCGCGGTGCGCCAGAGGCTCACGCCATCGGGGCCGCGGCGGTGCAGCAGCGAATCTCGCGCTGGAAGAACGACCTGATCAACCCGGCCCACGCCATGCAGCTCGCACAAGACGATTTCGACGCGCGCATGGCCAGCCTTTACGCCGACTACGAGCGCAGTCTACGCGCCTACAATGCGGTGGATTTCGACGATCTCATCCTCGCACCGACGCGGCTTTTCCAGACCCACCCGGCATCGCTGCAAGCCTGGCAGGGGCGTCTGCGCTATCTCCTCGTCGACGAGTATCAGGACACCAACAACGCCCAGTACGCGCTGGTGCGGCAACTGACCGGAACGGATGGGGCCTTCACCGTGGTCGGCGACGACGACCAATCCATCTACGCCTGGCGTGGCGCCAGACCTGAGAACCTGGCGCGTCTACAGGTAGACTATCCGAGCCTCAAAGTCATCATTCTGGAGCAGAATTACCGCTCCAGCGCCCGCATTCTGGGGCTGGCCAACGCGCTCATCGCCAACAATCGGCATGTGTTCGAGAAACGCCTTTGGAGCGATCTCGAGCCAGGCAGCCTGCCCCGCGTACTGCGTTGCAAGGACGAGGCGCATGAGGCCGAGCGGGTCGCCTCCGAGATTCTGCATCTCAAATTTGCCGAGAACGTCTCCTTCGGCCACATCGCGGTCTTGTTTCGCGGCAATTACCAGGCGCGCCCCTTCGAGAAGACGCTGCGCGAGCACAACATCCCCTACTTTCTCAGCGGCGGAACCTCGTTTTTCGCGCGCGCCGAAGTCAAGGACGCCATGGCTTACGTGCGCCTGATCGCCAATCCGGAAGACGACGCGGCGTTTCTGCGTATCGTCAACACACCACGGCGCGAGATTGGCCCGACAACCCTGGAGCGACTGGCCGAGCATAGCCGCGAGCATGCAATCAGCCTGCTCGCCGGGTGCACCGATCCGGGTCTCGCAGCGCATCTGAGCGCACGCCAATGCGCGCGTCTCGATGCCTTCGCCGCACTCATTGCCAGCCACCGCCGCCACAGCGAAACTGATCCCGTTGGCAGCATGCGTGCCCTCATCGACACCATCGACTACAGCGCCTGGCTGCGCGAGAACGCCTCCAGCCAGCAGGTGGCCGAGCGTCGCTATGAGAACGTCGCCGACCTGCTGGAGTGGCTCGGCAAACTGCACAAGGGCGACTTCCAGCACCAGGGGCTCGCCGACATGGTCAGCCATCTCACGCTCATGGACGTACTCGACCGGCAGGAGGAAGACGCCGGTGGCGAGCGTGTTCATCTCATGACCCTGCATGCCGCAAAGGGGCTGGAGTTTCCGCAGGTCTTTCTGGTCGGGATGGAAGAAGAGCTGCTGCCGCATCGCAGCAGCATCGAAGAAGACACTATTGAGGAAGAGCGCCGACTCGCCTATGTCGGCATCACCCGCGCGCGCGAGGCGCTCACGTTCACCCTCACCCGGCGACGACGGCGTTACGGCGAATGGATCGTCACCGAGCCGAGCCGTTTCTTGGACGAGCTGCCAGCCAAGCAGCTCGATTGGGACGGCGAGCGATCAGAAACCCCCGAGCACCGCAAGGCGCGCGGCTTGAGCCATCTGCGCATGCTCAAAGGCTTGTTGAATACGCCGCCGTAAGGTCGCCAGCGCGTCTGCTAAACCACGAGGAATACGGATATCAGCCGCTCAACATCTGCGTCTCGCGCACTTATGTCGCATGTCGCAGCCTGGGCAGGCATGCAGTTTACTGGACCGCACCTCATGACGAGGTGATTGTGGTGAGCAATCACAGAGAGCGATAAAGTCATGCAAGCACAAAGATAGTTTTTTGATGAACTGCTGTGACGGACCACTGGAGCTATTTATGGAAAAGACATCCGACACTGCTATTGTGCTGGCATACTGCGGCAAGTTGGCTTGCCTTCGTCGCACAAATACGTTAGAAATAATTTCACTTAAATACTCAACTCAGATGAGGATATTTTATGTTTCATCTAACAGATCAGGTCGCATTGGTGACAGGTGGCGCTAAAGGAATTGGCAAAGGTATTGTGCAAACGCTTTGTAAAGCAGGCGCAAAAGTTGTTATTGGCGATATTGATCAGCAGCAGGGCGCAGCCACGGCACAGGAGCTTGGTTGCGCATTTAAAGCTCTGGATGTGACCTCACGGGAGGCATGTCAGAGCGTGGTTGCCGAGGTGGTCAAAGAGTTTGGTAAACTGGATATCCTATGCTCCAACACCGGCATTTTCCCACAGGCGAATTTGACTGAAATGACCGAAGCCGACTGGGATCAAACGCATAACGTCAATCTGAAGAGCACTTTCTTTGTCGTTCAGGCCGCGTTAGCGCCCATGCGTGAAAAAGGCTACGGACGCATCGTTATTACATCCTCCATTACAGGTGCAATTACCGGTTATCCAGGCTGGAGCCATTATGGAGCGAGCAAGGCGGGACAGTTGGGCTTTATGCGCAGCGCTGCTTTAGAATGCGCACGAGAAGGCATTACCATAAACGCAGTGATGCCCGGCAACATTTTAACAGAAGGGCTGGCGGAACAAGGTGAGGCTTATCTTGAGGAAATGAAGCGCAGTATCCCGACTCATAGTCTGGGTAAGCCAGAAGATATCGGCCACGCGGTTTGTTTTCTGGCATCGAAAGAAGCAGGTTATATCACTGGTCAAACCATTATCGTCGATGGCGGACAGATTCTACCCGAATCGCCCGAAGCGCTGCTTTGATTCAAGGCAACTCCACCGCTAGGGTGGAGTATCGATGGGTGCAACCTTCAGTTACCCCGATAAGTCGAGTAGCCGAATGGACTGAGTAGGAGTGGGATGTGATAGTGGGTAGTGCTCCGATCTATATGATGGCTTCTGGCTTAAAGCATTGATTAGATAGATTTAAATTGTCGCGCCGTCATGCAGAAAAGGGCACTACCTGATAGTGATCAAGCGTCCCATTCACACGAAAAACAACCGGAATCTCGGGAAAGAACGTTTCTAAACCCCGCTCCTTCATAATGCATGGGAACGGACGGCTGGCGAACGGACATCAGTCACCCTTGACTTGACGGCGCGGGCATTTCTTGCAAGCCGACTGCTCACGGTACTTTTTACAGCACTTCCCAGACTTTTTATTCGCCCCGGATTTTTTGCTCATGGCAGGTCTCACTTGGCGGGCGTTTGTGGACTCAGGCAGTAGCCGCGCTCGCGGCCTGCCCAATTTGTTTGGCAACGCCCGCCAGCTCGTTGTCGATCAACATCAGCGATTGCCCCTGGTCTCCGAACAACCGCAGGCGCCCGATAATGTCATTAACGGTCGCCTCTTCCTCGATCTGCTCGGTGACGAACCATTGCAGAAAGATGCTGGTCGCATGATCCTTTTCCGAATGAGCCAGATCGACCAGATCGTGGATGAAAACCGTCACCTCGCGCTCGTGCGCAAGGGTTTGCTCGAACATCGCGATCACGCTCTCCTCGACCGCCTCGGGCGCGGCGATCTCGCTCACCCGCACTGCTGTGTCCTGATCAATGAGATAGCGGTACATCTTCATCGCATGCGTTAGCTCTTCGCCGTGCTTGGCGAAAAACCAGGCCGCCATGCCCCTGAGACTCATGGTCTCGGCCTGTGCCGCAAGGGCCAGATAGAAATTGGCGGAATACATCTCACGGTTGATCTGGACGTTGATGCGGTTTGCCATCTCTTCGGAAATCATCAGTCGAACCTCTGATCGTATTTAAGGTGTTAATCAAACGTGTTGCATGCCCGGATGCGGCATAGGCCAAATGCGCCGGCATCCTCTCCCCACATCTGCCCGGACTGCCTGGCGGCGTTAGGAGAGTCAGGGTGTTCTGCGTTAAGACAAGACCGATATATTTCTGGAACGATTCGTATTACTATCCTCGCCCAACAAGAATGCCCACTGACAATAGCCAGCCAACTCCGACTTGGAGGGATCAGCGAGCGATTTGGACGACGCTAGTAGAGGTAAGCACTGATGTCCATCCGTTCGTCAAAACGCACGATACCCCTCAGCCGCCTCCCGCTCGCTCTGGCGCTGCTTGCGCCCACGCACCAGTCCCTGGCGCAAGAGCCGGCCGCTGTCGGCCTGCCGGCCATTGAGGTGACGGCGACCAAAAGCACGCGCGACCGCTTCGAGATCCCGGAGTCGGTGAGCCTGATCGACCGCCCAACCATCGAGCGCGAGCAGCCGACCAATCTCGGTGATCTGCTCCAAGACCTACCCAACGTCGCCGTCGGTGGCGGGCCACGCGGGCTGGGCCAGACGCTCACCATCCGCGGCATCTCCGACGATCGCATCCTTTTCCTCATCGATGGTGCACGGCAGAACTTACTACGCGCCCACAGCGCCAGAGTATTCATCGAGCCGGATCTGCTTCGGCAGGTCGAGGTGCTGCGCGGACCGGCATCGGCGCTGTGGGGCAGCGGGGCAATCGGTGGCGTGGTCGCGCTCTCCACGGTGGACGCGGCAGACCTACTGCGTCCCGGGCAGACGCTCGGCGGGCGGGTCAAGCTCGGCTATCAAGACGCGAGCGACCAGTGGCTGACCAACGCCGGGGTCTATGGCATCACGGCCGATGGTCAGTTCGACTACCTGCTCGACCTCGCCTACCGCGACGCGGGCGACGTGCGCCTCGGCGACGGAACGGATCTGACCAACTCCGCCTTTGAGCGCATCTCAGGTCTGGCCAAGGGGACTTGGAGTCCAGACGGCATCAACAGCTTCGGGGTCTCCTTCATGGCCTTCGATCAGGATGGCGCCGTCCCCTCCAACCCGCAGACCGAAGCGAGCGACGACACCCTGGTCGACAACACCACCCGCCAGCAGAACCTGGCGCTGACCTATCGTCACGAGGACGCCGACAACGCCTATCTGCGTCCATCGCTGCTGCTCTACCGCAACACCACGGACATCGAGGAGCGTCGCCTTTTCGACCGGCGCAGCGATGAGACCCGCCTGGAGACACTGGGATTTGACCTGAGCAACGTCATGCGTCTTGGCGACCCGGCACGCTTCGGACAAACCCTGACCTACGGCATCGACGCCTACCGAGACGAGGTGCGCGGCGAGCGCGACGGCCAACCGCGCGACAGCTACCCAGACGGACAGACCCGCGTGGTTGGACTCTACGTGCAGGACGAAATCAGCATCGGCGGGCGCTGGACCCTGATTCCCGGTCTGCGCTGGGACAACTTCCGCAGCGAGTCCAACGCCGAGGATTTCGACACCAACGAGGACAGCGCCTTCTCGGCCAAGCTCGGCCTGGACGTCGCCGTCACCGACTGGCTGTCCTTGCAGGCCAGCTACAACGAGGCTTTCCGCGCACCCAGCGCGACCCAACTGTTCGTCTCCGGCACCCACTTTACCTGCGGGCGCGGCTGCGCCAACCTGTTCGTGCCCAATCCCGATCTCGACCCCGAAAAGGCCCACAACAAAGAACTTGGTCTGCGGCTGCGCGAGCAGGATCTGCTCAGCGCCGGAGACGAGGGGCGCTTTCAGGCGCGCTTCTTCCGCAACGACGTCACCGACTTCATCGACCAGATCGTCAACTTCAGCATGCGCCCGGTCGCGGGCAACAGCGGCCGCGGCGGCGTCACCACCTCGCGCAACGTGAGCGATGCCCGGCTAGAAGGCTTCGAGCTGGAGGCCGACTACGAGGCCCAACGCTGGTTGGTCGGTGTCAGCTACGCGCAAACGCGCGGCGAGGACGACAAAACCGGCGAGGCACTCTCTAGCGTCCAACCCGACACCTGGACCCTCAAGGCCGGTCTGCGCTTCCCGGCACAGGGCGTTCGTCTGGGCTGGACCGGGCGCTTCGTCTCCGCCCAAAACGAGATCCCGGAAGATGGCACCCCATCCGACAGCTTCGACGTCCACGACCTCTGGCTGACCTGGAAGCCGGCCGACACGCTCACCGGATTGAGTCTGGAGCTGGGCGTCGACAACTTGCTCGACGAGGACTATCAGCCCTACCTCTCGGGGCTGAAATCACCGGGGCGCAACATCAAGGCGGCGGTGAGCTATCGATTCTAAAACCCCGTCCCTTCGAACGCGGTTGGGATGCTCCGGTCCGAACGATAGCTCGTAGGCAAGGTGTTATCGGGTCGGACCTGACCTCCGAGTTCCATCGCCGGATCGCGGCACGTACCAGATGCCGTGCTCTCGGTCGAGCCAAGCGCCGATGACGATGTGTGGGAAGGCGATGATCGAGATGAAGAGAGTCCAATACACCACGCCGTCCAGCGCCCATGCCCCGACGCCCGCATTCGGGATGCTCAGCCACACGACGAGCGCGACGGCGCACACGGCCAGCGTGCTTCCGAGCAGTAGCAGCCAGCCGAGCTGGGCGGCTTGCTCGGGGGCAAGCCGTCGGTGTAGGGCGAGCGACGAATCTGGGGCGATCCGCGACGTATCCTCCACGCGGAGCGCCCGAGCAATCTGTCGGGCGGAATACCAGAAGGGAAAGTAGAGTCCGACCGAGACTAGCGGCGGCACCAGCGCGAAATAGGTGGCGAGCAACGCGGTGTCACCAAGATCGCGCCGCCAGTCGGCCGATTGCTCTGGACTTTGCCGACTCGTGCGATAGCCCCAGGCGAGATGCAAGAGTATTAGCATGGCCAAGACGCCGAGTAGGTAAGGCGTCACGACCGACAGCCAGCCGACCACGCGGCTCGCGTCCGACGTCCCGAAACGGCTCACGATCATCGCCGTTAGCGGCTGGAAGGTGCTGGGATGGCAGACGATGGGGAGAATCATAACCATCCCGCCACGACTCATGACGGCAAGCGCCCTTTGTGCAGGAGCCGCCAGATGGCGGGAGCCGGTCGCTGCGTCCATGAGGCTGAGATCGCCGCCGCCCGCCTTAGCGATGGCGACAAGGAGCATCAGCGTAAAGCCGATGGCCGGGGACTGTTGCAGCAGCAGGAGGAAGGCACCGATCAGGGCCAGGAAGGCGAGGACGTATGATGCGGAGAATCGGACGCTACGGTGCCGCAGGTTGAGGTAGTGTTCGACCCCGCCGTGCGGTAGGTTGAGCAGCACCATGCCAATGAGATAGGCGACGGCCTGCCAGAGAATGGGGACTGCCCCCCCTGCGAGCGTCGTCGCCGCACACATCAGGGTCAGTGTCAGCAGGGCGACGCGAGAGGTCCAAAGCCAGCGGTCGGACAGAGTCTGTCTGCGCGGTGCTGTCATGTGCGAATCGGCGATTCCAGGTTCAGATTGGATTTCTGCAGTACCCGCAAAGAAGAGGAGCCCGCAAGCCTTAAGCCGACACCATGGTCGGGCAAGTCGCGGCACCTAGGGTGAGCAGGGTCTAGGGTTATATGGGGCCTAGGATCTTGAATCGTTGTAATTCTTTCGAACACGGCTGAGACGCCCCGGTCCGAGCGATAGCTTGTAGGTAAAGAGTTATAGGGTCGGACCTGACCCCATATCTTAATGCGTCGATATCGAACGAGACGAAAAATCAGGTTAATACGAATGATTCCCACTACAATATAATAAACAAGCCGTCCGAGGCAGCTCGATCCCAGGGGCACGCTCACCGCGCCGCATGTTACAGCGGCGTGCGAAATCAGGCAGTCATCTGGAGGAGAGTCATGCTCAACTATTTTCGCACAGAGGTTTCAAACGCTCGGCTCGACCGATCGAGGCTAGAACAGTCTGCCCGCTTCGGCCCTCGCCCCATAAAGGTGCATGCAGACTCAGCGAGGACGCAAGACACGACGCGCCTGGCGATGGCGCGGCGCGCGGGCTTGATCGCACTGGCACCGAGCGCGCTTGCTGGCATGGTGCTCTACGGCTCGGACAACCTGCCGGGCGGGTGGATGGACTCGGCGGCGCCACTTGATCCGGGCTCAGGACGCGTCTACTCGACCCGCGCACAGACCGGCATCGCGGTACCCGAACTCTATCGACGACTGCGTGAAGCCGATTACGTGCTCCTGGGCGAGATCCACGGCGAGCCCGAACACCACGCGGCGCAACGCCTGCTGCTTGAGGAGATTCTCCGTCACGGACGCAAGCCGGTGGTCGTGCTTGAGATGCTCGACCGCAAGGATGCCGGCTTGATCTCGACCGCGATCCGGCAGTCACCGCGCGATCCGGACCCAATCGCCGATGCGGTGGACTGGAAGACCTCGGGATGGCCGGACTGGCGGCTCTACCGGCCGATCGTCGAGACTGCGCTCAAGGCCGATTTGTCGATTGCGGCGGGCAACGTCTCGCATACGGAGTTGGTCCAGGTGGTCGTCGGCAACGGATGGGAGGCGCTCGGCCAACGCACACTGCGCAGCTACGGGCTGTTGGAGCCACTTGCGCCGAGCCTGGAGCAAAAGCTGCGCAAAACGCTTAACGCCGCGCATGGCGGCGACCTGCCCTCCCCTCTCGTTGACGGCATGTTGAAGGCCCAACGGCTGAGAGATGCAAGTCTGGCCGACACCATGCTGGCGCACAATCAAGGCGGCGGCGCGGTGCTAATCACCGGGCGCGAGCATGCTCGCCACGACTACGGGGTACCCCATTACCTGCGCTACCGCGAGCCGGATGCGACGATCGCGAGCGTCGCCTTCATTGCCGCGGATGATCTGCATCCGTCGGCCATCGCCCAAGCCGACGCCAGACTAAATAATCACCGGCTGCAAACCGGCAGGTTTGAGTCATGGACTTAAAGTCCGGATACGCGTCGACTCAACGACGCGTTTTGGGTCTGCGTGAACGCTGTAAACGCAGTATCCAAGCGCACAACAAGATGGGTTCCTGAGCAGCCACCCAGAACAGCCTAGTTCGGCTTGGTCGCGGCGGATTGGGGGGCCGCTGCCTGCTCAGCAGGTCCATCGGACACTGCGTCAGCCAGCCAGTTGAACCCCTGGCTGCCGAGCAGGAGGAAGTGGATCAGCAGGGCAAGCACGAAAAGGAACGCACCAATCGCGGTTAGGACTCCATGCGGATTAGCAATCTGCCAGAAACGGTACATTGATGCATCTCCCGTAGCGTGAAAAGTTGAGCGGCTTGTCACCGCACCCAAGCATGTCAGAATCAATCTTGAGACCTCGACGCGCTCTCGACTGAACCGCGTTTCGACGATCAGCGCGGAAAAGGCCGCAGCGCTGTCTTTTTGCGTGAACAGCGCAATCCGTCGGGTGGCTATCGCATCCCTTACGGATTATCCGGGATGCGATAGCGATCCTCACGCGCAGCGCTTGTCATTAGAGGACAGCCGACGTCAATTGCTCGCTTTCAATTGCTCGATAGAGACTGGAAGGCCGTCGTCAAGCCAATTGAAATCCTCGGTACCGAGCAGGATAAAGTGAATGAGCAGTCCCAGAATCGCCAGAAAGGTGAAAAGGGATACCAGTGTGCGACGCGGGTCTAACATCAGCCAGATCTTATGTATACCTTGCATTTAAATATCTCCGAAGCGAATGGCGGTGCACCGCACAGCGGTGCTAATCCCCCGCCTGATGAACGATGGTCAGTTAACCGAGTCCGGCTTACAGCCAGGGACGCCAAAGCCAAGCCAGAATATGAGCAACGACCACGACGCCGAAGAAAGCGGTCATGCTTTGCGTGAAAATGCCGTGAAACTCCTTCGCTTCTTCTTCGGTCAACCCAGTCATACTTTTGTTATCGGCCATTTGTCATTCCTCCGAGTTTAGAGATGGACCTAAGTTGGAAACCGCACGCACCCGTGCCGTGCGATCCCGGAAAGACCGTGACCAGTTTGATCACGGTGGAGAAGCCACCGCAGCGTTGCGGAGGTCAACCTCATTCGCCTGCCCCGCGCGATGACTCTCGGGCAGGCACGGTAGACGTCAGGACGCCCCCTGCGTCCTTCATCTGCACCAGCGTGTTCAGAACGCCATCTGCGCTCGGGCCGAATGCGTCCAGAGGAACGTGGCGGTCCGCTCCCAAATCAGAAAGCGTTACCCGCCCGGAATCCCAGATCACCAGCTGATAAGGCGCATCGCTTGGCAACCCGCGAAGGTCCCGTGTGCGCGACAGACCGCGCAGCGCACCGCGAATCAGGCCATCCTGTCCTGGTTCGATGACCCCGATACTCCGCTCCGAGCGCGTGTCAACGACTGCCAACCGATCGCCCCCGAGATCATTGAATTTCAGCTCGTAGATCCGCTGAGTAGATTGGTCCGCAAACCGTTCCGAAACGGATCCGCCGAGCTGGATCCACCCCACCGACACTAGGGTGAGCAAGACCAGCGCCGCCGCGCCCAAGAGCAGTGGACGGTTCTCCGGGGCGGGCAGGCGGACGTCTGCCTGATCAGACTCCGGCTGGGTGTCCAGCTTCGGATCGGGAAGTGCCTCCGCGCCGGCTCGCTCGGCGGCTTCGAGCTGCGATGCCAGAACGCTCGCCACTTTGCTCACGTCGGGCAGCGCCCGCAACATGGGCTCGGGACGCCGCAGGCGCCAGGGTCGCGCGTGTGGCCACAGCACCGAATAGGGAATGGCGGAGCCGCGCTTGAGACCGATGGAGATGTTGCCAGCCCCGTTCGAAGTGGACTTCACCTGGAGGGCGTCGATGACTTTGAAGGGAATATCCACCGTGTTGATGAGAGCAACACCCACACGCATGACGATGCGACGGTTGGTGATGGTGTAGATGGTCGCCCGTGCACTCAGCCAGGCGAGCAGCTCGAACACACCGATGACCAGCGCCCCGCTGGCCAGGACGATGACGGCTGCAAACGCCGCTTCCGCGACCGTGTGACCGTCCTGGTAGGCGGCTGCGGCTTGCCACGCCGAAAAAACCGCGAAGTAGGCCGCAATGATGCGCGTGTGGAAGAGCTGCCTCGCCAGGCTGTGCCAGTGGGGCAGCCCTTGCCAGACAACATACTCGCCGTGCGGCAGCGGCGCCGGCAGCCCCGGATGGGGCAAGCCAATGCGCTGGCTTTCTTTCAGTGAGAGGCCCTGATGAGCCGATTCCGTACATCCGCAAGAGCTCATCTCATTCTCTCCGTTCAGTTTCACCAGGACGACTTCAGTGAGTTTGGCGTGGTCGGCCACCAACTCATATCCATCGGGACGATGCCGTGCTTCATTCCCCAAAGGGTCCAGTTGTCCACTGCGGTGCCAGTGAGCAGAACCCCGATCCCGCCCGTGATACAGGTCAACATGGCAAACCACCATGCCCAGCGATGGACCGACTCCATGTTGGCGTTGAAGCCCATCGTCCAGCGCCAGAACAGTGCTGCGCGTTCCGTGGCCGTGCCGCGGTCGGTGATCTGCTCCAACTCGCGCTCGCCTCCATACTGGAGGGTGGCAAGAATGGTTGCGCCATGCATCGCAAACAGCAGGGCCGAACCGTACAGAAACGCGATCGAGAGAGCGTGGAAGGGATTCCAGTACAGATTGCCCCATTCGATTGAGAAGTAGTTGGTCCAGTCCAGATGGGGGAAGATGCCGAAGGGCACGGCGTGGTGCCAACTGCCCATCATGACCGGGCGGATGAAGCCGAGCACCAGATAGAGCCAGATTGCCGCCGCGAAGGCCCAGCACACATGCAGCCCCATCTCGAGCGCCTTCGCTCGCCGATACATCCGCACCCACCAGAGCAGGATCGACGCCGTGATAAAGAATCCGGCGATCAGCCACCAGCCCCCCTCGTCGAGAGGTGGCAACACCGCGAGACTGTGCTTTTCCAGAGGCGCCTCAAGCGCGAGCCAAAAGAACTCGCGAACGAACAGAACTGGGTTCCAGCCGACCTGCGAGGCCATGTTCATACCGATGATCACGAACCCGACGGTAAAGCATAAGATCGACGCGACGCCGAGTCCGCCGAGGTAGATCGGACCGATCTGGGCGCTGCCGATCTTGCCGAGCCAATAATTGTAGATTGGCTGCCCCAACCGCTCTCTTTCATCGCGCCCGATAGGCACACCCATGTCTGGCGGCCCGGCGATTTGAAACCGAGTGAAGATTGTTTGATATCCAGTCATCGCTCTTTTCCCGTTTGCGCTTTATCGTTTATGGATTGAACGGGCCGCTCACTGACCTGCCCATGTGATCGACTCGCGGATAAACTCCCACCACGCGGGCCAGGATCCGGCGTAGAAGTGCGCTCCACTGATCAGCATGCAGACGGCACTCCAGAAGGCGGCCGACAGCGCCAGAAACAGGCCGAGCCGGTGGATTCCCAAAGGGCCGATCGAATAACCGATCGCATCGCGGAAGTAGGTATCCTCGTGCAGCGACGTCTTTACCGCCTTACCCCGCCCAGGGCTAGACGCAGACAGCACGACGCCGCCGTGGAGCGCGAGCGCGAAGTTCGCCGTAAAAAAGAAGGCGATGGCGAGCATGTGCGCCGGGTTGTAATGGAAGTTGCCGTACTGATAGCCTGTGGCCCATACCCAGTTGAGATGGCTCATGATGCCGTAGGGGAACCCATGCCCCCACGCACCCAGCAGCATCGGGCGGAAGACGTTGAGCGCCGCGAACGCCAGTATGGCGACACCGAAAGCGATCGGAATGTGATAGCCCATACCGAGCTTGCGGCAGATTTCGACCTCTCTCAGCGCCCAAGCGATGAAGGCGCCCAGCGCGCAGAACGTGATGACCTGCCACAATCCTCCCTCCCGAAGCGGGGCCGAACCAAGCCCATGCTCGATGCCCGGTGGATTGATGCTAATTAGCCAGATGTTCCAGGTCGGCCCAAGGGCCGCTCCGTAAACGATCAGTGCGGTTCCCAAGGCCGTGAAGAAGATCGTCGCGACCCCGAAGAAGCCCACGTAGAAGGGCCCCATCCAGAAATCGAATAAATCCCCCCCGATCAAGGTGCCACCGCGAACGCGGTACTTCCGTTCGAAGCTCAGCATGGACATGGTCTACCCCTTGGTTTCATAAGTTACCCCTTGGTTTCTCCCCACGCCCAGGTGCTCGACCTAAGCGCGTTCAGCCCGTACTCCGCGAAGACAGCGACGCCAACATCAGCAGATTTCGAAAGCTATAAATCTTATTAGCTATCATTCGCATTTGCATCTAGGTGTCATTCTAGCTTGACACTGGCCATTGTCAAGAACACAAGACGCTCAGGATTCGCGGCTGAGAAACAGACAATCCAATCGCCCTTGCGAGAGATCAGGGACGCACCTGAAACCTGCTCGGAGTGACCGGCACAAGAGCGCAGCGTCACCGCTCTCGGACCCGCGATGGTCACGGCTTCGCGGCTCGGTGCGCGAACCCGCTCACGCTGTTCATTCCAGTTGACCGCCTCATAAATGCTATTGAGTTAGATTCGTATTTTTAATAGCATGTCCCAGCGTGAAGCAACGGCGGGATGCCCCCTCTGCTCGGGAAGAAACCCAAGCTAAGGAAGGATGCGGCGCGGAACACTGGCAAAGCCTGTTTTTGATACTCCAACGGAACCGAGGGTCGCGATGTTCGCAAGGCTGTCTGGGGTGCGATTGAGGGCATTGGCGGTCGCGTGTGTGACCTTGCCTCTATTGGTCGGCTGCGGCGAGCCCGAGGGCATTGCCCCTGGACTTGTGGCGCCTGAGATCACGGCCTTGGATCTCGACAACAGGCCGGTCCGGTTGGCTGACTACCGGGGCCGCGTCGTGGTGCTCGATTTCTGGACCGGTGGCTGCGGCCCCTGTCTGATCGATATGGCCCAGATGGAAGGGGTTTATCAGCAGTACCGTGACGACGGCCTGACGGTGCTGGCCCTCAATCAGGGCGAACCGCTTGAGGATGTCGTGGAGATGGTCCGACGGCTGCTCCCGGTCAGCTACCCGGTTGCGATCGATCAGCGCGGGCTGTCGACCAAGCGCTATGGAGTCATGGCCGTACCCACGACCTTCGTGCTGGACCGCAAGGGCATCGTGCGCGAGAAAGTGCTCGGGGAGATCAGCCGTGCGCGGCTCGAGGCCATGCTCAGACCGCTACTTGGCCTAGAGTCGGCAGCGCAAACCGTCAACCACGAGGCCGGATAAGCGCGATGCTCCACAGGCTTCCAACCAAGCCCAACCAGCATTGAAACGGGAGCGCAACCATGAAGCGACGAGATATCCTGACAGCCCTTGCCACCGGCGGTGTGGTGGCCTATGGGCCGGTGGCGCGGGCAGCAAGCGACGGCGCGCCGCCACAGCCCTGGCAATGGATTGAGCGGCGGGGTCACGACGAGGAGGTCGCCGGGACGCCGCTCCAGTTCATGCCCAGTCTGCGCGACACACGTCCGCTGGAGGATGAGCTTCGGAAGTTCCCGCTATGCCCCTACTGCGGCATGTCCCGGGGCCACGCGCAGTGGCAGAAAACCCGCCACCTGATCCATTATCTCGATGACTCGGTAGACCCGACCTGCTCGATCCGCTGCGCTGCTCTCAGTCTGGGTCTGAATCTGGACCTGGTGCCCAAAGCCATTCACGGCGCCGATGCCGGCTCTGACGAGTCGATTGCATCGTTGGTAGAGGTGGAGCGACTCCATTACGTCATCGATCCGAGCCGGCCGGGCACCATGACCCGGCGCAGCAAATGGGCCTACGCAGCGCTCGAGAAGGCGCGCGCGGCGGCAAACGGCACCGGTGAACTCGCCGATTTCGAGCAAACTCTGCGAGCCGCCTATGCCGACATGGCCGAAGACACCCTGATGATCCGCAAGCGTCGCGCCGAGCAGCGTGGCTGAGGGACCTGTCGATCCATCGCCCTGCCCCTGCACGGCATGGATGCCCAACATTCCGTGACCGAGGAGGCTCAAACCCATGACGCAAAACCTGATCACGCGCGCCGCACTGACGCTGGTTGCGCTGACGCTGATACTGAACAACGCGCTGGCGGCGGACTTCGTGCCACCGAAGCGGGGCGACAAGTGCCCGGTGTGCGGCATGTTCGTCTACAAGTATCCGCAATGGGTCGCCGAGATCGTCTTTGAGGATGGCGGTTATGCGGTGTTCGATGGCACCAAGGACATGCTCAAATACTACTTCGACATGGCGCGCTACGACCCGACGAAGGACCGCAGCGACATCGCGGCAATCTATGTCACCGAGTATTTCAGCAACCGGATCATGTGGGCGGACGATCTCTACTTCGTGCTGGGAAGCGATGTGCTCGGGCCGATGGGCCATGAATTCATTCCGGTCAGCGGACGGAATCCCGCCCATACTTTCCTGCTGGAGCACCGCGGCAATCGCATACTGCGCTTCGACGAGATCACGCCAGCCGACATCCCGGATTGACACGATGGAAACCGGCCTCGCCAACAAGCAACAACCACGTCTTTAGCATCCATGAAGTACCACATCCTTTTCGGCCTGCTGGCCGCCGAGCTGGGCCTGTTCGCGGCGTTGCATCTGCATGCCGGCACCGATGCCGAGCGCCGCACGGCCGAGCTTGCCGACACGCGCGCACTGGTCGCCAAACTCGGCCTCACCGATCTGGCGCTCTGGACCGAGGCGCGCTACACCCGGCATCCGTCACAGGCCGACCGCTTCGCGGCCTTTCAGGACTTTCCCGCCGCGATCGAGCACTTCCCCGCCGGCTCAATCATCGCCCCGCCCGCCGCCCTGAGAATGCCCGCACTGGGTGACGCACCCCTGCTGATTGACGGAGATCGCTGACCATGGACGCGCAGCCGTTCGCCAGACATTTGAAAATCCTCGAATTCGCGCTTTCCTCGATGCTGCGGCGGCGGGTGAAGAACGCAGGTCTCATTGTCGTCTTCAGCGCCGTGGTGTTTCTACTCTCGTCGATTGTCTTCCTGACCGGCGCCTTTCGCACGGAGGCGCTCGCGACGCTGCAAGCCTCCCCGCAACTGCTCGTGCAGCGGACCATGGCCGGCCGTCATGCTCTGATCCCGCTGGACTATAGCGAGGTCATCGCACAGTTACCGGGTGTCGGGACCGTGACGCCGCGCTACTGGGGCTATTACTACGATATTTACACCGGAGCCAACTACACGCTGCTCGGCATCACCGACGATGGGCTAGAGGCGCCCGGATCGGCTCCGCTGCGCCTAGTTGAAGGCGCCTTCATCGCGCCGGGACAACGCAACGTCTGTCTCATCGGCGCGGGTGTAGCCCGAATGCGCGGCGCACGCGTCGGCAGCATCGTCTCGCTGCGCAACACGCGGGGCTGGATGAGCGAGTATGAGGTCGTCGGCCTGTTTAAGAGCGCGTCCCAACTGCTGACTAACGACCTGATCCTGCTCCCGGAGGCGGATCTCAAGGCACTGTTTGCGATGCCGGACGATCAGGCTACGGACCTGATGATCGAGGTCTACAACCCGCTTGAGGTCGACAACATCTCCCGCAAGATCCTTGAGCGGCTACCCGACACGCGCCCGATCAGCCACGCCGAGATCCTGCGCACCTACGAGACCCTGTTTAACTGGCGCGGCGGTCTGCTGCTGGCGATGTTTCTGGGCGCGGTGGCGGCCTTCATGATCCTCGCCTGGGATAAGGCTACCGGGCTTTCGGCCGACGAACGGCGCGAGATCGGGATCTTGAAAGCCATCGGCTGGGAGACCTCGGACATCCTGGAACTCAAGTTCTGGGAAGGCGCGGTGCTCGCGCTGGTGGCCTTTTTGGCTGGCGTGACCGCAGGCTACGCCCATGTCTTTTATCTCGGGGCCGGGCTGCTGGCGCCGATCCTCCAGGGCTGGTCCACCCTCTTCCCCGCGATCGATCTGGCACCACGGATCGAACCCTACGGACTCGCCGTGCTGCTCTTGTTCACCGTCGCACCCTACATCGTTGCGACCATCGTGCCCGCGTGGAAGGCCGCGATCACCGACCCCGACCGGGTCATGAGGAGCGCATGAGCGAGATGGTTTCACTACGGGACGTCAGCCGGGTCTACAACCAGGGCCGGCCCAATGAAGTGCGCCCGGTCGAGGCGGTCTCTCTGGACATCGGCGTTGGTGAGATCGCGGTCCTGAAGGGTCCAAGCGGTTCGGGTAAAACCACCCTGCTGGCCCTGATCGGCTGCATGGTCCGCCCCACGTCGGGCCGTATTCTGATCTCCGGACGGGATGTCGCCAAGCTGCCTGAGCGCTTCCTGACCGGGGTGCGCCGAGACACCTTCGGCTTCGTCTTCCAGCACTTGCACCTGATCCCAGGCATCAGCGTGCTGGAGAACGTCATGCTGCCGCTCTATCCGCTCGGGATCAGCTTCAGTGCGGCCAAGCGCCGGGCGGTGGTCTTGATCGAGCAGCTCGACCTCGCGCACCGTCGACGCTTCACGGTCGAGACGCTCTCCGGCGGCGAGCGCCAGCGCGTGGCCATCGCCCGGGCGCTGATCAACGCGCCCCAGGCGATCCTCGCCGACGAGCCCACGGCCCACCTCGACGGCGATCTCTCGGGCGAGCTGATGCGGATCTTCGCCGACCTGCGCGGCCAGGGGAAAACCGTCGTCATCGCAACCCATGACCCGCTGGTCTACGATAATCCACTGATCGACCGGGTCATGACCATGCGCGATGGCCGCATCCTTGGTGGCGACGACGAATGATCCTCCACCCCGGCATCATTGCACTGCTGTTCGCCGCCCTGCTGGTCGCGGGCATGGTGCTGTACGGGGCCTACATCGGCGCCATCGCGCTAGCCCGCTGGGATCTCGGCAGCAGCTCCGAAGGACAGCTTGCCCTGGAGCGCAAGACTTATCTGCTCTCGACCCTGATGAGCCATGCGTTGGGGCTGGAAATCCTCTCCGCGTTGGTCTTCCTCTACACTCTCGACGACATCCACGCCATCTTCGCCGGCGCCATGTGCGCGACCGGCACGCTGAACGCCAACCCGGTGGGCTGGTGGGTTCTGGTGGTGAAAATCGTCGCGCTTTTCTTCTGCGCCGTCTGGATCACGCTCAACCGCATCGACCAGCGCGCCGAGGACTACCCATTGACCCGGCTCAAGTACGGTCTGTTGCTGCTACTTGCCCCGCTGCTTGCGCTAGAGACCTGGCTGCTCTTTCGCTACTTTCTCGGACTGGACCCGAGTGTCATCACCTCGTGCTGCGGTGCACTGTTTAGCGGCTCGGGTGTCGCCGCCGAGGTGGCTGGCCTTCCGGCCTTTCCGCTGATGATCGCCTTCTTCGGCGGGGCCGCCCTCTACCTGGCGACTGGAGTGCTCAGTCTGCGCCTGGCGCAGCCCTGGCCGCGCTATTTGTTGGCTGCGCTGGCGGTGGCGATGCTCGGGATCGCCCTGGCCTCGGTCATCGCCTTCATCTCCTCCTACCACTATGCACTGCCGACTCACCACTGCCCGTTCGATCTGCTCCAGGCCGATTATCACTACATCGGCTATCCCATGTACCTGGCCCTGTTCGGGGCGATCTTCTACGGTCTGATGGTCGGCATCGCCGAGTCGCTACGCCGCATCGCCTCCATCAACGGCCCGATCACCGCAGCCCAGCCCCGCTGGACTTTGTTGTCGATGCTGCTACTGGGCCTGTTCGTCATCATCGCCGCTTGGCCGATGGTGTTCTCAGATTTCACCCTTGAGGGCTATTATTAACAATGTTTGCACGCGTGCGACGCCCACCCATCGCGACTCGCCGCCAGCGATCGCTGCACGCCGATCATGGAGTTTAAAGCGCCCTCGCCGTCGTCGCGCTGACCACCTTCGCGGTGCCGCTCCTGATCATCTATTCGCTGACCGTGAAGCCCTGTCAGTGTTTGGGCTTGTACGCGATGGAGGCTTTGCTTTGCTTGAGGATGCCGACGAATACCACCTCAAACTGATGAACGCTCGCGGTGCAGTTAGCCGGGCGTTGGAGCTGGCGGCGCTTGCCGCCCCGCTCTATGCGTGGTGGCTGCTCTTCTGGCATGGGTGAGTCCCGCGCGGGTTGCCGAATGGAGAACTCGCATGAGACAGACGGACCGTTTCACCCACTCTGCGGGTGAAATCGTTTGAGCAACCAGCTGGTGACATAGTCCAAAACCTCAGGTGCGATCGTCTCTTCGATCAAGGCATATTCTTCGGGCAATCCCGTGTCTGCCGTCTGAAACAGGTGATTGAGTCCGGCGAATTCTTTGACGGTAAAATCCGAGTGCGCTGTTCGCTGTAAAACCGCCGCTATCGCCGCCAGATTGGTCGCCGCCCCTATTTGCGTATCGGCACCCCCGTGGATGGCCAGAATCGGACGGCGGATCGCAGTCAGAGTCGCAGCGGGGTCGAAACTCAGGAAATACTTAAACCAGGGAGACGACAGAAGCCCCACCGTCTGCTGGAGCTGAACACTGTCTGCGCCGGGATGCAGCTCGAAGAACAGCCGCTTGAATTGCGGGGATTCTGGATCATCGCGCGCAGCCGAACTGTAGGCCATGAAACGCTCCCGACTCGGCGTGTTCTGCGGCTTCAACGCCGCCGCCGTCAACCTGTGCAGTTGATCGCCGTATACTTCGGCCCCGCCCACACCAGCCCCCGCCATGGACACAATAAAGGCGACAGACCGTTGGCGGCTCGCCACCAACAACGCGATGCTGCCGCCCTCGCTGTGACCGATCAGCCCTATTCGATCTCCATCAATGAATTCGTGTTGGCGCAGAAATTCCACGCCTGCCGAGGCGTCCTCCGCGAAATGCCATGACGTTGCCTGTGTCTGATTACCACCGGATTTTCCGACCCCTCGATCGTCGTAACGCAAGACCGCGAAACCAGCCCGCGTAAGGTGATCAGCGATCACCAGGAACGGTCGGTGCCCGAACACAGCGCTATCCCTATCCTGTGGCCCGGAGCCGGAGATCAGCACCACGGCGGGAATATTCGTTCGATTCGTCGGGTAGCTGAGGGTCCCCGACAATGCGTGATCGGATTTCTTATGGCGGAACTGCACCTGTTCCTGTACGTATGGAAAAGGCGGGCGCGGAAGCTGAGGTCGGCGAGGCTGCGGAGATCGGACCAGCGCTAAATCGAACGCTTGCCCCGACTGAACAAACTGCCCCGAGAGTCCCTCTCGGTCGAGTTGCGCCTTGAAGACGATTCCGAGTTTGTCCTGTTTCAGGACAACTCGCTGACCTTCTGCAGCTATCTCCAAGGCGATTGCGTATGCGCTCTGTCGGGGCGAGTCCATCGTTGCATGCGCTCGACCCTGACGCTCCATGATGTGGATCACCAGAGGCAGACGGCTTCCATGCGCATCCAGCGCTCCTCGCCAGCTACCGATGAGACCGTCATGGAGCATCGCGTCGGCGCAAGCCGGACCGTGCATGCCAAACAGCAGGACCGACATCAGGCAGAGTGCGAGCCGGTTCAACAAGTGCATTTTCTAACACCGCTCAGCGTCTCGTACGCCCGCAGCAGATGGTGCCTGCCCATTCGAATGTAGCATGCGTTGCTGGGGAGCAGTGCGGAGGTTCTGTGAACGAGGGGTCCGGTCACGACGCTTCACCGTCGTGACCAGGCAAGAACACGGCAGTTACGGAGACTTTTGGCGGCTCACTTGAGGATGAACTTACCCCTCATCGAGGCCCAGTGTCCTGGGAAGGAGCAGAAGAAGTCGTAGCTCTCACCCTCCTCCAGGATGCTCGGCGAGAAGCTGGTGCTGGCGCTGGTGGTCTCCGATGCTCCGCCGCCGACCATTTCAGTTGACGCCAGCACGCGGTCATCGTCTGGTTTGAGGTAGTTACTCTCCAGACTGGTCATCATGCCTTCGACGGCAATTGCCTGAACGTCGTCGGTTTTTGCAAGTACCCAGTTGTGCCCCATGACTTTCACATCCAGGGTGCCTGTGTGAGTAATCGTCACATTGATGGTCTCGCAACTGGCGTCGGCGACCATCTCGGCAATCGGGTACATCATGGTGTCGTCCACCTCTATCGTGAAATCGCAGTCAGCCAGAACCGCGCCGTTTCCCGCAATCAGTAAGCCCGCAAGAACGATCGTGCTCGATTTCATCTTATTTACTCCGACATGAGTGCTTGAACGAGACTCGCAACGCCCCGCTCTCGCAAGCGGGTAAGACGCTACGTCCGTGCCATTGTGATCCTATCCCGTCGGGTGCAGCGTCCGGCACCGGCGCTTGTGAGACCAGGGTCACGCGACAGAGACAAAGACTAATCATATCGATTTGTATTTGCAATTAATCCGTTCGGATATCGATCATCCATTGCATCGACTCACTCATGGCCAGTCTGCTAGAGGCATGGAAAGATGAGGCGCCGAAGCCGCTCAACCCCGGCGTGCGCGTGGCCGCACGGCCGCCCGCGAATAAGGCGATCCCGTAGACGGTCGCGTCGGCCAGCATGTCGAGCGAGTCTGCGATGAGTGACGAGCACTTAGATTGAGCGTCTGTCGCTCAATGTTCATCGATTCATCCGCTAGGTTGGTTGGTGGGAGAAACACCGACTTCCAAGTCGGCCCAACGGGAGAATAAACTGTACATGGCCGGTACCACGAACAGGGTGAGCAAGGTCGAGGACGCCAAGCCGCCGACCACCACGGTCGCCAACGGACGCTGTACCTCGGAGCCAACCCCGGTAGCGTAGAGCAGCGGGGCGAGCCCGAGCACCGTGGTCAACGCGGTCATGAGCACCGGGCGCAGGCGCGAGAGCGCCCCTTCGAGCACGGCCTCGCCTATGGCCATGCCTCCCTGGAGGTTCTGGTTGATCGCATTGACCATGACCACGCCGTTCAGGACCGCGATGCCGAACACCGCGATGAAGCCGATGGAGCCCGGCACCGAGAGGTAGAGTCCAGAGAAGTACAGGGCCACCACACCACCGATCAGGGCAAGCGGCACGTTGAGCATGATGAGCAACGCCTGGCCAACGGAGTGGAAGGCGAAGTAGAGCAGGAGAAAGATCAGCCCCAGCGACAGGGGCACCACGATCATGAGCCGCTGCTGTGCGCGCTGCTGGTTCTCGAACTGGCCACCGAAGACGACGTTGTAGCCGGTCGGCAGATTGATCTCATCGGCGATGCGTCGATCGATCTCCGTCACGACACCGCCCATGTCGCGGCCGGTCACGTTTGCCTCGATCACAACGCGACGCTGGACGTCGTCCCGACGGATCTGAGGCGGTCCCGACTCGATCGCCACCTCGGCGATATCGCGCAGACGCACCCAGGCGCCGTTGGCCGCCGTCAGGATCAGGTCGCCGATCGCCTCGACGCTGTCGCGGTAGCGGGGTGCGAGCCTAACCAGGATGTCGTAGCGCTCATTGCCGCGGATGACCTGGCCGGCCTCGGCGCCGCCGATGGCGTCCTCCACCAGGGCCATCACCTGGGCCACCGGAATACCGAATCGCGCCAGCCGATCCCGGTCCGGCCGGACCACCAGCTGAGATTCACCGGCGATGGGCTCCAAGGCCACGTCGCGGATGCCGGGAACCTCCTTGACCAGCGCTTCGATGGATTTGCCATACTCGGCGAGCCCGTCCAGATCTGGGCCGAAGAGCTTGATGGCGAGCTGAGCCTTGACCCCGGAGAGCAGCTCGTCGACCCGTGTGGCGATGGGTTGGGAGAAGGAAAACAGGAGCCCCGGGTGAGCGGACATGGCCTGCTCCATGCGCTCCTGCAGTTCTGCGCGCGTGCCGGCCGTGGTCCACTCGACCTGGGGCAGAAGTCCCAGGTAGATCTCAATGTTGGAGACTGGTTCGGGATCACCGCCGAGTTCGGCTCGCCCGATCCGGCTGGAGGCGTACGTGACCTCAGGAAAATCCATGAGAATCGGCTCCAGCTTGGCTGCGACGGCCAGTGCCGTGCCGAGACTCGACGAAGGTGCCAGGGTTACGCGGATGTTGATGGTGCCCTCCTCGAGCTCGGGCACGAACTCGGTTCCGAGTTTAGGCACCAGCCAAAGCGCCCCGGCCAGCAAAGCGAGCGCGATCAGCAACACCAGCCAACGGACCCGCAGCGCGCCGCGCAACAGCCAACGATAGGACCATTCGAACGGGAATAGAAAGGGGCTGACGCGCGCCTTTACGGGACGGCGAAAGACATAGCTGGCGAGTGCCGGCACCACGGTCAGGGCGACCAGAACCGAGGCGATCATTGCCAACACGATGGCCACCGCCATGGGCTGGAACAGCTTGCCCTCGACCCCCTGAAGGGTGAAGAGCGGCGCAAAGACCACAACCACGACCCCAACGGCGAAAAACACGGGGCGACCGACCTCCCGCGCCGCCTCCTCGATGCGCAGCGCGATTCCGCCCTCGCCATCGGCGCGCGCGAGGTGCTTGAAAATGTTATCCATCATGACGACCGATCCATCGACCATCATGCCGATGGCGATCGCGAGGCCGCCCAGTGACATCAAATTGGCGGAGATGCCCCACCAGGCCATGATCATCAGGGCGATACCCACCGACAAAGGGATGGAGATCAGCACCAGCAGCGTTGCCCGGATGTTGAGCAGGAACAGGGCAAGCACGATGACGATCAGCACGAAAGCCTGGGCCAGTGCGCCAGTGACCGTAGCGATCGCCTTCTCCACCAAGTCTGCCTGGTTGTAGAAGGCCTCGATCGTCACGCCCTCCGGCAGCGCCTGCTGGATCGCCGGCAGGCGCGCCTGTATGCCGTCGATGGTCGCCTTGGTATTGGCGCCCATGCGCTTGAGCACGATGCCAGCAACGACCTCCCCCATCGCGCGTGGTGCGCCGTCGGTGCCACGCGTGCTCATGGTGACCGCGCCCTGGCGGATTTCCGGGCCGAAGGCGATCTCGGCCACGTCGCGGACCCGCACCGGTACACCGTCCACGTCCTTGAGCGGGACATGTCCGAGATCGCGCAGGCCATCCTCCCCAGGGCGCACCCAGCCGACGCCGCGGATGCTGAGTTGCTCGGCCCCGCGATCCAGGTACCAGCCGCCGGCATTGCGGTTGTTGGCCTCGATGGCCGCGCTCAGGTCCTGCACCGACAGGCCATAGGAGAGCAGCCGCTTGGGGTCGGCGAGCACCTGGTATTGGCGCACCTCGCCACCGAAGGAGAGCACCTCGGTGACGCCGTCCACCGGCATCAGCAGCAGCTTGACCACCCAGTCGTTGAGGCCGCGCAGGGCCATGGTATCGAACCGCTCGGGCTGGTCCGTGCGCAGAATGTACTGGAACACCTGGCCTAGGCCGGAGGTGTTGGGTCCCATCTCCGGCGTGCCAACGCCGGTCGGGATCTGTTCCTTAGCATCCTGCAGACGCTCAAAGACCAACTGGCGCGCGAAGTAGATATCGGTCCCTTCAGTGAACACCACAGTGACGATAGAGAGACCGGTCTTGGAAATGGAGCGCACCTGGCTGACATCGGGCAGGGCATACATCACCGCCTCGACGGGGAAGGTGATGAGCTGTTCCACCTCCTCGGCGGCGAGCCCCGGCGCCTCGGTATTGACGGTAACTTGGACATTTGTCACGTCCGGAAAGGCGTCTAGGTTCAGCCGGGGGACAAGCAGCGCCGCTGCGCCAAGTAGCGCAATCAGGGTGAGTAGCACCAGCAGGCGGTTGCGCACCGCCGATTCAACGAATTTATCCAGCATCCTTGCGTCCTCAGTGGTTGTGCGGGTCGAAGCCGGCCTTCGCCAGCTCTGACTGGAGGAAGAAGGCGCCTCGGGTGACAACCGGCGTGCCGGCGGGAACACCCTCGATGACGGCCATACCGCCAGCGATACGCAACAGCGTCACTTCGACCGGGATGAAGCTGTCCTCACCCTCGGCGACGAACAGCTGCCAATCCCCGTCCGGGCCACGCAATACAGCGGCCTCTGGCACCGCGAGCACCGGCTCGCCTTCGCCGACGAGAATGACAACATCGACGAAGACCCCGGGGTGAAGGCGATGATCCGGGTCGGGAACCTCAACGCGCACCGCCTGGGTGCGGGTGACCTCGTCGAGAAGGTGATGGATTTGCGTCACCCGACCGTCCAGCCAGGTGTCTCGGTAGGCAATGCGCGCCCCATCGCCGGCCGAGACCACTGCCGCCTCTTCCGGCGGCATCTGGGCCTCGATCCAGCGCACGGACTCGTCGGTGATCTCGAACAACACCCGGCCGGGTTTCACCAGTTCCCCAAGGACGAACTCGTCGCGCACAACGGTCCCGCTCTGCGGGGCCAACAGCTCGAAGGTGCCGTCGGCCTTTTCGGAGGCGGCGACTAGAGCTTTCGCCTGTTCCGGCGTCATCCCGTAGGCGAGCACACTGGAAAGCGCCTTCTGGCGCGCGACGCTCGCTGCCAGGTATTCGGTATCCGAGACGAACTGACCCTTGAGCTTGGTCAACCGTTGCCATTCGCGCTCGGCCACAACCAGGTCGCCCTGGGCCTCGGCCATGCCGACGCTGGACAGGATTACCAGCGGCTCTCCCGCTTCGACCTGATCCCCGAGTCGGGCGTGGCGCGCGAGCACCTGGGCTTCGATGCGCGGAGTCACCTGGGCCGTGGCGTAGGCGTTGAGTCGAACCTCGCCGGGCACGCGGAAGCTGCTCCCGAGGGCGCGGGGCTCCAGCGCCGTGATCTCTAGGTCGAGGGTCCGGCGCTGCTCCGCAGAGAGGTGCACTTCGGTGCTCTCCTCGTGGTCCTCTCCCTGCGCCTCTGGATGAGGATCTTCTTCGTGTATCGGATCGCCATCGTGCTCATGATCCGAGTCGCCAGCGGGAACGCCGGTGGCCGTGTCGTGGCCATCATGCGCTTCGTTATCCCCATGTGGACCAGGGACGGAAGCGTGGTCGTCGTGGGTTGGGTGATCGTGCTTTTCGGCAGCAGATGACGGTGCGTGGCTGTCTGCGGCGACCGACAGCGGCGCCTGAAGCGCCACGAAAGCGACAAGAGGTGCAAAGAACGCGCTCATGCGCCGCGTTCCTACGACTGCGCGAGGAATCAACATACGGAAGCTCTCCCGACCTAAAGGAACAGACTGGCCGCGTGGTGGACGCGGCAATCAAGCGATCAGCCGTTCAGGATCGCGGGGGTCTCAGCGGCGGGGCGGAGAAGGAGCTTGCGAGCAGACAGTCCGGGTCGGGACAGAAGCTGTCCATTCGCGGAGCAGGAAGTTTCGGGGGGGACGAGGTCAGCCCCACCAGATGCGCGGAGGCGTGGCAGCAATGATCGCAGCCGGCCTCGTCGAGCGCGCTCTGCGAGTGGTCGTGAACACCGATTTCGATTTGGTCGGAGAAGTCGAGCGCGTGCGTATCGAATGCCTGGGCGTTGGCATACCCAAGCATCGAAAGGACAACGAAGATTGTCAGTAAGCGCCGCAGCATCGTGATGATTAGGTCCGCTTAAGAATTTTCAACGCATCTATCGATACCTTTGCCTTGCCTGCGCGCCGCGCGGATATGTTCCTCGACCACTTCAGGCGCCCGAGGCCTGCCAAGGGTCTTGCCTTGTGCCCGCGCGCGTTCGAGACCGGCGCGAACCCGTTGGCGAATCATCGCCCGCTCGCACTCGGCAAACACGCCGCAATCCATGCGCTCGGCGACAGCCCGCAACTCCTGGAGTTGCGGGCTGCGCCTGCGATGGCTCGGTTATGGTAGCCCATCAGATAGCTCCCAACGTCTTTTTTGGCATCCGGTAGACTTCGATAGCCCAAGGCTGGTATCAGTCCCATCCGCACCTGCTTCACAAGCGCCCTTATGATCGTGCGGGATGCGCTAGATATGGAATTTCGATGATGCCATCACGCACGAAGCCTGAGGGCACGCCGAGTTCGTCATAACAGATACAGCGTTGATCCTGGATCAAAAAATCGCCAATGTAACGATGAGGGATTTTTTGTCTCAGATTGCCGACAAATGGCAAATTGAGGAAATGGGTAATCAGGCCACGAATGACCCCAGCATGCACGACGAGCAACAGGGTCTGTTCGGCGTGCTCGCGCTCCAGCTCGATCAGGCAGCGTCGACTGCGCTCACGCATCTGTTCAAAGCTCTCGCCATTGGGAAAGACATAGCCCGGATCGTTTTTATACTGCGGGTAGTGCGCCTCGACCCAGTCCTTGGAGCACCCAGCCAGGTCGCCGTAGTCGACCTCATTGAGTTCGGCTCGCTCGCGCAGCGGCGCGCCTGGGCGCTGCCGGGCAATCCAGCGGGCGGTTTCACGCGCCCTGATCAAGCCGCTTGAATACAGATAGTCGAACCTTAGAGCATGTTTCTGGAGGACTTGATCGAGTTGTGCCAGAGTGCCCTCCCAACCAGGCACTGGTGCAGAGTCTGTCCAGCCAAGAATACGCCGATTGGCGTTGCTGAAGGTTTTGTAATGGCGCAGGACAATCAGACGCATGTTGTTCTCTGCGAAACTCGTAGTCTCGTCAGACCGCCGAGCTAGGGAGGTGCAGCAAGCGCGGTTGTATCCGTTCGAGCAGACCCGTTATATACAAACACTCTTTCAGCGTGGTTGCCCCATACAGGCCAGACAATGTCATAAGGCCCTCGAGCAGGTCGATGCCGTCCCAGTGTGGGCGTATGAGCTCTTCTAGACGAACACGCTGCTCGAAGCCAAGTCGATGATAGCGCAGTCGTTGATCCTGCCCGACAAGACCCTCGCTCATGCAGTCAAAAGACACCGTCTCGCCACTCTTCAACTCAAGGGTCAGCGCCAATTCGCATCCGGCGGGAAAATACGGACATCCGCTGATCAGTAGAGCGTCTTGTGCGATGGCACTGGTGGTACAGGTCGTGATCGCCTGCTGGCCGGCCAATCGAATCGCGACCTTTAGCTGCCTGGGAACGTATGACGTCTCGTCATCTTTTTGCATTGATATCCTCTGGGTATTGATGATGTGCGGCTGTTTTCCGTCTCAGATCTGCTCGGCGCGTACTTTTAATACGGTACGGTCGTCGGCCTCCTCGACAATAAAGCGGTAGCCTTCTTCTTCCACCGCATCGTCGATGCTCGCGAGCCGACGCAAGCGCGCGCTGATGAAACCGCCGATCGTATGGGCCTCGGTGAGCGGCAACTTGATGTGCAGCACGTCGTTGATCTCAGATAAGGGCGTGCGTCCACTCGTACGATAGGCCGTAGCGCCGCTGGTCTCGATGAAATACTGTCGCTTCGGTCGATAGTCATCAAAGTCATAGCCGACATCAATGTCGCCGACAACCTCTTCGAAGACGTCTTCCATGGTCAGAATGCCAACTCCAGATCCAAACTCATCGATGACGATGGCCATGTGATCCTCGCGTGCCTGCAACAACGGGAGGGTTTGGTCGATGGTCTGGTTCGGGCTCAGATAGAGTGGCGGGCGGACAAAATCGGACATGGGACGCTCGTCGATGCTTTCATCGAGCAAATCCCAGGTGCTGAGCGTCAGTACGCCTTTTAGATTGGTGATATTGCCACGATAGACCGGCAAACGATTGTAGCCATGCTTCATCACCAGCCGGACCGCGTCAGCGGTGCTGCGCATCTCGTTGATACCTACCACATCCGCCAGCGGAATCATCGCCTGCCCCACCGTTGTGTCGGCAAAGCGAATGATGCGTCGGATGCTCTGTCTGTCGACACTTCTGCCGCCGCCGGTCGGCTCACCATCGTCGAGTAGCGCCCGCAGCTCCTCGCGTGTGATAAAGAGGTTCTGACGCGCCGAAGTGCCGCCTACGAGCCGGGTCGCGAAACGCGCGATACGGCTGAAGATAAAGATCAGCGGATAGAACAGATACGAGAAAAACCGCAGCAGCGCGCTCACATTGGGGGCTATGGTATCGGCCTTCTGCTGGAAGACGCTCTTGGGCACCACTTCACCGAAAATCAGCAGAAACGGGGTCAGCAGGAGCACTGAAATCAGATCGCCGACATCACCGAACAACTCGATACAAATGAGCGCGCCCAGGGTCGATATGATCACCGTGGCCAAATTGGTGCCAACGAGCGTCGTGCCCAAGACGACCTCGGGGGTACGGAACATCTCCAACAGCAGCGCGGCCTTGCGGTCACCTTGCTTGGCATGGTGACGCAGCTTGAGTTTGTCGGAGTTGACGATGGCGATTTCGGAACCGGAGAAGAACGCCTTCAACAGCAAGAATACACACATCACCAGCAGTGCAATCGGCCAATCCATCAGACATCCTCCCGTGTGGTCGAGCGCTCATGCGACGTTTCTGTTTGACGATGCGAGTCCGCTGCAGTCGCCTCAAGCGTCTCTGCCGACGAACTCGACGCCGTTTCGTCTTCCTCGCACATCGAGTCAGAGACCGGGTTAGCCTCTACCCTGGCCGCAGAGGAACGCGCAATGAGCAACCGGCTGATGCGCAAACCATCGATTCCGAGCACCTCGAAGCGATAGCCCTCGAAGTCGACACATTCACCGACCTGGGGCAGCCGCCCAAACAGCCGAAACACGAGGCCGCCGATCGTGGTCATTGTTGGATCGTCGAGATCGATATTGGTGAACGTGTACAAATCCAGCAGCCGCATCCAGCCTGGGACGATATCGCCCTCGGGGGTACGCTCGTACTCATCACTGCCGTGCAACTGGGTCGTCAGCTCACCGAAGATGAACGACAGCACGTCTTTCATCGTGACGATTCCCAAGACTTCGCCGAACTCACCGAGCACGATGCAGGCGCGGGTCTTGTGCTCCTGGAAGAAATTAAACAGCTCGTCGACCTTGACCGTCGGGGGCAAAAAGTTGGCCGGCCGCAGGATGCTCTCAAGACTCAGATCGTCGAGATCCGCGCCGCCGCGCACCAGCCGCAGGACATCCTCGGAATGGACAAAGCCGATCACATTGTCCCAATGTCCGGAATACACCGGCACCCGTGGGTGACGATAACCGCGAAAGGCGCGGATGAGGTCCGGTAGCGGCTGATCGGCATCGAGCAAACACAGCCGGGGTCCAGGCGTCATGATATGCAGGATATCGGTCTCGGCCGCCTCCAGTAGGTTGTCGATGAGCACCCGCTCGGTCGCATCGATGATGCCGGTCTCCTCGCCCTCCTCAAGCAGGCTCTTAAGCTCGTCGGTGCGCAGTAGGTTCTCGCGCGCGACGGCCTCGCCAACCAGCAGGGTCGTCACCCGATCAGCGACCTGTCTCACCACCTCGCGCAGGGGTGTCACCAGCACGATCCAGCGCGGCAGCACGCGCGCGCTGATCTGACGCGCAAAGCCCAGCGGATGGTTCACCGCAATCGTTTTGGGCGTGACCTCGCCGACTAGGAGCAACAAAGGCACCATCACCAGGATGTTGATCCAGCCCGCATCCTGGCCGAAAAGGATCAGGAGAATCCCCGTCATGTTCACGGTCGAGGCGATATTGACCAGCTCATTGCCGCAGAGTATGGAGATGATGAGTCGGCGCGGCTCGTCGAGCATGGCATGGATGCCTTCGGAGTGCGGATCGCGACGATAACGCAGATTCTGTAGATCGATGCGGCTCAGTGAAAAGAGCGCCGTCTCCGAACCCGAAAATACGGCCGAGGCGCCTAGCAGCACGACCTGCATGATCCCACGCACAACCAGCTCAAGGTTCCAGGTATCGAAATCCAGCATCGCGATAGGTCTCTCTACAGACAGTTTCAGGTTTCGCCGCTACTGGCGTTTGACGCTCTCTCTCGCGCGCCTTAGCCTCATGCGGCTCGCTCTGCGGCATCGAGTACATCGATGACTGTGCGCAGCACCCTGGTCGTGACTGCCTCTTGATTGTCATTGATGATGATTGGCGTGCCGATGCGATCGGCCTCAGCGAGCAGATAGGCTTGAAGATGCCAGATGCGCTGAAAGTTGGATGGATCGGTCCGGGTATTGCGCGCCGGGGCATCATTGCGGCGACCACTCAAGCGCGCGCGCAGCTCCTCTGGCTTGAGCACGCCGAGCATGATGGAGACCAGGACCGCATCGTCGCCGGACTCAAGTCGCTCGGCCAATCCCGGATGGACATGCACGCCCTCAATGATCAAAGACACCCGTTCGCGAATCGCGCGGTTGATGACCGCTTCGCAGGGCAGCGCCAGCAGCTCGAGCTGGCGCTGATAGCCCTCAGCGACGCCTGCGAGCGGATCCTCTCCGCTACCGTCTGATACTGTTCGACCCGCATCGAATGAGGATCGGTGCAGGACCGGCAGCAATCGCTGCGGTAGGAGCATACGCATGACTTCGCGCAACATATCAGTCGACTGCGTACGTACAATGCCGAGCCGATGCGCCAATTCGGTGGCAATCGTGCTCTTGCCACTGCCAGTGCCGCCACCGATCAGCAGAATCAGCGGTCGACCGCTCTGGATGAAGTCTATCCAGATGCGATAGCGTTCCGCTGCGCGATGGCCGAAATGGATCTCCAGACAATGTTGGGACATTTCGCGCAATTCGTTGGAGCCGATCTCACGCAGCTGGCGCGTACCGATCTCATTTAAGACCATGCTACTGGCATTGCTTGCCTGTTCTGCGCTCAGACCGCAGGCGGCGAGACAGCGAGTGTGCTCGATACGCGAGAAGGGCAGCAGCTCACCGTTCGGGTGGCGCACCTGAAGCCCTGACTCAGGCGCGCGCCTGGTCTCGTACGTCTCGGCGATCACCGCTGGCAAATGCATGCGCAGAAACTCGACCACCATGGCATACAAGCTGTCATTGGTGATGCTCGCCCCATCACCGAGTTGATTACGCACATCGGAGGCGAGCTGGTAGGCCTCCTCGAAGCTCATTCCGGCATCAGTCAGCGAGCGGGTCAGAATCCCTCGCAGGAACGGCACCGGGTTCTCACCGGCCACGTCGGTCACGAAAATCTTTGCCATTGGCAGTCCAGCCCTAGCGCTTGAAAATGTCTATCGCAGCAAAAGCAAAAACGGTGCCGCGCCGCTGGACTCAGGAATCCACAAAGCACCAGGGTGCCCAGTCGTCGCGCTCACGACGAATATAGACCTGCATACCATGCTGGTGGAAATGTTGCGCAGTAAGCGCAAACAACGACACTTGCTGGCGGATGTGCTCCAGGTCCAGCGTGTTGTCGACTGGATGGGTGCCGCGCAGCGCGCGCGCGCTGCGCCATTTGAAGATCTGTTCTGCGCTCGGCAGCAAAAACTCAAAGACATAGCGTGCACGCCAGTCGACCGACCACAGATGCGCCTTGTAGGGCGGATAGCGAATGCGATCGAAGTCAACCTGAAGGCTTTGCCAGCGCTTCAGCCAATGGGGTTCGAATAAGGCCACGCCTTTCTCAAAACCCAGGAATGGCAGACCAAGGTGGATCTCGCGCGGGCGGAGCGCAAGGGCTTGCGCCCTCCACCACCTGTTGACTGTC
The DNA here is from genome assembly GCA_029257385.1 of Thiorhodococcus sp. GTDB lineage: Bacteria > Pseudomonadota > Gammaproteobacteria > Chromatiales > Chromatiaceae > Thiorhodococcus. The sequence continues at coordinate 37,732 of JARIBS010000125.1, forward strand.
AGATCAACATAGCCTTCTTCTGGCCAACCATGCAAGCGATTGATCAGTGTGGTTTTACCCGAGCCGGGCGGCCCAGTCACCAGCAGGCGGCTCGGTTTGATCGATGCAGGAAAGCGTATACCCCTAACGATCTGTATATCGCGCGCCGGTTCCAAAGCCAGCGAGACCGAACCGAAGATTGGGCTCATCGGTGGCTATCCTGATCCGATTGGAGCTGATCGCAATGGCTGCGTCCTGGATCCATCCCGCGTTCCGCTCAGAACCTCAGAAAACAGCCTGATCCGGAGTGTTCGCGGATGGCGCTAAATCAACGCGTGCCAAGCAGGCATGATGGCGAACATCGCGAAATATGCCAGTTTAGTCTGGCTGATAAAGCGGATCTGATCACATTGAGCCGCTGCCTCTCATCACGGCGCGTCATAAAGCGCAGAGGGCGGCCGAGGCGATGCTACATACACCCGGCCACCCCCAACACGTTACGATTAGCTGAAAATACCTTTAAAGAGAAAGAACAACAATGCCGACAGGATAGCCCCAGCAGGCAAGGTGACCACCCAAGACACCATGATATTGAGAATAACGCGCATGTCCAATGCACCGATTCCGCGCGCCAGCCCCACCCCCATCACCGCGCCCACCGCGATCTGTGTGGTCGAGACCGGCAGGCCGGTCTTGGATGCGAGCACGACCGTCGTCGCGGCGGCAAGCGTGGCGCAATAGCCCCTGGTTGGCGTCAGCTCGGTGATCTTGGTGCCGATGGTCAGCATAACCCGATAGCCCATGGTCGCGAGACCGAGGACGATGCCCGCCCCGCCGAGCGCCAGGATCCACAGTGGCAGACCGGCCTTCTGCCCGATCTCGCCACCGCTCTGGACGACCGAGACCACCGCCGCGAGTGGGCCGATCGCATTGGCGACGTCGTTGGAGCCATGTGCGAAGGCCATCGCGCAGGCCGTGAAGATCATCATGGGCACGAAGACCTTCTCGACACTCGCGTAATGGAAGCGCCGATCGGCCTTCTCGTCGACCTTGACGCGATCGATCATGAGCTTGCCAATGAACGCCACCATGATACCGATCACGGTTGCTGCGATGACGCTCTCCAGCGTCGAGAGTTCGAGATCAAGATGCTTGAGCCCCTTGAATAGGGTTACGAGACTGACGATCCAGCCAACCAGAAAGACGTACACCGGCCCCCATTTCTTGGCGCTTTTGAAGGGATTATCGGTGTTGAGGATCAGTTTTCGAATGCTCAGCATGAGCAGCAGCGCGATGACGCCACCGATCAGCGGAGAAACGAACCAACTGGCCACGATCCCACCGACCTGCCCCCAGTGGACCGCATCGATTCCGATACCCGCGACGGCGAAACCGATGATGGCGCCGACGATGGAATGCGTCGTCGAGACCGGCCAGCCTCGACTGGAGGCGGCCATCAGCCAGATTCCGGCCGCCAGCAGCGAGGCCAGCATCCCATAGACCAGCAGTTCAGGGCTGCCCGCAACCGCATTCGCGTCCATGATGCCGCTGCGGATGGTACTGGTGACATTACCCCCGGCGATGAAGGCGCCGGCGAACTCGAAGATCGCGGCGATGATGATCGCCTGCTTGACGGTGATGGCACCGGAACCGACCGACGTCCCCATCGCGTTGGCGACATCGTTGGCACCGATGCCGTAGCTCATAAAGACGCCAAAGACGACGGCCATGATCAGAAAGACGGTGCCCCACTCGGCGATTATCTCCATCTAGGTTCCCCCATTAACATCATTATGATTTGAATTGTGTACGCGCTCGACCGAACATGCCCGACGTCGGAGCCGGTCGCGAGCCTGCGCGAACATTCTTTCGTGGGCTTGGGACGACCACCGGTCAACGGGCGATCAGTAGCCGGAGGAGATTGCCGACCTTTTCTGAGTAATCCGCCAGATCGCCGATCCATTGGATTATCTGATACCACATCATCACCGAGATTGGACTGAGGCTGTCTTCCTGCGCGAACAGCGCGCGCGTCAGCGCCATGCCGAGCTGGTCGGTCTCGTCCTCAATCAGATTGAGATCATTGATCATCTGCTCGACCAGTTCGGCGTCGCGGCCGCGAAACCCGGTCGCGACCAGCTCGTCGAGACCGCCGATGATCTCGTTTGCCTTCGTGCAGCTATCGACGCAGCGCTGCACGAGCGCGCGCAGATCCTCGGTCATGTTCTCCGGCACCACCATGTCGCGCTCTACCAGCAGGCCGGCGATGTCCTGCGCGGTATCGGCAATGGAGTCTTGGACGTGGAGGATCTCCAGAAGATCGCGCCGAGCGACCGGCATGAAGAGACTCTGGGGCAGGTTCATGCGCATCTGATTCTTCACATCGTCGGCGCGCTGCTCCTTCTCGAAGATCGTGGTCTTGATCCGCTCCAGCTCGGCCCGATCGCCCCCGATCAACGCCTCAAAGAGTGCTGGCACCTCAGCCGCGCACTCATTGACGATACCCATGTGATCCTGCAGGGGCTTGAAAGGCGAGCGACCGAACATGGACGTCAGCCTGTTACCAGTCTTCATTCGAAATCCTCCCGTTGCTATTGATTTATTTATTGGGATCGTGTTTTGGTGCGGGCCGCCCAGGTGCGAGTATGGGACACACTGAGATACCAACACTGTCTCATCTGAGGCGCCAGGCCTAGCTTTCTCAAGTGAGCTGCCCCGATCGTTGGCAAGGACAGCCAATCACTCAGAGCGTTAACTTAGATACAGGAATATTACAGAAAAGTAACGCACTGATTGCTTTCGAGCTGAATGCAAAATAACTCGAAAAATGCCGATGCATATCACGCATGCGAGACATTTAATGAAAATCAGTGCGTTATGAAACCCTTGCTGTTAGACGCTCGTTACAAGGGCTGATGCACGGCTGCAAGAGCGATATCCGTCGACCCTGCTTTATCAGCCAGGCATCAGCGCTTGCGCGCAAATCCCACACTTTAAGATGGAATATCGATAGCGCCCACGTGTGAGACTGGCGTCAACTAAAAAGCCCGTAATGATAGGCGCCCTCGATCACGCCACTGGCGTAGTAACCGTTCAGACCCATGAAATTGCCCTTGGCAAAATACACCTTGAGCGTCGGGTTGCGCGCCATTGCCTCTTTCACATGCTCGACCAACTGATCATCGGCATTCCTGACGAGAACTCCAGAGAAACCCGCCGTGAGGGGAAAGATATCGTTGCCGCTGTCGCCGCAGAATACGACCTCGTCCATCGCAGACCCATGAGCCTCGGCGACGAACTCTAGGGCTGTCTGTTTCGTCGCACTCTGGGGCAGAAAGTCGAGCAGGCCATTACCGTTGTGTGAGTCGAAGCTGTAGACGATGACTTCATCGAACCGGTCCTTGACGCGCTCCTCGACTTGACGCAAAACCGTCTCGCTCTTGGCGTGCTCGACGTAGTAGCTTTGTTTGAACTGGTTGAGATGTTCGGCCTCCTGCTCGCGCATCCCCGCAATGTCTGCGACCAGGGTCTTGATCGCTGCGACGTTCCAGCGTGGACTGGCGCGTTTCACGTGCTCGACCCATCCTTCATCCAGCACCCACTCGCCTTGTGTGTATGTATGAATCGAGGTGCCGACGTCTGCGATTAAGACGCTGGGATAGCGGATGCCGAACTCCGCAATGGCCTGCTCGGTGAGGCTCAGATTGCGTCCCGTCACGTAGACAACGGTGACTGCGTGCTCTTGCGTGAGCCTGTTGAAGAGGTCGATCGCTCCTGGATCGCCCTCCCAATGACCGTTCGGCAGTAGGGTTCTATCCAGATCGGTAGCAAGGATCTTCATCAGGTGTACTCCGCAAAATAGACCGGATTATGCGCAGGGTTTCGGGTTGGACGCCCTCTATGCGCCCCGTCCCGCCGAACATCGAGCGGGTCTCGGGGTTTTTACTTTGGGCCGTTAGAGAAACTGCAGCAAGCTCTCCTCACCCTCTGGCGTTTGGTGGCGAACGCTGAAGCCGTGTTCGCACAGATCCGCCTCCAGGGTCGCCGTATATCCTTCATGAGACCAGGTCAGATGCAGCATGCACGACTGCGTCTCGCGGATTTCCAGATCGCCCTGGAAGGCGGGCGAGGTATTGCGCAACCGGATCAAACTCAGTTGGTTCTGCACGATCGGCAGCGCGAGACCCGCCTCGGCCTCCTGCAGAGTCAGATTGGTGCGATTGATCTCCTTGTGTCCGCCCGCCCCGCCCATGTCCGCCGCCGCATAGTCGTTCTTGCCGGCGAACAGATCCAGATACCAGACTTGCGGGATACCCGGCATGAACATCTGGATCGCGCGCGCCTGCAAGAATTTGCGTTCGTCTTCGCCGAGCGCGCTGAAGAAGGTCGCGTTGACCTGATAGTAAGCGATCTTTCGCCCATCCGGTCCGTAGAGACTCTTGACCCTGCCGCCGCGCGTGATGATACGATCGACGACGTCGTCGATATGCGTCTGCTTGAGCAGGCCCGGTTTGACCGTATTATTGATCTGCTTGCCACCCAGATCGAGCACCGGAATCCCGTCGTGACAACCAAGCATGTTGATCGTCTTGATGCCCTTTTCCTGGATCTCCCTGATCCATTTCAGTAGATACGCGTTGGTGCCGCGCTCCAGGGCATCGATCACTAGACCGGGGAAGAAGAAGTCATAGATCGGGAACCCCTCCCCGGCCACCTCCTCGTGCAGCCCGCAGCCGTACTCGGCATGGATCTCCGGGAAAACGATTAGATCGTACTTGCGGGCGATGCCTCTGAGACGTTCCAAATACTCCCAGGTGCCCGGTCGATTGAAAAAATTGACCTCGCCGGGCACTTTGTGCAGGTAGGCGAACGCATCGAGCCTGACGATCTTTGCCCCATAGTCACTGAGCTTGCGCAGAGTCTCATCGTAGAAGTCCCAGACCTGCTCTGAGTTGGCGTTGAGATCCATCTGCCCCAGATAGTCGCGCCCCCGTTCGACGAGCGAGATGACGGCCTCGCGCAGATCGGAGAAGGCGCTCCAGTCCAACTCGCGCACATCGCTCTTGCTGCCGATTGCACCATTGACGATCTCCGCGAGTATCTCGGCATCGGATTGCGTCACGCCCTCGATCTCGAGAAGGTCCCCCGGCGAAATGGGACGATAGAAAATCTCTTGATAGAAGGTATTCCAGTAGGGTTTTTCCGCCCCATCCGGGAAACGGACTTTGAGAATCGGCGCACCGGGTTTTCTCATGAAGAGCCGGTTGAAATGATCCTCGTTGGGCACCACATGCCCGTCGGCACCCATCTCTCCGTGCCCGGTCCAGAACGCGTTCCAGTCGATGAAGAAATCCCGATATTCGGAATCATCTCCATGTTTGAGCAGGTCTTGGAACTGCGGTGAACGGACGGACAGATGGTTTAAGACAAGATCGAACTTTAAGAGGATATTGAGCTTGCTCAGATCCTGGAGATCCTGTTTTGAAACAAGCTCTTGGTTCTGATCGTAATCGATGATTGAAAATCCCCGATCCAGATCGCTATTGAAGAACGTGGGAAGAATGTAGAAGAGTGAGAAGGTATTCTCAAACTCCGGCCGCTTGAGCAAGCCGACGATATCGGCCAACTTTCCCCCGATACTGTCGGGATAAGCATTCAGCATCACCCCATTCGGAAGAGCCTGCTGAAGCTCTCGTGAGTCTGTGCGCATATTCTACCCTCTGCCCTATGTTTTTCGTGGGTCATTATGCACATAGAACAGTGGTGTTTGAAGACGAAAAATTCATAACGGCGAGACTCAAGCAAACGCGCGTATCCGCGACACCGCGCGCGATGGAAGGCGCACCCTGAGACGCCTATACTCCAAGCCCTGCACTGAGCATGCCGCACGCTAGAGGATCAGCACGATCATCGACTTCTTCGACACCTTGGTACGGGACAATTGGCACTTGTTTCTCGGCGCCCTGCTGGCATTCGTGGCATGGCGCTCAAGCATGCGGCTACTGCGTGAGAAGCCCCTGTCAAGACGTCTGCCGAGGCTGGCTGCCCTGGTTGATCTTTTGTTGCTGCCGGGTCTGTTTGTTGTCTCAGGCGCACTCCTGCGCCAAGCCATGATTGGCCTGGATCTGCCAGAGGCACAAGAGCCGGTCTACGCACTGACACTGTTGCTCGCCTATCTCGCCGCCGGATGGGCGCTCGCGCGTCTGATCGAAGTCATGCTGGTCGATCGGGTCGAGGAGGATATTTCAGAGCGCGTGCCGAAGATCGTCATCGGTCTGATCTACGTCGCGATGCTGTTGCTGGCGCTTGGCATGTTTCTGTGGCGACGCGGCTATTCGTTCACCGGTGTCTGGGTCTCGACCGGTGTGGCCGCGGGCGTGCTCGGCTTCGCGCTGCAGAAGACCCTCACCGATCTCTTCTCCGGGATCGCGCTGGGGATAGAGCGACCCTTCCGGCTCGGCGACTGGGTGGAGTTGACCAACGGGATCGTGGGTCAGGTGGTCGATCTCAACTGGCGCGCGACGCGCCTGCGCGGCTGGGACAATTCCACGCATATCATCCCCAACTCCATGATGGCCGGGCAGCCGATCAAGAATCTGCACGACGCCCAACACCTCTACTCCCCCTGGTACTTCGTGAAGATACCCGCCGAGGTCGACCCGCGCTTTACCTGCGCACTGCTGTTGGATGCCGCGCTGCGCTGCGAGAGCGTGCTGAAGTTTCCCTATCCCGTGGTACGTCTGAACGATGGAGCCAGCCAGCCCTATACCTATATGGTCTGGGTCCATATGAATAACTATCCCGCCATGTTTCGCGCCCGCGAGGAGCTTTATCGCGAAATCCACCTTGCGCTACGCGACGCCGGCATTGAGGTCGCGGCCGATGTGCAAGAGCTGCGCATGCGCCGCGCGCACAAGGTCAACGCCGAGCCGCCGAGCATCGAGCTGGCGCTGCGCAGCCTGGCGATCGGCGCCCTGCTGACCGACGAGGAAATCGCGCGGGCCGCCGCCAGCAGCGAATACTGCCACTTCAACAGCGGGCAGGTCATCCTGGCCGAAGGCGCTGCAAGCGATTCCTTCTACGTCGTCGCCGGCGGTCTGGTGGAGGCCGCCGTCACGCTCACCAATCGCACGCGTAAGGTCACCGAGACGCTTGGCGCAGGTCAGTACTTCGGCATGAACGCGATGCTGACCAATGACCCGTCGTTCCTGGAATACTCCGCCAAGAGCGATGTCAATCTCATCCGTATCGATCTCAAGTGCGTGCGTGACATCCTCAGCGCGCGCCCGGAGCTGGCCGAGCGGTTCGCGCCGATCATCAAGCAGCGGCTCGATGTCGCAGAGGCGGCCCGTTCGGCCAGCCGCCAAGAGACGCGCCGCCTCAGCGTTTGGGATGTCCGCC
>JARIBS010000066.1 GCA_029257385.1 Thiorhodococcus sp.
AGCGACATCAGAGCACCCACACAAATTATCTGAACAGCTTGTTAAAGATCTAAATACTGCAAATACTAAGCAGGAAAATAACCCGCCCAGACCAACCAGTATACAACAATACAATCAGACGTCAACAACTAAATACTCCGTCGCAAACGCTTTATTCTACAAACCCCTAAATCCATCAAGGGGGAATATCATTGTAGATCACGCGATAAAAAAGTCAAGGGAAAAACAGACCTTTGAGGTCAGGTCAGTCGGACGCGTGCGAAACGGCGCTTGCCTACCTGATAGATATGCTCGGATCCCGCGATGCAGGCTGTTTGAGCATCTTCTACTCTCTCGCCATCGAGCCGGACTGCTCCCTGCCGGATCATGCGGATCGCTTCCGAAGTGCTAGTCACAAGCCCGGCATTTTTCAGCAAGTTGGCGATCGCCATGGAGCGCGCCTCTCCGCAGGCAAGATCGATCTGCTCAATCGCATCGGGAATTGCACCACGCTGAAACCGGGCGATGAATGCCTCTTTCGCACGCCGAGCCTGTTCAGTGCCGTGAAAGCGCCCGACCAACTCCAGACCGAGTTCGAATTTTATATCGCGAGGGTTGCTCCCTGTTCGAACGGACTCCTGCCATGCCCTGACCTCGGTCATGTCGCGAAAGCTCAGCAGTTCAAAATAGCGCCACATGAGCGTATCGGAAACAGACATGATCTTGCCGAACATCTCTTCGGGCGCATCGGTGATGCCGATGTAGTTACCGAGCGATTTCGACATTTTTTGAACGCCGTCGAGCCCCTCCAAGAGCGGCAGGGTAATGACGACCTGTGGCTCTTGACCATAAGCCTCCTGGAGCTGACGACCGACGAGCAGGTTGAATTTCTGATCCGTGCCCCCGAGCTCGATATCGGCTTTGAGCGCGACGGAGTCATAACCCTGGATGAGTGGATAGAGAAACTCATGAATCGCGATGGGCTGACCCGATTTGTAGCGCTTGGAAAAATCATCGCGCTCCAACATGCGTGCGACCGTATGCTGTGCGGCCAATTGTATCAGACCTGCTGCACCTAGCTCATTGAGCCACGCTGAGTTGAAAACGATCTTGGTTTTGCCAGGATCGAGAATGCGGAAGACCTGATCCTGGTAGGTTTCAGCGTTGTGCTCAATCTCGTCGCGCGACAATGGCTTGCGGGTCACATTCTTGCCACTTGGATCGCCAATCATGCCGGTGAAATCGCCAATCAGAAACAGGACTTCATGACCTAGCTCCTGGAATTGGCGCAGCTTATTGAGAAGTACGGCATGACCGAGATGCAGATCCGGCGCGGTAGGATCGAATCCCGCCTTGACTCGCAAGGAGCGCCCAAGCGCCAGCTTCTGGCGTAAGGCATCTTCCAGCAGGATTTCTTCCGTCCCGCGCCGAATCAGCGCAAGAGATTGCTCAAGTGAATCCATCTTCAAAATAACCGTCTAAATACGCGTGAAACACCCAAGCGCATGATGGGGGAATATCCAGTGACAAGGCCTAAGCGTGGTTTGAAACCACGCAAGTTATGCACGAACCTTGTCCGAAAATACCAATTCAGACTACACTGCATCAGCAAGAAACTCTTTATATTTGCCTGAAATTACAGCTTCTTCATGATTCGTGATCATAAATTCCAGCGGACCGAGTGGACGCCCCACAAAAAACGCAGGATCGGCCGCCGGTCCCTACTGCGGGCTGTAGTCCTCGTGGCACTGATAGGGCTAGGATATGCTCTGTATCTATGGTCGAGCGCGCCTCTGGTTAACGCACCATTGGAGCCTGGCACCCGTGTCAGTGGCGACACACAGGTTATCCCTCTCGAGATTCCACGCAATAAGCACCAGCCCGCTGAATCAGGGCCACGAGACTAGCCCTCGCATGCGCCCGATCGCTTAGGTCAGCGGCTTTAGGCCGAGAAAGACGATCCACATCCGCAGGTCGTAGCTGCGTTAGGATTTCTGATCACGAACTGAGCGCCTTGCAGCCCTTCTGTGTAGTCGATTTCGGCGCCAGTGAGATATTGCATGCTGGTTGGGTCCACCACGAGCGTCACGCCATCCGTGACGATCTCCGTATCCCCGTCCTGAATCTCTTCATCGAACGTAAAACCATACTGAAATCCTGAGCACCCCCCACCCTGGATGTAAACGCGCAGCATCAGGCCCGGATTGCCTTCCTCGCTGATGAGTTCAGACACCTTGGACGCAGCGGAAGGGGTGAAGATCAGAGCAGTGTCTGTGACGACTTCGGCATTCATTCTGGATGCATCCTCATGTGGTTCATTCTGAAGCAAATGTGTGTCTGATCTACAAGCGCTTCAAGCAACTGAACTGTGCAGATCAGTTATTGCAGCCGCTTACTTTACTGAGATGAGGGCTCCCAAGGAAACATAACGGATGTGGTCAGCAGCAGCTTAGAGGTTGGTTTGATCGCGATAACAATCGCTGTTGGTGTGAAATCAGACGGCACTTCGAGACGACCCTGGAAATTCTGGAAATGCTCGAAATCCATGATCAATGCCTTTGGATGCGCCTCTGGCAACTGTTCCAGATCTAAGCTCACACGCTCATCTTCGCGCATGCCTTCCAAGGTCATGTGCATTTCGCCCTGCGAGCGCCCAACCCCCTGAACCAGTTGCGTGACGGTGAAAGAGTACAGGAAAGCCCTTGCTTCTTCGCCAGGTGTGAGGCGCATATCATAGACTTGGATGGCGCCCTTGCCGTCTTCCTGAACTAATCGTTTGAGATAGCTTGACTCGCGACTCAGCTCCAAGCGAGCGTCCTGGGCTTGCGTCAACCGCTCTTGCAGCAAGCGGAAGGCTTCCTTGTCGATCTGAGCAGCGCGCTCCAGAATCATACGCTGGCGCTCGGATTCGGCTAGCAAAGCACCTAGGGTATTGCGCTCTTCGAGCAAATGGACGCGAAGGGAATCAGCTGAGGTCACGCCGGTGCCGGGGCCCAAAGCGCCACCACCAAGTTCAAACCCGATCAAGAAGATGGCGGCGACCGCAAGAGCAAAAGCCCCGGACGCGAGAAGCCGAAAAGAGAAGCGCCGAGATGAATCAGGCATGTCGACTAGGGCAGCAAGGCCAATCCCTCTAGTCCGGTCGACTCAGCAACGCCAAACATCAGATTCATGTTCTGCACGGCCTGCCCCGCCGCCCCCTTGACCAAATTGTCGATAACCGATTGCACGATCACCACAGCGCCGCCATCTCCCTGACGGCCGACAGCGATGCGACAGAGATTGGCGCCGCGCACCGAGCGCGTGTCTGGATGGCCGCCCGGCATCAGGTCGATGAAGGGTTCTTGCGCATAGCGCTCGGCATACAAGCGCTCAAGATCAATCGAGGTATCGGTAAGCCGCGCATAGAGCGTTGTCTCGATTCCGCGGATCATCGGAACCAGATGGGGAACAAAGGTCAGCTCTACATCCACGCCAGCAAACTGCTTGAGATTCTGTGTGATCTCGGGAGCATGCCGATGGCCGCTCACTGAGTAGGCCTTGAAGCTCTCACCGACTTCTGCCATGAGCAGGCCCGTCGTCGCCTTGCGTCCGGCGCCGCTCACACCGGATTTAACATCGGCAATAAGCCATGTAGGATCGATTGCCTGCTGCTCCAGGAGGGGCAGAAAACCCAAGGTTACCGCAGTAGGATAACAACCTGGGTTGGCGACGAGCCGCGCATCGCGGATGGCCTCGCGATTGAGTTCTGGAAGACCATAAGCAGCCTCGGCGAGCAACTCTGGACACTGATGGGGCATCCCGTACCATCGCTCCCAGAGTGCAACATCCTTGAGACGGAAATCCGCAGCCAGATCAATGACACGAACGCCCCGCCCGAGCAGTTCGGGCGTTGTCTGCATGGCGGTCCCGTTAGGTGTTGCGAAGAACACCAGATCGCATGCGGCGAGCGCATCTGGATTCGGCTCGGTAAAGCACAGGTCGAGACTCCCACGCAGGTGCGGAAACACCTCGGAAACAGGCTGCCCCGCTTCGCCGCGCGAGGTGATCGCCGAGATGGACACCTGTGGATGACGGAGCAGGATCCGCAGCAACTCAGCGCCCGTATATCCTGTCCCTCCAACAATTCCGACCCTAATCATGCTGATAGACCGAGTTTAAAGTTAAAGAATCATTACGGAGCCTCCCCCGCCCCTATCATCAGAAGGGGTCGGAGATCGCATGGAAAGCTAACCTGAAGCGCAGCCGCTAATTAGGATAGGGTAGTGCGATATCTCGGGAGATGTCGGCCATGGCGACCGCCTAGATGAGCAAGGCGAAGCGCATCCGGCCTTTGACCTCAATCGACACAGTGCACCGGATTGTGTCGGGTAACATGCGTCAAGAACATCCGCCGCCCGAAGCAGAGGATGAACCGCAGCCCCCGCAACCGCCACCTCCTGGCTGGGGGAGATTGTTGAAAACGAACGTCGCGCTACCGTCGCCGTTATCGACAAAATCGATCTCGACCCCACGCAGATGCTCGAGCGTGTCGTCGTCAATGACCACTTTGAAATCGTCGAATGCCAGCACGCCATCGTCGTCGCCAATGGCATCGGTGAAGGTCATCCCGAAGCTTATGCCGCTGCAACCACCTGCCGTTGCAAACACGCGAACACCTTGAACGCTGGCGTCGACTTGCTGAAAAAGGTCGGTCATCTTGGCTTGGGCTGGCTGAGTCAGCGTCAATTCCGTCTCACTGAGCGCTGCGGACATGGGTCGGATCCTCGTAAAATTCATGCAAATTGGTTCTCAAGCCTAGCAGAAAGCTGCTTGGATATTCCAGCGTAAAGTAGGAGGTTAAGGCTCTAGCCGCGACTGCGCGCCTAACTGCGCAAGATGGCGCTCGGCATCGATGAGATGCTCGCCCCAATGCTGCACGTAACCGCTCGCCCAGGCGGCAATGGCGTGGTGCGGATTCGATTCGTAAATCCGCAGGCCCTGCTGCAATTCGCAGTAGATATCGGTCAAATCGTCTGCGAGACTGCCAGTCATTGCCTCCACGCCATCGGCAGCGCAATCGAACTCGAGCCAATAACTGTCGCGATCACCGAGCAGCATGCGCAACAGTGTAAACAGCTCAAATCGCGCGTCCAAATCGACTCGCGTGTCGTGCTCCAGATACTCTTGATCCGTCTCGACCGAGGCGACAATCGCATGGAGACGCGGCAGCATTTCTTTCACGCCAATCAGCCAGCGCTTTTGATCCGCCGAGGACGAGTCGATGAGAGCGCAGTAGTGTCTGGCGAGTGTGGCCACTTCGCGGCTGATCTCGCACTCATGGTGTGTGGGGGTTGAGGTAGTCATTGCTTCCATGCAGTGCAGTGTAGTCGAGAAACCCAGCGGCGATGTCATAGCGCGATCAATCGCAATATCGAGCACTGCGGCCTGCGCAACGCCTAGAACTCGACCCGATCGAAGTCCTCCTTACCGACCCCACACTCAGGACATTTCCAATCCGCCGGAACATCTTCCCATTTGGTGCCGGGCGCGATACCGTCATCCGGCCAACCTTCGGCTTCGTCGTAGATTAATCCGCAGACGAGACACTGATACTGACAGGTACTCATATTACTTTATTACTCCATCCAGGCGCGCCAACGTGGCTCGGAATGAATGACTCGACGCCTGGCACGCACAACAGACCAAATTTAACCAGCAGATCGGACTTTACACCACGTACTTCAACTCGTTCCCGACCGGAGAAACCCTTGCCAAGCAGCGCTCCCCAACCGTTACGCGCATCGCCTCGACTCGAAGTGTCAGAAACTTTATACCCCCAAGGACGTTGGCGCAGATGACCACAAACGTCGCACGACCCATCGTTCTGTGTGTTGGTGGTCACGATCCGAGCGGAGGGGCGGGAATTTTAGCAGATGCCGAAGCGATTCTGGCCGCTCAGGCCTTCGCGGTTACAGTGGTGACCGCACTCACCGATCAGGATACGTGCGGATTACGCCAAATCTACCCGCAATCGTGCGATCAGGTCGAGGCGCAGTGCCGCAGGCTCATCGCCGACAGCCCACCCCACGCCATCAAGATCGGCTTGCTCGCCAGCTCAGGGATCGCACGCGCCCTCAGTCGCATTATCCATGATCATCCGAATCTTCCCGTCATTCTCGACCCCGTACTGGCGAGCGGAGCCGGTCAGGCGTTCGTCGATGCCGCGCTGCTCAACCAGATGCGCCGACACCTGCTTCATCGCTGCACGCTCGTCACACCCAATCTGCCCGAAGCCTACACACTCACCGACGGCGATTCGCCAGACGCTTGTGCCGCTTATTTGCTGAGCACCGGTATCCGCTGGGCACTGATCACCGGCGCCCACGACGACACCGAGCAAGTGACTAACCGTCTCTATGGCGCAAATGGTGCCCGGCTCGAATGGAACTGGCCACGACTGCCGGGCGACTACCATGGTTCGGGATGCACCCTCGCCAGCGCCATTGCCGCACGCCTGGCCTGGGGCATGGAAATGGCCGAAGCGGTTGCATCGGCGCAAGACTACACTTGGAACAGCCTCAGTCACGCCTTTCGCACCGGACGCTGTCAACTGACGCCCAATCGCCTCTATCACTTACGGCCAAGCTGAATGAAAAAGCCCAAGAATCCGGGGCAGCAGAGCATGCGTCGCAGCTCGGCGCTGGAGCGCGACTTAAACTGCGCGGAGGTCTGCGAAAAACGGGGCGCGATCTGAACTCTGTCGACCAGTCGCGAGATGTGCACTACACCTCGCGTCTAAATCAACCGGCTATTTATTAATCTCTCTTGTCAGGTGGCGGGTTGATCAGATTGACGAGCCGGGCCTGAATGCGCCTCGCCCAGAGCGGCTGCGCCCAGTTCCACCCGATCAGGACACCGACCGCCAGCACAAGCAGTAACTGAATCATCTTTTCCTCCGTAAGAAACCCCGCCCTTCAGGACGGGGATGGATAGCGGCTGCGAATGTGCAGCTAACGCCAATCAATGCGGGTTTTACAGCGGCAGGAATCAGATCTGATCCTCCAGACGAAAGCCAAAAAGCTCAAGCAGAATACCCGTGATCGCACCACCGAGCAGACCGCCCATAAGTCCGGGAGGGATATCATTGAGCACCTTACCGATCTCATCGCGCGTGCCAGCCTCAAGCATCGCTGACGTGCTTCCGCCAAGAATCCAGATGCTTGCACCCACAACTGCGGCAATTAGACCCGCGACCACCGGCGCCGACAGCGCATCGGGAAGCCAGCCCTGGCTGCGCTTGACCAGCCATCGCTCTGAGACCTGGAAGAAGGTGCCGACCAGGGCCACGACACCCGCCGCCAGCGCAAACATACCCATATGCCCGCCCAACAAAGCCAGCACCAAGGACAGCGTGGCGCCCGCAAGCAGGCCCGCGATAAGCCCCGTCAGCGTCTCGGCGAGCGGACGACTCCCGCTCTTGACGATCCAAGAATAGAAACCGCCGGCGACCACGCCAACCAGACCCGCGACGCCGACGATGGTCGAAAGCTCGATTTCTTGACCGGTCGCAATCAAATAGCCGATCGAGGCCAGGACGCCCGCCATTGTACCGACCAGCGCAACCGGCATTGCGCTATAAAACGCCGATGTCGTCATAGCGGCCGCGGCGGAGGCAATGACCAGCGGCTGCCAGCCCACCAGCCCTAACACGATCAAGACCTGATAGAGTCCCGCGAAGATCGCCCCAAACAGCGCTCCGGCAAAACCCCACACGAAGAGCGTCAGGACAATCGCGGTAAACTGGTCCTTGATGAGCATGCTCGGTTACCCAGCAACGTTGATATCGTTCGCTCTAGTCTAACCCACATGCCGAGCCGCCACCGGGTAATCAAGATGTCGGTTTGGCGCACGCACGCGTGCTCATCAATGGCCGCCAGAAGCTCTGAGAATCAGTTTACAATCGTTATTAGGCCCTTGAGCGTTGCAAGAGAGTGGCATGGCGCGCGTGCACGGCGTGCTGTGCGAAAAGCGGGGCTACAAGGGCGCGCCCTTCGACCAAGGGCGCGTGAGGCTTTGGGTCCAGCGGTGACGGTACAGAGTGCCAAGGGCAGTGAGTTCCACGCCTTCAAGGTGATACCCAAGCGCTGGGTGGTCGAGCGCAGCTTTGTCTGGCTGGAGAAACACCGAAGGCTGTGGACGAACTACGAGCGCCTGCTCAATACCAGCCTGCAGTTCGTCCACTTAGCCTTCTTGGCTGTGCTGCTCAGAAGATCTTAAACAGACTCTTAGAAGTAGTAACCGAGATTCAGGTTGAACCGGTAGTTCCACTTATCGTTGCCGTTGGCGCCGAAGTCGCCGACGCCGTAGAGGCTGCTGTAATCGTCTGCGCCATCATTGGCGGCCTCGGTGCCGACGAAGTAGTTGCCGTTGGAATAGGCCAGGTCGCTGTAGATGTACCAGCCCCCGCGCGCCCAAGCCGCGCCAACGACGAACATGTCGCTGTTGTTGAAGTCCGACTCATCCTTGACGATGCTGCTGTACTCGACATAGGGCAGCACATAGTCGAGCCAGGGGATCTGGGGCGTCTCCTGTTTGTAGCTGAGCGAGATTGCCGGAATCCAGGCCTTGGCAGCCGCTGGCCAAGCGAAATCATAGGCGCCCATCGGCACCAGGGTATCCGTGCCCCAGGGGTTGTCGCTGTCGATGTCGTACTCGTAGCGGGTCAACTGGGTCGCCAGAGTCCAATTGTCGAGACGGTTGATCATGTGCGCCGAGGCCGCCCAATGACTGCCGTCGTCGGTGCGTTGGCCGCGTAGCTGACCATATTGCAGCGAAGCACCGATGTCGGTCGGGATGCCCACATCGTTGAGGCTGTAGATCGCACGCAGGTTGAACTGGTTGCGTTCATCATAGCCGTTGTTGGCACCGCCATAGCTGACATTTCCGTTGGCATCGGCCGACTCGGTCCAGCGCACCACGTCATAGCTGTAGCGCGCGCTGTCGAGACTGCGTCCGAAGAAGCTCGGGTCGCTACCCACATAGTAGGCAAAATCCAGGGTCCAATCGTCGAGCTTCTTGGTGTACTTGACACCCAGATCCATGTCGTCGGAGAGACCGACATAGTAGTGCTGATCGAAGAACCAGCTTTTCGAAACACCATAGGCGCTCGGGCCGAAGGGCACCCGATTGAGGCCGACCTTGACCTCGCTCTCATCGGCGAAGCGGTAGCCAAGCCAGCCCGAATGCATAAAGTTGTAACTCTTGCCGGTTCCGGCCGCGTACCAGCGATACTCCAGCGCACCGATGATGTTCTCGTAGTCCAGCGTGAGATTGATCCGAAAGACATCAAGCTCGACGTTGCCGCCGTTGCCGCCGCGATTGGGACCGTTGTCGAGACCCTCATAACTGCCGATTAAATAATTGGCGCGTATCGCGCCGCCGATCTTCACCGGACCGATCTTGAAGCCCTCATCTTCGACGGGCGCCGTCTGCGCCGCCATGCTCGGCGCTTGCGTATCGGTTGGCGCTGGAGCGGCTTGCAGCGGCTCGCTCCTAGCGGCCGCCAGCGCGCGCTCGGCTTCAGCGAGCTGGCGCTGCAAGTCGCTCACGCGCTGCTCCAGCGCCTGCTCGCTGGCGCCCAGCGCCGCCGCCGGTGCGCCAGACAGCACGGCGAGCAGCGCTACCAAGCTGGCTGCGCTCGCGCCAGCCACTGCATTGGGGGTCTTGCAGTTTTTCACTAACGGACTCCTTTCCATCACGGCTTCCAGGACTCGACGGTTTCGGCGTTCTCCTTAACCCAACGCTGGGCGTTGACATAGGGATCGGAGCGTCTCTCCTGATTCCAGGTCATCAGCTCGGCCATCTGCTCGGGCGCCCAGGAGAAGTTGTCGAGTACCGCATAAACCTCTGGCATGTCTTCTTTCAGTCCCTTGCGCACGAAGGTGTGGATTTGCTCTGCGCCCCCGTAGATGCCCTTGGGATCGTCGAGATATTTCACGTCATACTTGGCGAACATCCAGTGCGGTGTCCAGCCCGTGATCACGACCCACTCTTTGTTTTTGATGGCGTCGCCGAGCACAGCGGTCATGATGGCGCCGGTGCCCTCGACCAGCTTGATGTCTTTGAGTTCGTAGTCCTTGATGGCCTGCTCGGTCTTGCTCATGATGCCGGCGCCCGGATCGATCCCGATGATCTTGCCGTCGAACTTGTCGGCGGAGGCGTTCAGCTCCTCGATCGAATCGATCTCGACATAGTCTGGAACGATCAGACCGATACGGGTGCCATCGAGGTTTGGACCCAGATCCTCGACCTGATCGGCAACTTTTGCGAGATATTCCTTGTGCGTCGTCGGCAACCAAGCTCCGACCAGACCATCGACGTCGTGGGCGCCCATGGCCTGCCACATGGCAGCGGCGGAGACGGGGGTGATTTTGACGTCGTAGCCCATCTCATCGAGTACGACCTTGACGACATTGGTGCTCGAGATTTCGGTGGCCCACTCGACATAGGCAAGTTCGACCTTGCCCTTGTCGGCGGCTGCGGCGAGCGGCACGATTGCGCTCAATGCCGTGGCGGCGAGCGTCATCATAAATGGCTTGATAATCATAGAGTGTTGGCTCCTTTGAGTGACGTTGGATATTGGTGTCGCAGGCGCTCAAGCGCCTGCGACGGTTCTACATAGGTACTGCGTTAAGGGGTTCTCGAACCGCGCTGCCCGCCGTTTAGCGGGCAGCGGGCGTTCTAGCTGGCGGTACCCGGCTTGCCGCGCGCGATGCCCTGGGTGATCTGGTCGAGCACCATGGCCAGCACGACTACGGCGATTCCGGCCTCGAAACCCATGCCAGCCTCGTTGCGCTGGATCGCCCGCCAGACCTCGCCGCCCAGCCCTTGGGCGCCAATCATGGCGGCGATCACCACCATGGAGAGCGCGAGCATAATGGTCTGGTTGATGCCCGCCATAATGGTCGGCACTGCCAGTGGCAGCTGCACTTTCACCAGCTTCTGCCAGCGGGTGGAGCCAAAGGCATCGGCGGCCTCGATCAGATCGGCCGGGACTTGGCGAATGCCCAGCGTCGTGAGTCGGATCGCCGGTGGCATGGCGAAGATCACCGTCGAAAACACCGCAGCGACCGGACCCAGCCCAAAAAACGGAATGGCCGGGATGAGATAGACGAATGCCGGCATCGTCTGCATGAGGTCGAGCACGGGAAAGATCACGCGATAGGCGTTTGAGGACAGCGCGGCAAGCATCCCGAGCGGCGTGCCGATGACCACCGCGATCAGGGTCGCGATCAAGACCATGACTAGGGTCTGGAGCGTCGGCTCCCAGAGACCGAGGTTCCACAGCAGTCCGAAACCCAGCAATGCCAGAATCGCCGTGCGCATGCCGGCGAGGCGCCAAGCGATGAGCGCGAGCACCAGGATAGTCGCCCAGGGCGGCGGCCACATGAGCAGCTCCACGGCGCCGTCGATGCCGTTTTCCATGACACCGGAGACCAGTTTGGTTGCGGTGGCGAATTGGTTGGTCAGGACATCGAGTCCATCGTCGATCCATTCAGCCAGCGGCAGGCGTGGGATTTCGATCATGCTGCTGCCTCCTCCGCTGACTGCTCGCTGGTCTGATCCGCCAACCCCTGCAGCAGGGAGGCGCGCATCACCACCCCTTTCAGCGTGCCCGACTCATCAACGACGGGCGCAGGCATGGTGGTCTGGGAGAGCGGAGCGAACAGCTCGCGCACGGGCGTGTCGGGGGATACAGGTTCGACACCCGGCTCGATGATGTCGCGGATGGAGCGGTCGCCGCGCTGCACGGCGGCCAGTGCGGCATCATCGCGCACGACGCCGCGTAGCTTAAAGTCGAACTCCACGACGACCAGCAGATTGAGATTTTCCTCCTCCATCTTGCGCAGTATGGTGCGCGGGCCGTCAGTGACGAAGGCGACCGTGCGGGCACGTCGCATCACGTCACCGGCCGTGAGCAGCTTGGTCTTGTCGACCTCGGCGACGAAGCGCTCGACATAGGCCGTGGCCGGATTGGAGAGGATTTCCTCGGCCGTTCCAACCTGCTCGATGCGCGCGTCTTTCATGAGCACGATCCGGTTGCCGAGAAACAAGGCCTCGTCGAGATCGTGGGTGATGAAAACAATCGTCTTGCGCAGCCGGCTCTGTAGGGCGACCAGCTCCTGCTGCATATCACGGCGGATCAGCGGATCGAGCGCCGAGAAGGCCTCGTCCATGAGCAGCACGTCAGGATCAACGGCCAGGGCGCGTGCGAGTCCAACGCGTTGCTGCATGCCCCCGGAGAGCTTATCCGGAGTTGCGTCCTCCCAGCCCTCGAGACCGACCTGTTTGAGGGCCGTCATGGCCTTTTCGGTGCGTTCGGCCAGCGGCATGCCCTGGATTTCGAGACCATAGGCGGCATTGTCGCGGATGTTGCGATGCGGAAAGAGGGCGAAGTGCTGAAAGACCATGCCGAACTTGCGGCGGCGCACGTCTAGCAGATCGCGGTGATTGAGACCGACGATGTTTTGACCGTCGATCAGGATCTCGCCGCTCGTTGGCTCATTGAGCCGGTTGAGACAGCGGATCAGGCTGGATTTGCCACTACCGGAAAGCCCCATGACCACCAGGATCTCGCCCTCGTAGACATCAAAGCTGGCGTTGGCGACGCCAACTGCCTGACCGGTTTTTTCGAGGATGGTTTGTTTCGACTCGCCCTGCTTCAGTAGAGCGAGTGCGCTCTCCGGAGCATCGCCGAAGACTTTTGTCAGACCGCGCACGGCGATCTTTACGGTGTGTTGTTCGAGCATAAACCAGAATGTCCTTCGGATACGTGATGCGTGTAATCGCTAGGCGGTTGCACGCACTGTTTCGCGGTGGGAGATGCCGTTCGTCATGACCGATCGGTCGGGACGCGCCATGTTATTCGGCGGGCATTAAGACGACATCGAGGATGGATGCGCTTGATATTCACTATTTATGCGAATTTACCCTACAGGCATTTTCTGGGTATCGCAAGATTCTAGTGGGAGCCGATCTGCTCGTAGACGACCATGGCAACGGTCTATCCCGCGTTCGCTCAACGAGACGTCCATGCCTTCATCCGCTGAGCGCCCGCTCTGACGCCCTAGCCCGACGCACCACTTGGCGGGATCCTGCGGGCGTCCGTTTTCGCGAATCGCGAAATAGAGCACGGGCTTCTCGCGCCCGCCGCTATTGCCGCTGAGCGCGATCGACTCCCCCGTAGCGACCCATTCGCCCATTTCGCGCAACAGTGCTTGATTATGACCGTAGAGCGTCATAAAACCGTTACCGTGGTCGAGCACCAACAGCAGTCCGAAACCGCGCAGCCAGTCAGCGTAGACTACGCGGCCGTCGCTCACGGCACGGACTTCTTCGCCCTCGTACGCGGCCAGCAGGACGCCGTCCCAGTTCAGTTGCGAGTCTTCTTTGGAGGTTCCGAAACCAGCCAGGATGCGACCTTCTAGGATCGGCCAGGCGAGGCGGCCCTTGCGGGTCGAGAAGGCATCACGATGAATGTCGAGTTCGGCGCGGATCTGCGCGCGCTGGCGCAGATGCTCGATCAGCAACTTGAGCGACTCGGCATCCCGGCTCAAGACATCGAGCGTTTCTGCGCGCCCCGCGATGCTGGCCTCGAGCCGCTTCAGAATGGCCGCGCGCGCGCTTTTTGCAGAGACCAACCGCAGTCGGGTGGCCTCCTGACTCTTGGCGAGTTCGCCCAGCCGCCGTGCCTCGGACTCAGCGCCTCGCGCGAGCGCATCGAGACGTTGGCCGAGTTCCTGGACGGCCAGAATGCGCTTCAATCGCTCACGATTAAAGTAGGCGAAGTACGACATCACTCGGCTCGCCTGTGTTGGATCCTCCTGGTTCAGAAGCAATCGCAACCGGTCCGCGCGACCCATCACATAGGCTGTTCGCAACAAGTCCGAGAGTTGATCGACCTCGTTGGCGAGCGCCTTGCGCTCCTCGGCCTGACGGGTGCGCAGCTCTAGGGCGATACGCTGGTGCTCTTTGACGAGCCGCTCCAACTCACGGTTGGCCAGCGCTAGTTCCGCGACGTTGCGCTCGCGCCCCTCCAGCTCAATGATCAGCGCCTTGCGATCGGTGCGGCGACCGATCAGATCCCTGCCGATGGAGTCGACCTTGCTTTCGATCTCGCCGAGGTCGCGCTGGCGCGCCTCGAGCGCGAAACCGGACTCCCCAGCGGCGCCAAAAGCCAAGGTTGCGAGTATCATGCACGCAAGCACCCGTAACACCAGGCGGCTAGGCGTCGAGGAGCAGAGCGCTCCCGTATTGGACGCCGCGCCGCTTCTTTCGCGAACGATATCGAAAGCAGCCGCAGAAGCGTTGAGCGTCAGAGTCATCGGAAACTCCGAAAAATCCTTGTGGCCGCCGAGAGGTGACGCGCCACGCCAGACGGTGATAAAGATACCGGCGCTTCGCAGCCGACCGGAAAGCGTTTATTATTGTATGGTGATAAATTGATCAGATGCGATTCAATGGTAAGCGACCTCAGTCCTCCTTCAAACTCAGTCTTGAACCCTCCTGAAAACAGCCGCACGGGCATCGACCTGTTCGCCGACGATGCCGATATCGAGCGCGCATCGCGGTCTTTGAAGGCGATGTCACACCCGTTGCGGTTGAAAATTCTCTGCACCCTGGGCGATCAGGAAATCAGCGTTCAGGATATCGTCGACCATGTGGGAACCTCCCAGAGCAATATCTCCCAGCACCTGGCGATTCTCCGCGACAAGGGCATTCTGACCTCCCGCAAGGATGCCAATCGAGTCTACTATCGTGTCAGCGACGCCCGCACGCTACAACTCATCGGAATGATGCGCGAGGTCTTCTGCGGCCATTCCCACTGAGATCGCCCGCCAGCGTGTTCTTAAGTCGCGGGGTGACGCCCGTGCGCCCGGACTCTATACTTCAGACCCTCTCAATTGCGATCAAGCGTGGCTGCGCCGAGCGGCCACGCTGATGGGTCGCCGCCACGTCCTCGTCATGCGCGAGACTACAACCCTGAGTGAGACAGTAGATCGATGCCGCTTTTAGCCCAACTCGTCGAGTTCGTAGGAAACCATTGGTTCCTGTTCCTGGCCCTGATCGTGATTATCGGGCTGCTGACCTACAGTATCATCGTCGGTGGCAAGGGCGGCGTTGGCCCGTTACAGGCAACCGAGATGATCAACCATCGCGACGCCGTGGTCGTCGACGTCAGGCCAGCAGCGGATTTCGCCAAGGGACATATCATCAATGCCCTGAATATCCCCATGAACGGATTTAAGAATCAACTGGCGACGCTCAACAAGCACAAAGGCAAGCCAATCATCATGAGCTGCCGCTCGGGCGCGCAGTCATCGGTGGCGTGCGGTCAACTGCGCAAAGCAGGTTTCGAAGAGGTCTATAATCTGCAAGGCGGCATCATGGCCTGGGAATCGGCCAATCAACCGTTGACGCGCAAGAAGCGCTAACCGCAGTGTCTGGCAACGACTTCCATCGCCAAGATCATTCCAACATCTTTTTCATCGACTTCGACAAGAGAGTGTATTAACCGGCATGGCTGAAGCGCAACACAATACCGAACGACAGTTTTCGACGCAGCGCGTCTATATCAAAGACCTCTCCTTCGAGGCACCGAATGCCCCGGAGGTCTTTCGCGGCGAATGGAAACCGACGCACGAACTCAACCTCAACACCAAGATCAACAAGCTCGATGAGCAAGCCTACGAGGTCGTGCTGTCGGTGACCGTCTCGGCGAAAGTCGCTGATAAGACCGCCTTTATCGTCGAGGTCCATCAGGCTGGCATCTTTACCTCGGTCGGGTTTTCCGAGGAAGAGCTGGGGCCACTACTCGGCGCCTACTGCCCGAACCTGCTGTTCCCGTACGCACGTGAGGTCGTATCGGACCTGGTCACCAAGGGCAGCTTTCCGCAGCTCGTGCTGCAGCACGTCAACTTCGATCAGCTCTTTGCCCAGCATCAGCAGCAGACGGCTGCACAGGCGCAAGTCGATGGCGATGCGCCGCCGAGCCATCATTGAGCGCACGCCCCCCGGCCGACATCGCGCTACTTGGCCCCGGATCCTGGGGGACGGCACTCGGGTTGCTGCTGTGCGCTAATGGACATCGGGTGCGGTTATGGGGGCACGCATCGGAGCAGATCGAGGCCATTCGGCGCGACGGGGAGAATCGACGCTTCCTGCCCGGCTTCCCGATCCCGTCGGCCATGACCGCAACGGCGTCGCTCGAAGAGGCGCTCGATGGCGCGAGCGACTGTCTGATCGTCGTGCCCAGTCATGCCTTCGAGCAGGTCGTCGCGCGCGTCGCCGAGCGTCTGCCATCAGCGCTTGGAATCGCCTGGGCGACCAAGGGGCTGGATGCGCAGTCCGGTCAGTTGCTGCACGCCATTGCGCAGCAGTCAACCGGCGAGCGCCCACTCGCGGTGGTATCTGGGCCGAGCTTCGCGCTCGAAGTCGCGCGCGGTCTTCCCACCGCCGTCTCTGTGGCCTCCAATGATGCCGATTTCGCGAGCAGGATCGCCGGCTTGCTGCACGGCGGGCGCTTTCGTGCCTATACCAGCACTGACATGATCGGCGTGGAAGTCTGCGGCGCGGCCAAGAACGTGCTGGCAATCGCCACCGGCATCGCCGACGGCTTGGGCTTCGGCGCCAATACCCGCGCTGCGCTAATCACACGCGGACTCGCCGAACTGATCCGTGTCGGGACCGCCCTGGGTGGGCGTGCCGAGACTTTCACCGGTCTCGCCGGTCTCGGTGATCTAGTGTTGACCTGCACCGACAACCAGTCGCGCAATCGCCGCATGGGGTTGGCGCTGGCGGGCGGCCGGTCGGTCGCGGAGGCCAAGACGGAGATCGGGCAGGAAGTTGAGGGCGTGGTCACGGCGCTGGCGGTGCACCGCCTGTCTGAGCGGCTCGGCATTGAGATGCCCATCAGCGCGCAGGTCTACCGCGTCCTCTACGAAGACATATCGCCTGCGGAGGCGACCCGCGCACTCTTGGAGCGCGAGCCGAAGGCAGAATTCGGTTGAGTGGTTCAGCCTGAGTCCTCAGCAACGCCCGGCCCCGGCGAAATCCTGCTGACGCCAGGCCTCGTAGACGAGCACCGCGACCGCGTTGGATAGATTCAAACTGCGATTGCCGGGATGCATGGGGATGAAGATCCTCTGCGCCTCCGGGATTTCGTCCAAAATCGACTCCGGTAGACCGCGCGTCTCCGGTCCGAACAGAAACGCATCCCCGGGCACATAACTGGGCTGAGCATGCGATCGCTTGCCCCTGGTGCTGAGCGCGAAGACGCGCGGACGGCCAAGGGTGTCCAGACAGTCATCGAGCGTCCCGTGCAGCCGCACATCGGCCCATTCGCGGTAGTCCAGCCCGGCCCGGCGCAGCAGTCGGTCGTCCAGCGAAAACCCCAGTGGCTCGATCAAGTGCAGCCGGACCCCGGTGTTGGCGCTCAGACGCATCACATTGCCCGTGTTGGGCGGTATCTCGGGTTCGTAGAGGATCACATCGAGCATTGGTGAAAACTTCTCGAATGGCTGCGTGCGGTCAACGGCTCGGTCGCTTTCCCAA
Organism: Thiorhodococcus sp.; assembly: GCA_029257385.1. GTDB lineage: Bacteria > Pseudomonadota > Gammaproteobacteria > Chromatiales > Chromatiaceae > Thiorhodococcus. Next base: position 17,575 of record JARIBS010000066.1, read on the forward strand.
ATCGCATGCTATATTAAGACATCAGTAACTACTGAAAACACAATGCACATCAGCCCACTCTCGATGGGGGACACTTCGACATGAGCGATATCGCCGCGCTAAAAAAAGAAAAGCAGGATCTGATCGACAAGATGCTCGAAATGCAAAAGCAATTCATCGACTATGAGCGTCAGAACGGAATCTCTGGAAAAGACTACTGGGCTTCGACTGAAGGTCTGCTGGTCGACTATCGTCAGGACTATCGGGAAATGTCCAACCGTGTCATCGATCTCGCCCACGAAATCGTCGGCTCTGCCCGTTAGAGGGCTTTAACATGCCGGTCGAACGCCAGTTTCGCCGTCGTGTCGCTTCGATAACACCCGCGCCGATGCGCGGGTGTCGGCGTTTTAGAGCTTGCTCGCCTGTTCAGAATTACCCTTCGAGACTGGCGTCGGAATCCGGCCGGATATGCTCGATATACTTGGGTTTCTCGGCCATGTCGAGCCTGATGGCGGTCCCGGTGGCGATCAGTGGCTCGGACAAACCCTCCAGGTGCAGCTCGCAGCCGACGCGTCCCCGGCCCTCGAACGGGATCGGGATCATGTCCCGATAGGTGTAGATGTTCTCCTCCAGATCGCCTCCTGCGCACACCTGTGGCCCAGCGGGAAGCGGCGATCTCACCTCGGCGTCCTCGATCACCAGAGTCCCCGCCTGCCACCAACGGGTCTTTTCGTTCGATCCGGTCATCGTCTTGACCAGATAGGCGCGCGAAAACGCAATCGTCAGGCGGCCTCGAGTCAGCTCAATGGCTGAGATTTCAGAACCCTTCAGATCAATGCTGATACTGTCCAAACAACCTCCTCCTCAGTGACCACAACGATCAGTTCTCGAATTTCAACACGCAAACGTCTCACTCCTCTTAAAGAGTGCGTTAGCGGTGATGCAAACCGTGACGGCGGATTCAGGTCAGCGAAGCTGGCCAGGCTCCTTCGGCTTTTGGACGTGGAAGCTGTGCGGGGAGGATTGCGCAACGATTCGACCATCATCGGCCGTAATCCGGATCTGCAGACGATGGCTACCCAGGGCGGCCCCGGTCAGCTTGAACTGGGTGGCGGCGCGCTGTACGGGGAGCGCGGTATCATTGAGCAGAACGGCCATCTGGTGGCCTGCGATCAAGGTGGGGTCGACCATCAGGCTGACAGGAAGCCCTTGCGCATCGAGTGAGAGAGTCTCATCGGCGGCTGGAGCGAGAATCTCGAGAGCGGTATAAGGGCCTAAAAAAAGCATGTCTGGCGAGGCTGGCTGGAGTGCGGCAGGGACCTGGACTGCGGGGTTGGGCTGCTTCTGAGCGGCGAACTTTTCGGCACCCTGACTCCAACGGTCAGAGAATTGGACATGTCCATCCTGATCAACCCAGCGGTAGATCTCGGCGTTGGCGCTAAAGCACCAAACGAGCGTGATGAAGGTTAATGCATACCTGAGCATGACGCTAGAATAACTGAGGTTTTGAGCGCAGACAACAGTGCGTTAACCGAGCGTCGAACAACCGATCAGCGCACTGAGTCTGGGCTTTATGAGTCCTCGCGCTATCTCTACCGAGTGTTCCCGGGTAGAGACGGCATCCTAATATGAACGATTAGAGACTGTAGTACATATCGAACTCAACGGGATGCGTCGTCATGCGCATGCGGGTGACCTCCGACATCTTGAGTGTGATGTAGGCATCGATCAAATCGTCGCTGAAGACCCCGCCGGCGGTGAGGAAGTCGCGGTCCTGGTCGAGATATTCCAGCGCCATTTCCAGCGACGAGCACACCGTCGGGATCGACTTGGCTTCCTCGGCGGGCAGGTCGTAGAGGTCTTTATCCATCGCATCGCCGGGATGGATCTTATTCTGGATACCGTCCAGACCGGCCAGCATCATCCCTGCAAACGACAGGTAAGGATTACCTGTCGCATCTGGGAAACGCACTTCGATGCGGCGGCCTTTGGGGCTTGCACAATGCGGGATGCGGATCGAGGCGGAGCGGTTGCGCGCTGAATAGGCCAGCATCACGGGTGCCTCGAACCCTGGAACTAGGCGCTTGTAGGAGTTCGTCGAGGCATTGGTCAAGCCATTAAGCGCGCGCGCGTGCTTGATGATGCCGCCGATATAATACAGCGCGGTCTCCGACAAACCACCGTATTTGTCGCCGGCGAAGAGGTTCTTGCCATTTTTGCTCAGTGACTGGTGCACATGCATGCCGCTGCCGTTATCACCAACCAGCGGCTTGGGCATGAAGGTCGCCGTCTTGCCGTAGGCGTGCGCGACGTTCTGGACGACGTATTTGAGTATCTGGTTCTGATCGGCCCGGGTCACCAGGGTGCTAAATTGCGTGCCGATCTCGCATTGACCGGCAGTGGCAACTTCGTGGTGATGGACCTCGACGGCAACGCCCATCTCTTCGAGAGTCAGACACATGGCCGCGCGGAGGTCGTTGAGAGAGTCCACAGGCGGGACCGGGAAGTAACCGCCCTTGACGCCCGGGCGGTGACCCATGTTGCCATCGGGGAAGACGCGCTTGGAGTTCCAGCCGGCCTCTTCGGAATCCACCTTGTAGAAACAGCCGCTTATATCAGCACCCCAACGCGCGTCGTCGAGGACGAAAAACTCAGGCTCGGGGCCGAAGAAAGCAGTATCGGCAATGCCGGTCGACTTTAAGTACGCCTCGGCGCGCTTGGCCAGCGAGCGGGGATCGCGCTCGTAGCCAATCATGGTCTCCGGCTCGAGAATATCGCAGCGGATGATCAGGGTGTTCTCATCGGAGAATGGATCCATGACCGCGGTGGCCGCTTCCGGCATCAGCACCATGTCAGATGCCTCGATGCCCTTCCAGCCAGCGATAGAGGAGCCGTCGAACATTTTGCCGTCCTTGAACATGTCTTCATCGACCAGGCCAGCGGGTATGGATAAATGCTGCTCCTTTCCGTGAGTGTCGGTGAAGCGAAGATCGATGAACTTCACCTCGTTTTCTTTGATTAGCTTAGCGACATCATTCATTGAGTTATCTCCGATACTGCATCTATCAAGCTTGACCGGCGCAACCGATGGGTCTGGCAAGCTTTCTCATCCGGCGCCGGAGGGTAACAGGTCGTGGAGCGTGTCGCACATACGACCGAACGATCGCTGCCATTTTGCAACATGTGCATTAAAACCCGTCCAACGAGACGGGTCTTTGGAAAGAATGGCTTAATGGCTCACCTCGAAAGACCTAAGCAAACAATAAGCCAACGCCCTGATAAACTCGCTCCATGGCCTTCAGCGCGCGATTGGCATCACCCGGAATCAAATTGTCAGGATGAAAACACGCTCGGTGACGCTAGAGGCATCAGGGTGCACCGAAACAGCCGCTCTAAACACGGCAGCGCACTAAAGTGGTGCATGCTCTCCGAAATAGATCCGAACATCTCCGAAAGCCGGATCCTCGTCGAGTGCCGCGCTCAGCCGTTCGCGTAGCTGTGTTGGGTCGGCGCCATTGCGCAGACATGCCGTCATCGGAAAGTAAAGATCCACGTCGATCCGGCAGTCCAGATAATGTAAAACAGTGCGCTGGCGCTCGTTGGCGGCGGGAATCGACGACCAGAGTGACGCCAGACGCGCAAGCGCTTCGGCACGCAGCGGCAGTGAGTGACAGTGCGCCCCGCGCTCGTCGTGCTCTGGATCGATGTGCACAGTCACATCGGTCATCTCATCGAACTCGCGCTTTAGGCGTTGCTCTACCAACGCGCTGATCATGTGTCCCTCCGAGACGCTCACATACGGATCGACCAGCACATGCACATCGGCCGACACTAGCCCCCCCGAGCGGCGGGTTCGCAGCATATGGATGTCGCGCACACCGCCGATGGAGCGAATGGTCTCGCTGACTTCGGCGATGCGCTCGGGCGTGAGTCCCGTATCGACCAGTTCGCTCGTCGCCTCCCAGCCGAGCTCCCAGGCAATCTTGGCGATCATCAAGGCCACGATCACTGCAGCGATCGCATCAAGGTAAGGCAACCCGGCCATCGTTCCCGCAATGCCCACTAAGACGACCAGCGAGGAGATTGCATCGCTGCGATGATGCCAGGCATTCGCCCGCAGCAGATCCGATCGCACCCGCTTGGAATAGCCCAGCGTCCACCAGAAGAGCCACTCCTTGGTGCCGATGGAGAGCAGCGCGGCCGCCAACGCGAGCATGTCTGGCCGCAATAGCTCGCCGGGATTGAACAGCCGACCGACGGCATTCCAGCCAATGCCCAGCGCCACGGCAAAGAGCACAAACCCGAGCGCGAGCGTCGCAACGGTTTCGTAGCGCGCATGGCCATAAGGATGCGCTTGATCAGGCGCTTGATTGGCATGGTGTCCGGCAACCAGCACCAGGATGTCAGAGAGCAGATCCGAGAGCGAGTGCAGGCCGTCCGCTACCAGCGCCTGAGAGTGGCCGAGCGTGCCCGCGATGATCTTGATGACGGACAACAGCAGATTGAGAATCGCACCGACGACGGCGGTGCGGGTCACGGCCTGGCCGCGTTCGACTGTGCGCTGTTGATCGGCGGTCACGGAAGACATTGAAGCATGAACCATGCAGAACGGATGTGCAGTATACGCCAAGGCCAATGCGTTGACGCCACCCGGCGAGCGCGCGCTCGACGCTCAAGCGGACGGCCTTGGCCGCGAGCGAATATACTGTGCGGTTTACATCACCTCGTCGCAGGAGTCCATTTTGAGTCGCGAATCCGAGGATCTATCGACCTTCCAAGGTCTCATCTTTGCGCTTGAGCGCTATTGGGCCGAGATCGGCTGCGCGATCGTTCAGCCTTATGACATGGAAGTCGGCGCGGGGACTTTCCACCCCGCGACTCTTCTGTGCGCCATTGGCCCAGAACCCTGGCGTTTCGCCTACGTGCAGCCCTCGCGCCGTCCGACCGATGGCCGTTATGGCGACAACCCCAATCGACTCCAGCACTACTACCAGTTCCAGGTCATGCTCAAGCCCTCGCCGCTGGAGCTACAAGAGCTGTATCTGGACTCGCTGCGGCGCTTGGGAATCGACCCGCTGGTGCATGACATCCGCTTCGTGGAAGACAACTGGGAGTCGCCCACGCTTGGTGCATGGGGACTCGGCTGGGAGGTCTGGCTCAACGGCATGGAGGTCACGCAGTTTACCTATTTCCAACAGGCCGGCGGTCTGGACTGCCGCCCCGTCACCGGTGAGATCACCTACGGTCTGGAACGGATCGCGATGTATCTGCAAGAGGTCGAGAGCGTCTATGACCTCGTCTGGAGCCGCACGCCAGAGTCAACCCTGACTTACGGCGACATCTTCCACCAAAACGAGGTCGAGCAGTCGACTTACAACTTCGAGGTGGCCGATACCCAGGCGCTGTTTGCGCTGTTCGATGCCTGTGAGCGCGCCAGCGCGGATCTGGTCGAGCGGGGCCTGCCACTGCCTGCCTACGAGCAGGTGTTGAAGGCCTCGCATACCTTCAACCTGCTCGATGCACGCGGTGCGATCTCCGTGACCGAACGCCAGCGGTTCATCCTGCGAGTGCGCACCCTGTCTCGGGCAGTCGCCCAGGCCTATTACGAAAAGCGGGAGGCGCTCGGCTTCCCCATGCTGAAACGCTAAGCGGGAGATGACCTTGGATACATCCACTGATCTATTGATCGAGCTCGGGACCGAGGAACTCCCACCCGTTGCGCTGCCATCCCTGTCGCAGGCGTTCCGGGATGGCTTTGGCGCGCAGCTCGCATCGAAGGGTATCGGATTCGCTGCAATCACGACCTTTGCCACTCCGCGTCGGCTGGCGCTGCTGATCCAGGGTGTCGAGACCCGCCAGCCGGACCAGGAATCCTTGCGCAGAGGGCCGGCGGTACAGGCGGCGTTCGACGCCGATGGTCAGCCGACCAAGGCCGCGCTCGGGTTTGCACGCTCCTGTGGGGTCGAGGTCGACGCGCTCGATCGCGAAGAGAACGAAAAGGGCGCCTGGCTTGCCTGGCGCAGTCGCACTCCGGGACGGGAGACCGCCCAGTTGGTCGCGGCCATGACCGAGTCTGCACTGGCCGGATTACCGATTCCCAAGCGTATGCGCTGGGGCGATCGCACCGAGGAGTTCGTCCGGCCGGTGCACTGGGTCTGCATGAAGATGGGAGCCTCGCCCATCACTGGCACCGTCCTGGGGATTGCGCCCGTGACCCACACTTACGGTCACCGTTTCCATCATCCCGGCCCACTGGAGTTCGACGCCCCGGCAGACTATGCCGAGACGCTGCGCTCCAAAGGCTATGTCGAGCCATGCTTCGACACCCGTCGCGCAGGCATCCGCGAGCAGGTGAACGCGCTCGCGCAGTCGCATGATTTACGCGCGCGTATCGCAGACGGCCTGCTTGATGAAGTGACCGCGCTGGTCGAGTGGCCGCAGGCGTTGTTGTGCCGTTTTGAGGAACGGTTTCTCACGATTCCGCCCGAGGTGCTTATCGAGACCATGCAGGGCAACCAGAAGTATTTCCCGCTGGAAGATACCGAAGGAAAGCTTCAGCCGTGTTTCATTGCCGTGGCCAATATCGTCAGTCGCGACCCAGATCAAGTGCGCGCCGGCAACGAGCGGGTGATTCGACCGCGTTTCGAAGACGCAACCTTTTTTTGGTCACAGGATCTCAAGCAGCCGCTCGAGGCGCTGGCGAGCCGGCTCGAAACGGTCGTCTTTCAGGACAAGCTCGGCACATTGGCCGAGAAGAGCGCCCGCGTGGCGCGGCTCGGTCAATCCCTGGCGGACGTCCTGGAGACGGATGCGCACTTGATCGAGCGTGCCGCTCAGCTGTCGAAATGCGATCTCGTCACGGCGATGGTGGGTGAGTTTCCCAGTCTTCAGGGGACGATCGGACGTTACTACGCGCAGCGCTCCGGCGAAGACGCCTGTGTCTGCGACGCGATGCAGGATCAGTATCTACCGCGTTTCGCGGGCGACGCGCTCCCTGTCAGCCCCTGCGGTCGAGCGCTTGCCATTGCCGATCGCATCGACACGCTGGTTGGTATCTTCGGTATCGGTCTGCGTCCGACCGGTACTAAGGATCCCTATGCGCTCAGGCGCGCATCGATCGCCGTTCTGCGTCTGCTCATCGAAACGGACCTGGACATCGACCTGCGCCCGCTCCTAAAACAGGCGGTCGAGGGCTATCCGGCCGGACGACTGAGCGCGGACGTCGTGGAGAAGGTGCTGGAGTACATGCTGGAGCGTCTGCGGGGCTACTACGCCGAGCAGGGCGTCGCGATGGATACGGTGGAGGCGGTCATCGAAACAGGCGTGACCAACCCCTGGGATCTTAGTAAACGCATTTCTGCCGTAGACCAATTTCGTCAGCTCCAGGCCGCCGAGTCTTTGGCCGCGGCCAACAAGCGTATCCGAAATATCCTTGCCAAGGCCGAGCTGGAAGGCGGTTACGCTGGCCCGATTGAGGAGAGCCTGTTGTCTGATCCCGCCGAGATCCAGTTGGCCACGAGCATCCAGGCACGCCAGAGCATGATCGCCCCGCTGGCTGCCCGGCGCGATTATATCGGCATGCTCGAGACCCTGGCGGAACTCAAGGACGACGTGGACGACTTCTTCACCGACGTCATGGTCATGGCTGACGATGAGGCCGTACGACGCAATCGCCTTCGGCTGCTACAGTCGCTTTCGGCGCTGTTTCTGCGGGTCGCCGACATCTCGAAACTCCAATGACGCCGCCTCCCAGAAAACGCGATCGGCTGTTGATCCTGGATCGAGACGGGGTCATCAACGCCGATTCAGACGCCTACATCAAGACCGTCGCCGAATGGCAGCCGATCCCCGGCAGCATTGAGGCCATCGCGCGCCTGTCGCATGCGGGCTACCGTATTGCCATTGCATCCAATCAGTCTGGACTTGCGCGTGGGTTCTTCACGCTCTCGCAGTTGAACGCGATGCATCAAAGGCTCAGGGATCTCGTTGCCGGTCAGGGCGGGCGGATCGCGTTTATCGCCTTTTGTCCCCATGCGCCGACGGCGCACTGTCGGTGTCGCAAGCCGCGTATCGGGCTGTTGGAAGACATCGCCGAGCGGCTCGGTAGCGACCTCGATGGGATACCCTTTGTAGGTGACTCGATCAGCGACATCAGGGCGGCGCGCGCGGCAGGCATGCAGCCTTATCTCGTTCGCACGGGTAAAGGCGAGCGCACGCTGGCCAGCATTGACACTGACAATCAGGAGTCGGCGCTGCGCGATGTGCCGGTGCTCAAGGATCTCGCCGCAGTTGCCAACGCGCTGCTCAATTATCAGAGTTTTGCATGATTTTATTTCGCTCTTTGCTCTACCAAGTCTTCCTGATCGCATCGACGCTGTTGTATTCGATTGCGGTTCTCATGGTTGGCTCGAACGATTCTGACCGTATCGTTGGTCGGCTCGGGCGACATTGGGGGTACGCTAATCTGTGGGCGCTAAAGCACCTCTGCGGTCTCGACTACCGGGTTCAGGGGATCGAACACTTACCAACACAACCAGCCGTGGTGCTTTGTAAGCATCAGTCGGCCTGGGAAACGATCGCCTTGCGGGCGTTCCTGCCCATGCAGCAATCCTGGGTGCTCAAACAAGAACTGACCAAAATTCCCTTCTTCGGATGGGCACTGGCACGCTTCAAGCCGATTCCGATTGATCGCTCCGCTGGACGTCGTGAAATCACCAAGCTCATCCGCGAAGGCACCATGCTGCTCGATGCTGGGCGTTTGGTCATCGTCTTTCCGGAAGGCACGCGGGTGGCGCCTGGCATGCGGCATTCCTATGGGGTGGGAGGCGCTCTGCTGGCCGAGCGCAGTGGACGCCCAGTTGTTCCGATCGCCCATAACGCTGGGGTGTTCTGGGGACGGCGCAGTTTGCTCAAGCGCCCTGGCATGATCGATGTGGTGATCGGCCCGGCGATCGAGACCCAGGGGCGTAAAGCGACCGAGATTAACGCCCTGACTGAAGCGTGGATCGAAACGACGGTTTCTGGACTGCCAGCCGCCTGATGCCCGGATCGAGTCCACACCCGATCCGGGAGTCGGCTAGATATCCAGATTCCCCACGTTGAGCGCGTTGCGCTCGATGAACAAACGTCGCGGCTCTACTTGATCCCCCATCAGCGTGGTGAAGATCTGATCCGCGCCGACCGCGTCTTCGATCGTGACGCGCAGCAGGCGGCGTGCTTCCGGGTTCATTGTAGTGTCCCACAACTGATCCGGGTTCATCTCGCCTAGTCCTTTGTAGCGCTGAATGCTATAGCCGCGCTGCGCTTCGGACAGCAGCCAACGAATGCCCTCGCCAAGGTCGTTGATCTCTTTGCGCCGCTCGCCACGCTGCACATAAGCACCGGGCTGAATCAAGCCATCGAGCTTTTGTCCATATTCGGCAAGCTTTGCATAGTCTGCCGTATTGAAGAACTCCAGCGGGATGATTTTGGTTTCGGGAATCCCGTGAATGAGACGAACCAATTCCAGACTGACCGGCTTAGCGGTCTCATCCATGACCACATGCAGCCGGTAGCTCAAGGACACCGATTCGGCCCTGTTCAGCCGGGCGAGCATTGCACTGCACCAGTCTTGAAGACGCTCTGGGGCGGCGATGATCGTCTCATCGACAGGCTGGCTGTTGGCCAGTTCCTCGACGAAGGACGCGTCGTAGCGCGATGCCAGGCGCTTTACAATACCCACGAAGACTTGATAATCCTTGGCCAGTGACTCAAGTGCGGTGCGGGCCAAAGGTGGTGCATCCGCTGTAACGTAGAGATCCGAGCCGTCAAGCGCGGCTTGGAGCATGGCGCCATTGAGAGCCGACTCGTCGAGTAGATAATCTTCTTGTTTGCCCTTCTTAATTTTAAAGAGCGGCGGCTGAGCGATAAAGATATGGCCGCGCTCGACCAGTTCTGGCATCTGACGGTAAAAGAAGGTCAGCAACAGGGTGCGGATGTGCGCGCCGTCGACATCGGCGTCGGTCATGATGATGATGCGGTGATAGCGCAGATTATCGGGATTGTATTCCTCGCGACCGATACCGCAGCCGAGCGCCGTGATGAGCGTGCCGATCTCCACCGATGAGAGCATCTTGTCAAAGCGTGCCTTCTCGACGTTGAGGATCTTGCCTTTCAGCGGCAGGATGGCTTGGAATGCACGATCGCGACCCTGTTTCGCGGACCCGCCGGCGGAGTCGCCCTCGACCAGATAGAGTTCTGAATTAGCCGGATCCTTCTCCTGACAGTCGGCCAGCTTTCCTGGCAAACCGGCGACATCGAGCACGCCCTTGCGGCGCGTCATTTCGCGCGCTTTACGCGCCGCCTCGCGAGCACGCGCGGCTTCGAGCATCTTGTTGGCAATGACCTTCGCCTCACTGGGCTGCTCCTCTAGGAACATGCCCAACTGCTCGACTACCAGGGATTCGACGACCGCCTTAACCTCCGAGGACACCAGTTTGTCTTTGGTCTGGGACGAGAACTTCGGGTCCGGCACCTTCACCGACAATACTGCAGTCAATCCCTCTCGAGCATCATCACCAACCGGGCGCACTTTTTGATTGCGGTCCAAGCCTTCGCGCTCGATATAGGCATTCAGCGTCCTGGTAAGCCCTGCCCGCAGACCTGCGAGATGCGTTCCGCCGTCTTTTTGCGGAATGGTGTTGGTATAGCAATAAATCGCTTCCTGATAGCTGCTGTTCCACTGAATGGCAAGTTCAACGGTGATGGTTTGGCGCTCTGCGATGAAGTAGATGACGGTTGGATGGACCGGCTCTTTGTTCTGATTCAGGTGTTGGACGAATGCTCGAATGCCGCCCTGATACTCAAAAGTATCGCTGCGCCCGCTGGCCTCCTCAACCAGCATAATTTTCACACCGGAATTGAGGAACGAAAGCTCCCGGAGGCGACGCGCCAGAATATCGTAGTGGAAATCGAGATTCGTGAAGATTTGGGGGGATGGATAGAAGCGAATCTCCGTGCCAGTCTCAGCCGTGCCCCCTACCGCACTGAGTGGAGATTGAGGAACGCCCATCTGATATTGCTGCTGATAGAGCTTGCCGCTCTTGTGGATCTTGAGGTCCAGGCGTTCTGACAGCGCATTGACGACGGATACGCCAACGCCATGTAAGCCGCCCGATACCTTATATGAGTTGTCGTCGAACTTTCCTCCGGCATGCAGCACGGTCATGATGACCTCGGCCGCCGAGCGGTTTTCCTCTTCGTGGATGTCGACTGGGATGCCGCGTCCGTTGTCAACGACCGAGACCGATCCATCACTATGCAGCGTCACTTTGATCGTGGAGCAGTAGCCGGCTAGGGCCTCATCGATCGAGTTGTCCACGACCTCGAACACCATATGATGGAGTCCTGTCCCATCGTCGGTGTCACCGATATACATTCCTGGGCGTTTGCGTACAGCGTCCAGCCCGCGGAGTACCTTGATGTTATGTGAATCATACGTCATTTGAATTCGGCCGATCGAAGTTGAGAAAACTGGTTGGGATGCCTGCGCGAGCACCGGTTCGCGACGGGGTAGAATCTAGGCAGTGGCTGGATCCTGGTCTCGGAACCCAGCGGGCGCTGGCGGAGAGTTGCAGAACCTGCATTATACGGGAAGCGTGCTGTCGTCGCTTAACCGGCTGATCGGACAAGATTTCATGATGTTCCACGTGGAACACGAGGATAAAATCCACGCCATGTTCCACGTGGAACATCTCCGTTTAAACCAGTTGCTTTGTGCGAGCGGTTGCCCGGTGGCTGCGACTTTGCCATGAGGTTTAGCGGCTCAGAGTGGTCCGCGTATCGTGCCATGTTCCACGTGGAACATGGCAAACGAGTCGGTTGTGGTGAGAGCACCGAGATCCGGTTTTGCCGCAACTCGCGTCGCAATGACCTGACTAGCCGTCGAGCAAAAGACAGACCAAAGCTGACTGGTCATTTCAGCATCTAGCTCAGCATCCAGGTCGTCGAGTAAAAAGATGGCGGGTGCTCGCCCTGAGCGAGCATGCACGCGCTCTGCGGCTAGCTGCATCAAAGCAACAACGGCTTTTGTTTGACCGCGTGAGAATCCAGCTCTACGTGAATTGCGCTCGATGTAGAAATCAGCCCGAGAGGGGCCTGTCAGCGTAAACCCGCGCTCCTGTTCCCGTGCGCGATATTCTTGGATCGACTCATCCAGTGTCGAGTGGTCAGGCCAACCACGTTGATAGCAAATATCGCAGCCAGTCAGAAATTCAAACGTGCTGGACACATCGATAAAAGCGACTCGCCAAGCATCGATAAAAGCGCGCCGGTGGACATCCAGCGCTTCTGCATGCTGTACGAATGCGGCGTCCCAGACGTCGCAATAGGCTGAACCAGCACGGAGCGCTGCGTTACGTTGATTCAATACACGCCGAAAATCTTTGTGGACGCGCGCAAACCCATGTTCCACGTGGAACACATTCCAGTCGAGAAACCGTCGTCTGAGATCCGGCTCGCCATCGAGGAGGATTTGGGCATTTTCACTGACCAGCTTGACCTGGAGCGGGAGACGAAACTCCGCCGAATCCAGCCAATTGGGCGGCTCAAAAACGCGCCTGGACCCTGAACGATCACGCTCAAAGCTGACCGCCAACCGCTCCTGCTCAGTCCAGGCAAAGACCCCTTTCACCAGCGTTTTCTGCTCGCCAAATGTACATAGTGGACCTGCCTTGGAGCCTCTAAAGGTCTTGCCGCGCGCGAGCAGATACAGAGCTTCGATGAGTGTCGTCTTGCCAGCACCATTGCTGCCGGTCAAGAGGATGACAGATGCCTCTGTGTCGAGCCGCAGCCGCTTGAGATTTCTCAGTGATTCGATCCGAAGCGAGCGCAGTCCGCCGTTTGAATCATTCAAAAATGACCGCGAGCGGACCCGCTCATATGCGCATCGGCATGATGACGAAGGTTTCAGCGTCCGCGCCCTGCCCTCTCCAGATCGAGCTATTGTTTTCACTCTGAAACCGAATCTCTACCCTTTCTGAGTCAACGGCTGCGAGCACATCCATCATGTAGGCGACGTTGAAGGCGACCGATACAGCCTCGCCGCGATAGTCGATTTCGATCTCTTCCTCGGCCTCTTCCTGCTCAGGGTTATGGGCGAGCAGCTTCAAGGTTCCGGTCTCGAAGCTCAAACGAACACCGCGATACTTTTCATTGGACAGGATCGCGGTCCTCGATAACGCGTGCTTGAGTGTATCTTTCTCGACGCTTGCAACTTCACCCGTGTCATGAGGAATCACGCGCTCATACTCAGGGTAGCGCCCATCGACTAATTTAGAGGTCATGGCCATCTGTCCGACGACGATACGCGCGCTCTTCTCACCAAGCCGCATTCGCACAGTCTGCTCTGATGTTGACAGTTGTCGGCGAAGCTCCAGCACTGTCTTGTTCGGTAGGATGACCCGACGCGGCTCGTCCACTGAAAGATCAGTGACAATCACAAACTTGGCAAGCCGATGCCCGTCGGTGGCCACTGCGGTCAAGGAGGACTTGTTGAGCTCTAACAGCAGCCCGTTTAAGTAATAGCGCACATCCTGTTGCGCCATCGCGAATGCGCTTTTGTCCAGCAGGCGCTTGAGTTGGTTCTCGGCGATTTCCAGCTCGAACCCATTCCCTTCTGTCTCCATCGTGGGGAATCCATCCGCCGGCAAAAATCCGAGTGAAAAACGCCCCCGCCCGGATGTCACGACACAGCGCTCATCCTTGATCCGCATCCTGATATCGGCGCCTTCGACAAGATTGCGACAGATATCGGAGAGTTTGCGCGCCGGTACCGTCGTCTCCCCTTCTTCTTGAATATTTCCAGGAAAGTCCGCCCGGACCACCACCTCCATGTCGCTGCCAATCAGCGTTAGGGTTTCGCCCCGAGCGATGATCAGCAGATTTCCTAAAATAGGTAATGTTTGACGTCGCTCGACGACCCCAATCACCTTACTCAGTGCTGGCAGAAAGACTTCGCGGTTGGCAACGAAATCCATGCATATCTCCATAACGAGGGAAAAACATAAAAATTAGGAATGATCGGGCCGACATGAAACCGATCTTGATCGATCAAGTTTCTTTCAAAATAACCGTTAAGTGTTGAGGATTCTCAGTAGATTTTTGTAGTCTTCCTCGATACCGACATCGCTCTCGCGCAAGCTCTTAATTTTGCGTGTCGCATGCAGGACTGTCGTGTGATCGCGTCCGCCAAATGCAGTGCCGATCTCGGGAAGACTGTGCTGAGTCAATTCTTTGGCCAGAGACATCGCCATTTGCCGCGGCCTGGCGAGCGAGCGGCTGCGTTTAGCAGACAGAAGATCGGAGGTGCGTAGCTTGAAATACTCAGCGACGACCTTCTGGATGTTATCCATGCTGATTTGTTTGTCCTGCGCCGCGAGCATGTCGCGTAAGGCGTGTTTGGCAAACTCGAGCGTGATCGGCTTGCCCGTAAATTGCGCGTTGGCGATCAACCGTCGCAGTGCGCCTTCGAGTTCGCGCACGTTGGAGCGGATTCGGCGCCCAACGAAAAAGGCCACATCTTCAGGCAGCGCGATCCCCATTTGGCTCGCCTTGCAATGCAGGATGGCGACACTCGTCTCCAGATCGGGCGGATCGATCGAGACTGTCAGGCCCCAGCCGAAACGCGATCTCAAACGCTCTTCCAGCCCCGTGACCTCTTTGGGAAAACGATCGCTGGACAAGATGATTTGTTGGCGTGATTCAAAAAGCGCATTGAAGGTGTGGAAGAACTCCTCCTGGGAGCGCCCCTTCCCCGCAAAGAACTGCACGTCGTCGATCAGCAGCGCATTTAGGGATCGATACGTCTTTTTGAACTCCTCCATCCGGTTATTTTGCAGCGCCTTGATCATCTCGGCGACGAAACGCTCAGAGTGCAGATACATCACCCGCGCACTGGGATTGGATGCAAGAATGATATTGCCCACGGCATGCATAAGATGCGTCTTGCCGAGCCCGACGCCGCCGTAGATAAATAGCGGGTTGTAGGCCGTTCCGGGATTCTGGCCGATCTGAATCGATGCCGCGCGAGCGAGTTGGTTGGACTTGCCCTCGACGAAGGTGTCGAACGTAAAGTCGCCATTGAGATGCGCACCGACGCGCCGCTCCTGCAAGTCGGGTCCAGCGGCGATATCAATGCGCTGATCGACGACCTCGATCGCCTCAGCGCTGGCACGATCGAACTCGCCCACCTCAAAATGAATGTGCCCAATCTCATCTTTGCTGTACTGAGCGCACAACTCCAGCAACCTGTGCTCATAGTGTTTTTGCGTCCAGTTCAGCACGAAGCTGTTAGGCGCCAGGAGCCGCAGTTGCACTCCATCCACGCGCGCCTGAAGCGGTAGAATCCAGGTGTTGAACTCAGCTGAAGTCAACTCCCCTTGGAGCTGTTTGACACACTGACCCCATACACCTAAAGGTAATCCCGACATGTGTCGTCCTGTTTGATTGGCATGAGAGGCGCGCTCGGCGCATCAGATTGATTCGATCACTGTATGAGGCGAAACTCCAAGCCGCTGGCTTGAGTCACGACGAGGGTTCGTGTGATCGTTATGGCAGTCTAGCGCCACCAGAGCGACTTATCCACAACCTGAAAGGCTTGGAAATCGACTCTCTGGCATTGACTTGACACTAGAAATTGCGTACATTTCCAGACTTTTTCTGGCAGGGTTTTTCGGACCCTGACCTCACCTTGTTTGACCCTTGTGGAGCACAGCTCAATGAAGCGCACATTTCAACCCAGTCGACTGAAGCTGGCTCGAAACCATGGTTTTCGCGCCCGTAACGCCACGCGCAGCGGCCGGAAAATCCTCAACGCCCGCCGCGCCAAGGGCCGCGCCCGCCTGACGCCCTGAACTGCGCGCAGACACTAGGCGGTTGCGGCAAAGGCTTCTCGCGGGCGCGCAGGCTGACCGAACCCGGCCAGTTTCGGCGCGTATTCGCCGAGCCGAAAAAGATCCACACGGGTGGTTTCGTGGTGCTATATCGACCCAATGACCTCGAGCGCGCCCGGCTCGGTCTGGTGATCGCGAAAAAACATGCCCGCCGATCGGTCGACCGAAGCCGGCTCAAACGCATCGCGCGCGAGAGTTTTCGGGCCAATTGTCAGACGCTCCCTGGGGTCGACATCGTCATCCTCTGCTCGCGTGGCGTCTTGGCGGTGCCAAACCCCCGGCTCTTTGAGACGCTCGCGCGCGCTTGGACCACCATCAGGAAGTCAACATGCGTCGAATCCTGATCGGGCTGATCAAGGTCTATCAATACCTGATCAGCCCGCTCATCGGCCCACATTGCCGCTTCTACCCCTCCTGCTCTCACTACGCCGTGGAAGCCATCGAGCACCACGGCCTTGCGTACGGGAGCTATTTGGCCGTGCGCCGCATATCCCGTTGTCATCCCTGGCATCCAGGCGGTATCGATCCAGTTCCACACGAAAGGCAGACCACGACTCATGGAAAACCAGCGCTTGTTCCTCTTTCTTGCACTTGCCGCGGTGCTGTTTCTGATCTACGAGGCTTGGATGCAGGACTACGAGCGTCCCGCGCAACAGCAAGCGGCAGTCGAGCAGGCCAGTGCGACACCGGGGATTCCGACACCCCAAACTGAAGGCATCCCGACGGTTGCCACCACGCCGGATATGGTCTCCGCCAGCAACTCTGTCGGGGCCACAAGCGAGCCGCCCGGGATGACCCTCATTGAGGTCGAGACCGATCTGCTCAAGATCGAGATATCGCCACGGGGCGGAACCATCAGCAGTGTCTGGCTGCTGGACTACGCCGTGATGCCCGAGGAGCCCGAAAACAAATATCGGCTCATGAAGCCGGCACCGCCCAATATGTTTATCGCTCAATCAGGTCTGTTGGGCGAAAACCCCTCGATGCTGCCGACGCACGAAGGCGTTTTCTCAAGCGCGCAAAGCAGCTATCGCATGGGCGATAAAGAGACGCTGCAAGTCGTGCTGCTCTGGAAGAGTGAGGCAGGCGTCGAGGTCGAGAAGAGCTACACGTTCTCGCGCGGAAGCTATCTGATCGAGGCGCAGCAACTCGTGACCAACGGCACCGATGCGCCGCTAGTCGCGCGGGAATACAACCAATTCCAGCGCACTGAACTCAAAGATCCGAACGAAACCAAGTTCATCAGGACCTTCACCGGCGGTGTCTACTACAGCCCGGAGGACAAGTACAAGAAAGTCTCCTTCGGCGACATGGCGGACGAAAAGCTCGACAAAACGGTTGTCGATGGCTGGATCTCCATGATTCAGCATTATTTTCTTGGTGCCTGGATTCCACCACGCGGACTTTCCGAGACTTTCTACACCAATGTCCTCAACGGCTCGCGCTTCATCATCGGCAGTTACTCGCCGGCGGTCAGCATCGCCCCCGGGGCCTCTCACGGTTTCGACAATCAGCTCTTCATCGGTCCCAAGCTCCAGGACACCCTCGAAGACATCGCACCCGGTCTCGAGCTGGCCGTCGACTACGGCTGGCTTACGGTCCTCGCCAAGCCGATCTTCTGGCTATTGAGCGCCATTTATAGTCTGGTCGGCAACTGGGGCTGGGCGATCATCTTTCTGACCATCCTCATCAAGCTCGCCTTCTATAAACTTTCCGAGACCAGCTACAAATCCATGGCGAATATGCGCCAGTTGACGCCACGGCTCAAAGCGCTGAAAGATCGCTATGGCGACGACAAGCAGCGCCTCAACCAGGCCATGATGGAGCTTTACAAGACCGAGAAGATCAATCCGCTCGGTGGCTGTCTCCCGATCCTGATCCAGATCCCGGTCTTCATCGCGCTTTACTGGGTGCTGCTCGAAAGCGTCGAGATGCGCCAGGCATCTTTCGGCCTCTGGCTCAACAACCTCTCCGCGCCAGATCCTTACTACATTCTGCCACTAATCATGGGTGTCTCCATGTTCGTCCAGCAGAAGCTCAACCCGGCGCCGCCGGACCCGATGCAGGCCAAGATCATGATGAGCCTGCCTTTTGTGTTCACGGTGTTCTTTGCCTTCTTCCCGTCCGGGCTGGTGCTCTACTGGACGGTTAACAATCTCCTGTCGATCGCCCAGCAGTGGCACATCACACGCACGATTGAGCAGCAATCGGCCAACAAGCATAAACGCTAACGCGCATGGCCACGGACACCATCGCCGCTATTGCTACCCCGCCGGGGATTGGCGGCGTGGGCATTGTGCGCGTGAGCGGGCGCTCGGTGACGGAGATTGCCCAGGGGATTCTTGGTCAAACGCCCAGAGCGCGTCTGGCCAGCGTCACGGTCTTTAAGGCGGCGGATGGTCGGTTCATCGACCAAGGGCTGGCGCTCTACTTCCCCGGTCCGAAGTCGTATACCGGCGAGGATGTTCTGGAGCTACAGGGCCATGGCGGTCCTGTCGTCATGGATCTTCTGCTCCAGCGATGTCTGGAGTTGGGAGCGCGGCTCGCGCGTCCGGGGGAGTTCACCGAGCGGGCCTTTCTCAACGGTAAGCTCGATCTGGCGCAGGCCGAGGCCGTCGCCGATCTGATCGAAAGCTCCACGGCTCTAGCCGCGCGTTTGGCGGGGCGTAGTCTGCAAGGCGTCTTCTCCAAACGCATCGCCGACCTGATCGAGCGTCTGATCCAGCTACGCATGTACGTCGAGGCGACCCTGGACTTTCCAGACGAGGAAATCGACCTCTTGACGGAATCCAGCGTCAGGGCCGATCTGCTCCAGATTCTCGAATCGACCCGCCAGATCCTGTCCGAGGCGCACCATGGCCAGCTCATCCGCGAGGGTTTAGCGGTCGTTATCGCGGGCGCCCCGAATGTTGGAAAATCAAGTCTAATCAACGCTTTGTCTGGAGAGGACACGGCCATCGTGACCGCCATCCCAGGCACCACGCGCGATCTCCTCAAGGTCGATATGCAGGTCGGTGGTCTGCCGATCAGGATTCTGGACACCGCCGGATTGCGCCACAGCGAGGATCCAGTCGAGCGCGAGGGCATCAGACGCGCGCACGGCGCTCTGGCTCAGGCCGATCTGGTGCTCTGGGTCTACGACGCCCGCCTCGGACCAGACCCATCCATTGCCGCCACCCTGCCCGCCGGCTGTCCGGTCACACGCATTCGTAACAAGATCGATCTGCTGGGTGAGTCCGCTCGGATCAGCGACTCAGGGCCCATGACCGAGATTGCCTTATCCGCCAGTCACGGCGAAGGTCTGGATCTATTGCGTGACCATCTCAAAGCGCGGGCGGGACATGGATCTGGAGCCGATCAGGAAGGCGCATTCATCGCCAGACGCCGCCACATCGACGCCTTAAACAGAGGCTTGAGCCATCTCGAGACTGCTCGGGAAAACCTTGAGGGCCATCTTGGAGCCGAGCTGGTCGCCGAAGAACTCCACTTGGCCCAACGAATGCTCAGTGAGATCACCGGCCAGTTCACCCCAGACGATTTGCTAGGCAGGATCTTCTCGGGTTTTTGTATTGGAAAGTAAAAGCTTGTGGATCGGTGGGCTGTATCTTAGGTAGTGCCCTTTTCTGCATGACGGCGCGACAATTTAAATCTATCTAATCAATGCTTTAAGCCAGAAGTAATCATATAGATCGGGGCACTACCCCAAATAAATAAGGACCATAAAAATGCCATCTGAACTTCTAATATTACTCAGCTTTGTGATAATTAGCGTGGCTGTTTGGGGACTGATAACTGGGAGAGTTATTGCAGGGTCTAGAGGGCTTAAAAGCAATTATTACACTAAACAAGACAGTCCAATTTTATACTATTTTTTTGTGTGCATTTATTTACTTATTGGAGTTTTCGTTTTGTTTAATTCTATTTAAAAATAAGCGAGATAAAAGCGATAGGGTGGCCTAAAAAGACCGCCCTATCGCTTTTTTTACTGCCTTTTGAAGGCAAGAGATCGATCAGCCGTTGACACCGGATCTATGTGTTATTGATCTGAGTTGGCATCTTCGCTCGCCGACGGGTCATGATTATAGTCGGGCGAGTCGTTGTAATACGGCATCATGGGCGGATAGGGCATGCCGTGGCCGTTGCCCTGATAGGGATGACCCCAACCCTGATAGTTGTACTGCATTCGTGGCATATATGGGCGTGGCATGGCTGGCGCGCGCCCGAAAACGGCGCGCGCTGCTTCGCGCTGCTCCTCGGTCATCTGATCGACGGTATCGCGATATGCCTGGAAGCGCTCAGCCATTGCCTGACGGCGCTCTTCGCGCATCGCCGCATGCTCTTCTGGCGAAAACCGTCTATGAGACTGCGACATACCGTGCATGGACGATTGGGCAGATTTCCATGGCGGCATCTCGGGCAGCTCAAGGCCAATCTGTGCGGCATTGGAGCGCAATTCTGCATAACGCTTTTCGCGCTCGGCATCCATCTCGGCGCGTTGTTCTTGCGTCTTGGCGCGTGCGGGCGCTCCTTCGGCTGTCGCGGAAGATGATCCAGGCGCCGTCTGCGGCGGCTGAGTGCTCTGCTCGCTGGTCTGTTGCTCAGCGGATTGTTGCTCAGCTGCGGCTGCTGTGCCGACCCATGGCGTTTGAGTCATCATCAGGGCCAGTGCAGGGACCGAGACGAACGTTAGAAAGGTGCGTTTAATGTACATCGAGACTCCTCGTTATAAATGATTGGTTCCTGGGTCAATGGGCTCGGGGTCGCAGGATGCTGTTGCAATGACCGGGCTGAAAAAAGCACCGGACTGATGCCTCTGGCCGCGTGTCGCAGTGTACAGCCCAAGCTTACCTAGCCCATCGGCGCACGGTGTCGCAAGACAGATGTGAGCGAGACCACCCGCTAGTCTAGAATCTCGGTTCGATACGTATGCTGTCAACCGTTGACTGGTTTGAGTCCGCGACTTGCTGATGGATGTTTGGAGTTCCGAGATGCGAATTGGCGATCTGATGGCCGAGACCGGTGTTGGGTTCGGCACCAGCGGTGCGCGTGGCCTGGTGAGCGACATGACCGACTGGGTCTGTTATGCCTATACCCTTGGCTTTCTTGGTTATTTGAGAGGGATCGATGCGCTCGCTCCGGGACAAGCGGTCGGTCTCGCGGGGGATCTGCGCCCAAGTTCACCACGCATCATGACGGCATGCGCCCGCGCGGTGGTTGATGCGGGCTGCATGCCACTCAATTGCGGTCCCATTCCAAGTCCTGCTTTGGCTGCCTATGGCATCGACCATGGCATCCCGACGCTGATGGTGACCGGGAGCCATATTCCAGACGACCGCAACGGGATCAAGTTCAACCTGCCTACCGGCGAGATCCTCAAGCGCGACGAGGAGGGTATCCGAGCGGTGGATGTCGCTCGCGCGCCTGTGTTGTTCGATGCCGCTGGCGGTTTTTTGGCCGATCAGGCCGATGCGCTCCCGCCCGTGGATCCCCAGGCTTACGAGGACTATGTCGCGCGGTATTTGGATTTCTTTCCCGCCGACTGTCTCGCTGGACTGCGTGTCGGTGTCTATGAGCACTCAAGCGTGGCGCGTGAGGCTTATTGCGACGTGCTCGCCGGTCTGGGCGCAGCGGTTACCCGGCTGGGCCATTCTGAGATCTTCGTCCCGGTCGATACCGAGGCGATTCGCCCGGAAGATGTCGCGCTCGGGCGTGACTGGAGCGCCGAGGGCCAATTCGACGCCCTGGTCTCGGCGGACGGCGATGGCGATCGGCCCCTGATCGGCGATGAAGCAGGCGCCTGGTTGAGGGGCGACATCGCCGGTGTTCTCTGCGCGCTCCAGCTTGGCGCGCGTGCCGTCGTGACGCCCGTGAGCAGCAACACCGCAGTCGAGCGATGTGGCCGCTTCGCCGTCGTCGCGCGCACCCGTATCGGTTCACCCTACGTCATCGAAGGCATGCAAGCATTGATGGCCGAGGGCTTGGCCCCAGTCGTCGGCTACGAGGCCAACGGCGGTTTTCTGCTCGGGACGGAGATCCTGCGCGATGGCCGCGTCCTTGCCGCGTTGCCGACTCGCGACGCGGTTATCGTGGCGGTCGCCATTTTGCTGGCATCGGCTACGCAGGGTCAGCCGCTCTCGACGCTCGCCGCTAATCTGCCCCGACGTTACACCGACAGCGACCGCATCAAGGACTTTCCGACCCATCTCAGCGCGGCCCGGCTCAGCACACTCGACAGCGGGGACTTAGCGACCGACAAGGCGGCCATCGAGGCGATCTTCGCCGCCGATTTTGGCGAAGTCGCCGAAATCGACCGGACCGACGGTTTGCGCATCACCTTTGCGAGCGGAGAGATCGCGCACCTGCGCCCCTCGGGCAATGCGCCTGAGCTGCGCGCCTACACTGAAGCCGATAGCCCGGAGCGTGCACGCGCGATGAGCCGTCTCTGCATGGCGCGGCTGGCCGAGTGGCGGGACTGAGGCGGGGCCGTGTGCGGGAGCGAGGCGGCGTCGGGTGGCCGGTGCTCCCTGAGCCAGCTCAAGCTTGGTTGAGTGTCTCGAGCAGACATGATGGCTCGGTGTGGTCGAGATGGGTGAAGAGTTGGGCCGTGCGATGGCGCAGATCTCGAGTATCACACTCAAGGAGGATCTCCTTGACGTCGAGGATGGCGCCGGGCTGCATGCTGAAATCGCGCAGACCCATACCCAGGAGCAGCCGGGTGAAGCGGGTGTCGGAGGCCATTTCGCCACACATGCCAACCGGGATATTCAGGGCGCTGCCGGCCTCAATGGTCATGCGGATCAGTCTGAGGATGGCAGGATGGATGGGGTCGAACAGATAGTTGACCGAGTCATCCAGACGATCGACCGCGAGCGTGTATTGAATGAGGTCGTTGGTCCCGATGGAGAGAAAATCCATGCGCTGGGCGATGGCGCGGGCCGAGAGCGCGGCGGCGGGCACTTCGATCATGGCGCCGACCGGCAGGGCGTCGTCGTGCGCGAGTCCCTCCTGGCGCAACTGGCGTTTGAGTTGCGCCAGGAGCGCCAGCACGCTGTCGAGCTCTTGGACATTGGTGACCAGCGGGAGCATCAGGCGCACTGGACCCTGCGCCGCGGCACGCAGAATGGCCCGCAGTTGGGGATGAAACAGCTCGGGCGTCTTGAGACAGAAGCGCAACGCACGCAGACCAAGCGCCGGATTGTCGCAGTCGGGCAGACCGGCGGCGCGCTTGTCGACGCCGATATCCAAGCTGCGAATGGTGATGGGAAGGCCATCGAGATTTGCGATCATCGCCGCATAGGTCGCTAGATGCTCTTCCTCATCGGGCAGGTCAGCGCGGTTCATGTAGAGGAACTCGGTGCGGTAGAGACCGACACCCGCGATACCATTAGCGCGCGCCATCTCGACGTCCTCGGGCAGATCCAGGTTTGCCTGGAGGCTGACGAAGACGCCATCGCGCGTCTCAGTGGGCTGGTCGACGATCGCCCTCAAGCGCAGTTGGCGCGCCTCGATCAGGCGCAGTCGCTGACGGTAGTACTCCAGGGTGGAGGCATCGGCCTTGGCCAGCACGGTCCCGGTCTCGCCATCGACGACCAGGAATTCGCCAGTGCGCAGATAGCGGGTGATGTCGTGGATGCCCATCACCGCCGGAACGCCAAGGCTGCGCGCCAGAATGGCGGTATGCGACATCGGGCCGCCGAACTCGGTGACGAAGGCGACCGCGCCGCGCTGTCGCAGTACGATGGCATCGGCCGGCGTCAGATCCCTGGCGACCACGACGCTGCCTGCTAGATCCTGCTCCGTTAGCTTGGGTTGCGGGCTGTCGCCGCGCAGATGTGTTTGGATCTGGTCGACGACATGCTCGATATCGTCGCGACGGGTGCGCAGATAGGGATCGTCCATCTGGTCGAAGACCTTGAGCAGGGCGTCGCGGTGCATCTGCAATGCCCACTCGGCGCTGCACAGCTCATCGGCCACGATGCGCCGCACCTCGTCGACCATCGTCGTGTCTTCGAGCATCAGTAGATGGGTGTCGATGAACTCGGCGATCTTGACCGGCGTACTGGCCGGAATTTGGGCGCGCACCGTGCGCAGCGCCTCATGCGCCGCGGTCACGGACAGCTCGAAGCGGGTGATTTCGGCCGCGACCTGCCCGGCACCGATGCGGGTATGGGAGACACCGCCGCCGCCTCGGACATCGACGAAGGCCGGCCCTAACGCAATGGGGCTAGAGGAGGCAATGCCGATCCCCTGAAAAGCCAGTGTCACTCAGCCTCTCCGAAACGGTCCTTAATCAAGCGCTCGATCGCGCCCATGGCCTCTTCGGCATCCTCGCCGCGCGCCTCGACCGTAACCGTCGTGCCTTGGCTAGCGGCGAGCATCATGACGCCCATGATACTCTTACAATTGACGCGTTGACCGCGTCGCTCGATGTCGATGTGACTGGCGAAGCGGGTCGCGCACTGCACCAGCTTGGCCGCTGCGCGCGCATGTAGACCAAGCTTATTACAAATCTCGAATTCTTTACGAATCATCAACTTCTCCGCGAGAAACCCCGCCGTTACGGGCGGAGAGTGGCGACAGCAACACCGTCGGCTCTGTGTTCAAGGTCGGTCTTTTCCCGGCTGTCAATCAGTGAGGGCCTGGGCACGGTCGTTGTTCTGGCTTTGGTTGCGTAGCCAATCCGTGCCGAGCTTGATGATCTGCGGTGTGGGTGCTCGCACACAGACCATTGCCGTCGGTGCCTGCTCAGCGCTTAAAAATACATCGCCATGCTTCCATAGGGTGTAGATCAGCATCAGCATCCCCGTGGATAAGAGGACGAATAACACCACCCCGGCGGTGATCAGCAACGCCGGGGGAATCTTGGATCGCTTTCTGATAACGACAGGTTCGCGCGGCTGCGCGGGGTGGACACCGCCCGTGCGCTGGAGCTCCTCTAACTCTTTGCGTAACTGCTCCGACTCGGCGTGCGCTTTCTGCAGTGCGCGTTCCTTGCGTTCAACCTCCTGCTTGAGATTGTCGCGGGCGATGTTCTGATCCTCGAGTTCGTCTTCCAGCCGCCGGCACTCGACGGTGATGTTTTCAAGCGCCTGCTCCTTAATCTCAAGAGTCTGTTGCAGCATCGCTGCCTCTTGGCGCATCGCCAACTGTTCGGTGGCAGTGGTAATCGAGCTGTCTGGCGCGAACTCCCGTTCGGCCAGTGTGCTTCTCAGGCGAGCGACCTCCTCCTCCGCCTCCCTGCGCATCTGCTCGAGCGTTGTGCGCAAAGATTGAGATTCTTCGTCATCGTGTGTTTGCGAGTCCATGTGTTCGCTCATACTTAAGCATTACTTAGTAGTCGCCGCGCGGCGCGCAATGCGCTCGCACAAGCTGGTGATTCGATTCAATCGGCCGCGACACACTCTTATCGGGCAACCGCTGCCCACCGGTTGGGCATGTCCACCGCGCCGCTCCCTCCCGATTGTCCGACGTTGCGCCCACAGATTCCAGAAATGGATGTTTGCACAGGCCACTCAACGCACTGTGCCAACAGCGCCTATCGGTGTGCAGGCGGCTTAGGCGCGACATCCTAATCTAACGCGCCGACTTTCCGGCTGCAGGATTTGCGGCTACTCTCAACAGCCCGACGTTGCACCAAGAGACCATGCAGAATGCCATTGCCGTTCAAGGAACATCCGCTGCGCCACCAAGCGGTCGCCGAGCTGCATGCGCGTACCTACGAGCCACTGCGCGCGCCGGAGCGCATCTCCCATATCACTGTCATCTGCGGTGAGCGCGGCAGTGGTCGCAATGTCAGTCACTTGCTCAAGCTTTTAGAGCATTTTAACGCGCCGCTTCCAGAACTCGACTATCAGCACCAACACTACCGAGCGCAACTTGGCGATATCCGCATGCTGTGGGAACGCCACACCGAATTCGTCACCTACACTTTCGCTAAGCATGGCGACTTCGTGCATCCCTTTGCCTACCCGGTGCTCAATGAGTTGCCGCAGGCCTGGTTGAGCAGTATGCCAGGGGAGTTGATCTCGGCCACTTCGCTTGCGCTCGAGTCCCGGCGCATGCCCGAACGCCCTACCGAAGAACTCCGCCAACTCTTCTCGGGCAATCTCATCATTGGCTCAGAGGTCGTCGGCGGTGCCGGGCGCGCCTGGTCAGACCTGCGTATCCATGGCGATGGCTTCTCGCGCATCCTCTTGCGCGACCAGGGGCTATCGGACAATCAGGCCGGGCGTCTCGCCAAGCGTGTACTGGAGGTCAACTTCTATCGTGCGATGGCGCTGCTGGGGCTGCCGCCCGCGCGCGAGGCCAATCGTCGGCTGAGCAAGGCCGATAGTCGGTTGGTTGATGTCGCCACGCAAATGTCCAGCCAGGCATCCGTGGGAACGGACTTTGAAAAGACGCTGCTGGGCGACCTGACCAGTCTCGCCGTGGAGATTGAGACCGTGGCGGCGCGCACCAGTTATCGTTTCGAGGCATCCAATGCCTATTACGGCATGGTCACCAAACGGCTTGAGCAACTGCGCCAGCGCCGTATCGAAGGGCTACAGACCTTAACCGAGTTTCTCGATGCGCGCCTGGCTCCGGCAATTGCGACCTGTAACTCAACGGCCAAGCGTCAGCGCGACCTCGCCGAGCGCGCGGCGCGTCTGACCAATCTGCTGCGCGCCAGGGTCGAGGTCGAGTTACAGAAACAAAATCGTGGGCTGCTTGAGTCCATGGACCAGCGCGCCAAGATCCAGCTTCGGCTTCAAGAGACGGTCGAGGGACTCTCGGTGGTCGCGATTGGCTACTATGGCGTCGGCTTGGTGGGGTATCTACTGAAAGGACTTGAAGCCTACGGCTTTGGCTTCAACGCAAGCTATGCCACCGGACTATCGGCGCCCTTAATCGTCATCATCGCCTGGCTCAGCATCCGGCGCATGAAGGCCAGACTTGTGAAATCCGAAAAGGGCAAGGCGTGACTTCGAGGCGTGCAGCCTCATGCTCGGTGTCGTCCCGTGCTGAACTCACAATCAGAGACGGCGATATCAGCCACTATCGTGCGGGCGCAGGATGAGGATATTGCCACGCTGGATCAGTTCGAGATGCCTGAGATAGCTCATGCCGAGCAAGACATCCTTCCCCGGCATGTTCGGCAGTACGCTGGCCCTGACGTGGTGGAGCGTCAGCCCGCCAAGCGTGACCTGATCGAGCCTGGTGCTCCACGTTTTCACCAGACCATTGGCCGTCATGGACATGCCGCCAGGGCGCATCGGCAACTCCAGCCGGCGCGCCAGTGGCAACGACAACGCCACATTCGTAGCACCGGTATCGACGAGAAAGCGCACTGGCACTCCGTTGATCGTACCGCTCGCCACGAAGTGCCCAGCCCGGTTGCGCTCCAAAATGACTTGCTTTGCGCCATCGGCGCCCTGTGTCATAAGGGGATTGGGGTTGGGGTTTTCCTGGCGCTCGAACAGACTGTTAAACAGCATCACCAGCAACGCGATCGCAACGATCCAGGCGCCAAACAGCATGGCCCGACCGATACGCGAGGGCAGATCATCCCGACTGGGTGGCGGTTCGTACATGGCGCGGCGTCGCAAGCATTGGGTGAGTTCTGAAAATGGCCGCGCTGGTGGCGCGTACTATGAGAGCGCACATGGCATCATCGACGGTTTTATAAACGTAGGCCGATACCAGAGTCTCAGATAATCCACCGAGTTTCGCCTATGAACCTGCAACAGTTGCGATACATCCACGAGGTGGCGCGACAGGGACTCAACATCTCGGCGGCGGCTGCGGCGCTCTTTACCTCGCAGCCGGGCGTCTCCAAACAGATCCGGCAGCTTGAGGAGGAGCTGGGCATCCTCATCTTCACCCGCCAGGGCAAGCGTCTGGTCGCGGTGACCGAGCCTGGCCGCGAAGTGCTGACGATCGCCGCGCGGATGCTCGGCGAGCTGGACAATCTGCGCCAGGTCGGCGCCGAACTCGGCAACGAGTCCGCCGGCAGGCTCTCCATCGCCACCACCCACACCCAGGCGCGCTATGTCCTGCCGCGCGTCATCCACGCCTTCATTGAGCGTTATCCGCAGGTTGGTCTTTCGTTGCAGCAGGGCAACCCGCCGCAGGTCTGTGAACTGGTGCGCTCCGGGGCGGCCGATCTGGTGATCGCGACCGAATCGGTCGGCGACTATACCGAGCTGGTGAGCCTGCCCTGCTACGAGTGGAATCACTGCATCATCGCCCCGCTTGATCACCCGGCGCTGCGCTCTCGCCCGCTCGCGCTTGAGGATATCGCACGCTGGCCGATCGTGACTTATGACTCCGCCTTCACCGGCCGCAACCAGATCAACCGCGCCTTTCAGGGCCGCGGGCTGGAACCCCGGGTGGTGCTGACCGCGCTGGATGCCGATGTCATCAAAACCTATGTACGGATGGGGCTGGGGATCGGTATCGTCGCCCGCATGGCCTATGACCCGGAGATGGACACCGGGCTTGGGATGCTTGACGCCGGACACCTGTTTGACTCCAACGTGACCCATCTGGGTCTGCGCCGCAACGCCTGGCTGCGCGGTTACACTTACGATTTCATCGAGCTGTTCGCGCCCCATCTGACCCGCAGGGCGATCGCGTTGGCAATGCGCCCGGGCGGCAGCGACTATGCGATTTGAACCCCGCGCGCCCGCCAACGTTCTTGCAATGCAATACATCGATGGGAGAGAAGCGTGATGTCCAACGAAAAAACCTACAGTGAGACGCAGATCGAGCAGCGTCTGCAATCCGAGCTGCCGCAGTGGCGCCATGAAGCCGGCGAGATCCACCGCACCTACCGCACCAGCGGTTGGAAGGGCGCGCTGATGGTCGTCAACACGGTCGGTCATCTGGCTGAAGCCGCCTGGCATCATCCGGATCTGGCGGTTTCCTATTCCAGCGTCATCGTCAAGCTCGTCACCCACTCGGCCAAGGGCATCACCGACAAAGACTTTGAACTGGCCCGCAAGATCGAGGAGACGCTAATGTGGCGACCAGGCCCCGAGAGCGCACTGGATGGCACGCCCGAGGAGGCCCGATTCAAGTATCTCGACTACGACTAATCTGGCCCCAAGGCGCATCGGTCTCGCCGAGCGCCTGGATCTCCTCCGCTCTACAGGGCCGCGATCTTCGCCCGCTGGGTCTGCAGATCACTGATCGCTGCGGCATGCTCGGCGAGCTTGGTGCGCTCTTTGCCAACCACCGCCTCGGGTGCCTTACCGACAAAACTGGGGTTAGCCAGCTTCTTTTCGGTGCGCGCGATGTCGTCGGTCAAACGGGTGATCTCCTTGTCCAGACGCTTGAGTTCGGCGTCCTTGTCGATCAGACCAGCCATGGGGATGAGTAGTTTCATGCTCCCGACCAGAGCGATGGCGGATTCGGGCGCCTCGGATTCATCGGCCAGCAGGCTGATCGACTCGGTCCGGGCAAGGAAATCCAGATAGGGCCGGGCGGTTTCGAGCCAGACCTTGTCCTGATCGGAGGCGTTGGCGACCAGCACCGGTAGCGGCTTGCCGGGCGCGATGTTCATCTCACCTTTGATGCGCCGGATACCCAGAATGCACTGCTGAACCCAGGCGATTTCGGCGACGGCCTGATGATCGCCGGAGTCCGTGTCGGCGACGGGGAAGGGTGCAAGCATGATGGTCTCACCCGTCACACCAGCGAGTGGGCCGACCTTCTGCCAGATCTCCTCGGTGATGAAGGGCATGATGGGATGGGCAAGACGCAGCAGGGTTTCCAGCGTTCTGACCAGGGTCTGGCGGGTGCCGCGCTTGGCCGCCTCAGATGCGCGCGTTCCGGTGAGAACCGGCTTGGACAGCTCCAGATACCAGTCGCAGAATTCATGCCAGGTGAAGTCGTAAATGGCCTGGGCGGCGAGGTCGAAGCGGTAGCCTTCGATGGCCTCGGTCACGGTGGCCGTGGTGCTATGGAGTCGCGAACGAATCCAGCGGTCTGCTGCGCTCAACTCAATCGGGTCAGATCCCAATCCGCAGTCCTGCCCCTCGGTGTTCATCAGCACATAGCGTGAGGCGTTCCACAGCTTGTTGCAGAAGTTGCGGTAGCCCTCGGTACGACCGAGGTCGAACTTGATGTCCCGGCCGGTAGAGGCCAGCGCGGCGAACGTAAAACGCAGTGCATCGGTACCGAAGCCGGGGATGCCGTCCGGGAAGTCCTTGCGCGTGGCCTTGGCGATCTTCTCGGCCAGATGCGGCTGCATCATGCCCTTGATGCGTTTCTCGACCAGCGCTTCTAGCTCAATGCCGTCGATCAGATCAATGGGGTCGAGCACGTTGCCTTTGGACTTGGACATTTTGTCGCCGTGTGCGTCGCGCACCAGGCCGTGGATGTAGACCTCGCGGAACGGCACCTCGCCGGTGAACTTCAGGCCCATCATGATCATGCGGGCGACCCAGAAGAAGATGATGTCAAACCCGGTGACCAAAACCGAGGTCGGGTAGAAGGTTTTGAGCCGTTCGGTCTCCTCCGGCCAGCCGAGTGTACTGAAGGGCCAGAGTGCCGAGCTGAGCCAGGTGTCGAGCACGTCTGGGTCCTGCTCTAGCGCGACCTCCGGGCCGAAGCCGTGTTTGTCGCGAATCGCCTGCTCAGAGTGGCCGACATAGACGTTGCCTTCCAGGTCGTACCAGGCCGGGATGCGGTGGCCCCACCAGATCTGGCGGCTGATGCACCAGTCCTGGATGTTGCGCATCCACTCGAAATAGGTGTTCTTCCAGTTGTCCGGGACGAAACGGATGTCGCCGTTCTCGACCGCCTTGATCGCCGGGTCGGCCAGGGGCTGGACGCGCACATACCACTGATCGGTCAGGTAAGGCTCGATCACGGCACCGGAGCGGTCACCGCGCGGCTGCTGGAGTCGGTGATCCTTGATATTGGCGATCAGACCCAGCGCATCCAGGTCGGCGACAATGCGCTTGCGTGCCGCATAGCGGTCGAGACCGATGTAGGCGCCGGGCAGGAGCTGGCCTTCCTCGGGTGCGTTGTCACGCACGGCGGCATCGGGCGTGAAGATGTTGATCAGCCCGCCATGCGGCTGCTCGGCGATGGCCTTCTCATCGCGATGTCGATGCCAGACCTGGTTGTCGTTGAAGTCATGCGCGGGCGTGATCTTCACACAGCCGGTGCCGAACTCGGGGTCGGCATACTCGTCGGCGATGATGGGGATGCGCCGCCCGGTCAGGGGCAGCTCGACGAATTCGCCGATGAGATGACGGTAGCGTTCGTCCTTCGGGTTGACCGCCACGGCGCAGTCACCCAGCAGGGTCTCGGGGCGGGTGGTGGAGACGACCATATAGACCGGCTCTCCAGCGCCGGGCGGCTGCACCAGCGGGTAGCGCATGTCCCACATGTGGCCGCTCTCCTCCTCCGAGAGCACTTCCAGATCCGAGACCGCCGTATGCAAGACTGGATCCCAGTTCACCAGACGCTTGCCGCGATAGATCAGCCCCTCTTCATGGAGCCGCACGAAGACCTCGCGCACCGCATCGGATAACCCTTCGTCCATGGTAAAGCGCTCGTGCGCCCAGTCGAGCGAGGAGCCCATGCGTCGGAGTTGACGGGTGATGGTGTCGCCGGACTCGGCCTTCCACTCCCAGATACGTTCGACGAAGGCGTCGCGACCATAGTCGTGCCGGGTACGGCCCTCGGCATCGATCAGGCGCTCCACGACCATCTGGGTCGCGATCCCGGCGTGGTCCGAACCCGCCTGCCAGAGCGTGGGCTTGCCTTTCATCCGATGATAGCGGATCAGGGCATCCATGATGGTGTCCTGGAAGGCGTGGCCCATGTGCAGACTGCCGGTCACGTTCGGCGGTGGAATCATGATGCAGTAGGCGTCCGTTCCCGACTGTTCGGTCGGCACGAAATAGCCGCGTTCTTCCCAGTGTTGGTACCAGGTCTGCTCCAGGGTTTGGGGGTCGTAGTTCTTGTCCAGCATGGTTACTCAGGCTCGTCGTCAGGGCGTGCGAAACGTCTGAGTATACCGGATGGGTGGGTGGTGGAAATGGCGCTCGGTAGATGCCTGGACGGCGCTGTCATGACAATACTTGTCTGGTCGCGATCGGCACAGCAGCGGCAATTTGAGTATTTAAAGGCGACCACGTGAGCCAAGGTCTGCCACAATGTCAACTGCGTAGCGATTCTCGGTCGTGCCGCGCAGCCAGCTGAATGATAAAAATCAAACCGACGAGAGAGGAGAACCCAATCGATGGATACCACGAACACTTACGTTTTCGCTTTCGAAGAGGGTGATGGCAAGAACAAGAAACTGCTCGGCGGCAAGGGAGCCAATCTCTGTGAGATGACACAGATTGGACTGAACGTCCCGCCTGGCTTTGTGATCTCCACCGAAGCCTGTCTGGAGTATCTCGCCGAGCCGAATCGCGCCCTGCCGCCCGGTCTGATCGAGGATGTCCATGCCCAGATGAAAGCCGTGGAAGCCAAGACCGGCAAGGGCTTCGGCGATCCCGATAACCCCTTGCTGTTCTCGGTGCGCTCGGGCTCTGCGATGTCGATGCCCGGGATGATGGATACCATCCTTAATCTGGGGCTAAACGCCGATACCCTACGCGGAGTGATCAGCCACACGGGCGATGCCCGGTTCGGCTACGACGCCTACCGGCGATTCATCCAGCTCTTCGGCAAGGTCGCCTTGGGTGTGCCAGACGAGGCGTTCGACAAAGAGTTCGAGGCCATCAAGGAGGCCGCTCACGTCAAACAGGACGTGGGTCTCTCTGCCAGCGATCTGAAAGAGGTAAGCGAGCGGTTCCTCGCGGTGGTCGAGGAGGAAACCGGCAAACCCTTCCCGTCCGATCCCTATCAGCAGCTCGAGATCTCCATCAAGGCCGTCTTCGATAGCTGGGGCGGAAAGCGCGCGGTCGATTACCGCAAGCAGTTCCACATCACTCCCGACATGGCCAATGGCACCGCCGTCAATGTGATGATCATGGTGTTCGGCAACCGCGGCGACGACTCGGCCACGGGTGTGGGCTTCACGCGCAACCCCGCCTCCGGTGAGAACACGCTCTATGGCGAGTATCTGATCAACGCCCAGGGTGAAGACGTGGTCGCGGGCATCCGCACGCCCAAGCCGATCGATCGGCTCAAGGTCGAGATGCCGGAGATGGCCGAGCAGCTCGACGTTCTGCGCGACAAGCTCGAGACGCATTACCGCGAGGTCCAGGATTTCGAGTTCACCATCGAGCGCGGTCAGCTCTTCTGTCTCCAGACTCGCAACGGCAAGATGAACACCATCGCCATGGTGCGTTCCTCGGTTGAGATGGAGCGCGAGGGTCTGATCAGCAAGGAGCAGGCGCTGCTGCGCATCCAGCCCGAGTCGCTCGAGCAAATGCTGTTCCCGCAGCTCGACCCCGCCATCCAGGCCGATGCAGTCGCACAGGGCCTGCCGGCATCGCCGGGCGCGGCCTCGGGCATCGCCGTCTTCGATGCCGACCGCGCCGAACAGCTCGGCCATGAGCAGGGCCTGAAGGTGATCCTGGTACGCGAGGAGACCAAGCCCGAGGACATCCACGGCTTCTTCGCCGCCGAGGCGATCCTGACCTCGCGCGGGGGCAAGACCTCGCATGCCGCCGTGGTCGCGCGCGGCATGGGCAAGCCGTGCGTTGCGGGCGCCGAGGGCATCAGCGTCGATGTCAACCGGCGCGAAGCGCGAGTCGGAATGACCAGCTTCAAGGAAGGCGACGTCATCACCATCGACGGCACTTCGGGCAATGTCTATCTGGGCGCCATCCCGACGGTGGAGCCGGACTTCACGCCCGAGCTCAACGTCTTGCTCGGCTGGGCCGACGAGGTGGCCAAACTCGAGGTTATGGCCAATGCCGATACGCCCGACGATGCCCGCCGGGCGCTTACCTATGGCGCGGTGGGTATCGGCTTGGCACGCACCGAGCGCATGTTCAACGACGTCGAGCGCCTGCCCATCGTCATTGAGATGATCGTCGCCGAGACGTCCGAACAGCGCCAGGCGGCACTCGGCAAACTGCTGCCGTTGCAGCGCAAGGACTTCCGCGAGCTGTTTGAGGTGATGTCGCCGAATCCGGTGACCATCCGTCTGCTCGATCCGCCGATCCACGAGTTCCTGCCGGACGAAAATGTCCTTGAGCGTGAAATCGGCGAGTTGCGCGCCCTCGCGCAGAGCGCGCGCGGCGTGACCGTCTTGGCCGGTGCGATGGGGCTGCTGCATGCCTCCGAGAGCCTGCGCCGCGAGGTCGACACCGCGCGCCGGATGGTCGACCCGCTCGTTGTCGAAGAGGCGATCACCAAAAAGGAGGCGATGCTCAAAAAGGTACGCGCGCTCTACGAGACCAATCCCATGCTCGGTCATCGTGGCGTGCGCCTCGGCATGACCTTCCCCGAGATTTACGAGATGCAGGTGCGCGCGATCCTCGAGGCTGCGGCCGAATGCGCCAAGGCTGGTATCGAGGTCCACCCGCAGATCAAAGTGCCGCAGGTCTGTACAGCGCAGGAGCTGCGTGAGGTCAAGGTGTTCGTGGATCGTATCCACGCCGAGGTCACGGAACGCTACGGCAAGCCGGTGGAGTTCAAGTTCGGCACCATGATTGAGGTGGTTCGCGCCTGTATGCGTGCCGAATCCCTGGCCGAGGAGGCGGAGTTCTTCTCCTTCGGCACCAACGACTTGACCCAGGCGACCTTCTCATTCTCGCGCGAGGATGCCGAGAACAAGTTCCTGCCGCTCTACAACCAAATCGAGATCCTCCAGGACAACCCCTTCGATGTGCTCGATGTGGAGGGCGTCGGCAAGCTGATGAAGCTAGCGGTGGACTGGGGCCGCTCGGTCAAGCCCGATTTGCATGTCGGCATCTGCGGCGAGCATGGCGGGCATCCGGCCTCCATTGCTTTCTGCCACAAGATCGGTCTCGACTATGTGAGCTGCTCGGGACCGCGTGTCCCCATCGCACGTCTGGCCGCCGCGCACGCCGTGCTCCAGGCTGATCAGTAGCCGTTGACTCGGCGAGCCCCGACCGGGCGCTCGCCGAGACTCCGTTTCCAGTGCCTCCCCGGCGCTTCCTGATCGCAATTCGTGCAGTCGTTCCGGTTTTTTGCGGTATCGGTCGGTAGAATTCAGGGTCGATTTCGCCTCCGCACCCTTGAGTAATAAACGCCCGTGGACCTGAGCACGATTATCCTCCTCGCCATCGTCGTCGTCCTGGCGTTCTATGCCGTCCAGATCTATAACCTTTTGGTTCGCCTCAGGCACAATGTCTCGCGCGCCTGGTCGAACATCGACGTCGCGCTCAAACAGCGCCACGACGAGCTGCCCAAGCTGGTCGAGGTCTGCAGGCAATATATGGGCTACGAGCAGGAGACGCTGGAGCGTATCGTCAAGGCGCGCGGCGCGGTCGCCGAGGCCAGCCGGCGCGGCGATCCGCGCGCACTGGGTGCTGCCGAGACCGAGCTGCGCATGGGGCTGGGCAACCTCTTCGCCCTAGCTGAGAACTATCCGGATCTCAAGGCCAACGACAGCTTCCGTCACCTGGCCCAGCGCGTGAGCCAGCTCGAGGAGACCATCGCCGACCGGCGCGAGCTTTACAACGAGAGCGCCAATCTCAACAACATGCGCATTGAGCAGTTCCCGGATCTGTTCATCGCGCGGCTGATGAAGGCCCGGGCCTTCGATCTACTCCAGTTCGAGGAGGCCCACCAGGACGTCGATCTCGGGGCGCTCTTCCGCTAAAGAGGGGCGTGGCGTGTTCGTGGATGCGTACAGTTTCGAATTCTGGCTCCTTATGGCCGGCCTGCTCGGTCTGGCCATCTATCTGCTGCACGCCGGTTTGCGGACGTTCTGGCGTTTGCGCACCATCCTGGATACGCCGACATCCAAGATCCAATCGGCCCCACAGGGGTATATTGAGCTGTCGGGCCTCGCGAGAGCAGCCAACGCAACGGTGCCCGGCAAGCTCACTGGAAAGCCCTGCGTCTGGTATCAGTACCGCATCCAGAAGCGCCAAAGCTCGGGACGCAGCAATAATTGGAAGACCCTCGAGCAAGGCACGGCCGAGCGTGCCTTCGCGCTCGACGACGGGACGGGGCGCTGCCTCATCGAACCCGAGGGCGCCCAGGTCAAGCTGGGACGGACAGAACAATGGCACGGGCCCCATCGCGACCCTAGTCGACGCAAGGCCAACTTCGCTTGGCTCGGGCGTGGCGAGCGCTACCGCTTTACCGAATCCCGCATCCAGGCCGGCGATCCCATCTATCTGCTCGGACGCTTTGAGACCCCGCGCCGCGGACCCGCCGAACGCGAACGTCTCCAGCGCGAGCTGCTGCGTCTGTGGAAGCGCGATCCCAAGCGCATGGCCCAATTCGACACCGACGGCGACGGCCGGATCAGCCCGGCGGAGTGGGCGCAAGTCCGCCAAGATGCCGAGCGCCTTGCCGCCCAATCAGAGCAGCGTATCAACCAGGCGCCAGCCACCTCCCGTGTCGTCGATACCGGCGATTCGCGTCATCCTTTCGTCATCTCCACCCATTCGGTCGAAGACCTCACATCCAGACTCCGCTGGCAGACGATCGGGCTGAATGCTGGATTCTTAGCTGTCGCTGCATTGCTCGGTGCCGCAGTCATTGAGCGGCTCGGGCTGGGCTAGAGAGATGACGGTGGCTTGGCCGCTCGAGCGTGGCTTTACGCCGCCGTGGTGTATTGTGAGAGTTGACCCAATGGCTCGCGGACGCTAGAATTCGCAGTCTTTCTGGCTACGTAGCTCAGTTGGTTAGAGCATCGCACTCATAATGCGAGGGTCCCCTGTTCGAGTCAGGGCGTAGCCACCATTATTCAGTGACTTACAGGCGCATGGACGCGCAACAGTCGCCTTCGAATCAGCTCAAAAGCGTCTCGCAGTGTCCATCCACAGCGTCGCTTGCCAGCAGCCTTCTTTATTTTCGAATCCCTCTCAAATAGATCCGGGCCGTTACTGTCAGTAGTTTGTCGCCTGGGATTCAGAGCGCGTCTCGGCCTGGATCAGGTCGAGCACTTGGCGCTGTCGCGGGAGATCAAGCGCCCTATATCCCCTAATGAGCGCCCATTCCTCGTCACTGGGCCAACCTTCTTCCTCCAGTAGCAAGAGCCAGGCGGGTGTTACGGTTTCCAACGCCGTTGCAAGCTGGCTCGCCGCTTCGAGTCCCATCCGGCGAATGCCTTGCTCGTAGTTGCTGATCCTGGACTTGGAGAGCAGCCCATCCGTGCGCGCGGAAAGAGTGCTCAGAGACCAACCGCGTCGTTGACGCTCGGAGCGAAGACGAGCGCCAATTCGGTGAGAGCGTTCCGCAATTTCAGGTTTCACGAGCAAGTAACTCCGGGGGGTGGCAGGATCGCGAAATCCCGATCACCTTACTCTAGCAAATGAACGCGATGATGTGACCGTCGCTTTCTGTCTTATCGCGAAGCTAAAAGGTTTAAGCTGTTATTTATGCTTGAATAATTAACCGCTTAAACGCCAAGTTAATAGGGTCGGGCTAGCGGTTGCGGCACGCTAATGTGGATGCGTTTCAATATCAGCTTCATGCTGTAGCATGGTAAATTCGTCGCTAGCGCTTTCTCTGTCGTTCGCGTGACTACTTGGAGAATGCGCCAACCTTGGTGAGCGGCACCGCATAGATGCGGGTCTCGAGCCGCGTCTGTTTCTCTACTCTTACCACGTCGAAGGTGTCATCCATGTTGAAAGATTGGTCTGACGTTTACCGAATCGGCATTGCCGAAATCGATCAGCAGCATCAGGGCTTTTTTGCGGCCTCCCATCTGCTCTACGAAGGCATTTTGAACATGGATGCCAAGAATGCCGTGGTCGATGCGATCAGGTTCATGCGCGAGTATGCCGAGAAGCATTTTCAGACAGAAGAGATCTTCATGCGCAAACATGCCTACCCCGCGCTGAAGGAGCACCTGCATCAGCATGCCGCGTTTTTCAGGCGGCTCGATGAGTTGGAGAACGATCTGATGATCTTCGGGCCCAGTCAGGCGCTCGCTGATCGTGCACTGGATATCACACAGGACTGGCTGATCGACCACATTGCCGATGAAGACATGCTCTACTCACTGCACGTCAAGGCAGGCGGGGCTGAGGTGACTTAGGTGAGCGATTGAGTTGCGATGCGGGTGGGCAGTCCGCGCTCCGATGCGCGGGAAGGCAGGCCTGCCAGTCAAGTGAGGTCCCTCCGAAATTTAGTCTTCCAAGGGAAGCGTAAACTGTCTGTCACACTGGAGACGAAGATGGAGAAGATTCCCAAGCAAACGTGCACCGCCGAGTTCAAGGAGAAGGCGGCGGATCTGACCGATTCTATCCCGCCCGAGATGCAATTTCATTTGGGAATGGTCTATGCAGAGCTTGGACGTGTCGCGGAGGCGAAGGCCAATCTATCCGCTGCACTGGCCTCGAATGCGGTCTTTCCAGGTCTCGAAGAGGCTCGCAGCACACTGGAAGGACTCTGAACAGACTCAATGGTCGTCGCTGAACGTCTTGTCGGCCTTACCCGGCACCCTCAGCGCGCGGGCGGTTCGACCAGATCGCCGAGCGCCGCAACCATCGCGGCGTTCTCATCCGGCGTACCAACGGTGAGACGCAGACAATCCAGTAACAGCGGATGGGCGCCGTTGAGGTTCTTGACGAGGATCTTGCGCTCCTTCAGATCCGCGAAGATGGCGTCAGCCCGTCCCGCCGGCATACGGGTGAGGATGAAGTTTGCCTCGCTGGGATAGGCGTGGATGCCCTGGAGACGGCCCAGCGCTTCAAAAAGCCGTGCGCGCTCGGCGCGGATGGCGTGGGTCTGATCGTCGAATACCGATTTGTGCCTCAACGCGAACGTGGCCGAGATCTGGGTCAGGACGTTGATGTTATAGGGTAGACGGACCTTGTCGATTTCATTGAGCCAGTCGGGCGGGCCGACCAGATAGCCGAGCCGCAGTCCGGCAAGCCCCATCTTGGAGACGGTGCGCATCACCAGCAGGTTTTCCCAGTCGCCCAGGAGTCCCATGAAGCTGGCATCGGTGAAGGGGGAGTAGGCTTCGTCGACGATCACCAGACCGGGGGCGGCCTCAATGATACGTACGATATCGTCGGCATCGAAGCGGTTGCCGGTGGGGTTGTTTGGATAGGCCAGATAGACGATCGTCGGTTGCTCGCGCTCGATAGCGGCGAGCACCGCCGGGAGGTCGATCGAAAAATCCTCCGCCTGTAAAGGCACGCCGACATAGTCCATGCCGACAAAACGCGCGACCATGCGGTACATGACGAAGCTGGGATCGACCGACAGGATTTTGCGCCCGGGTTGGGCAAGGGCAAGCGCGATCATCTGAATCAGCTCATCGGAGCCGTTACCCAGCAGCAGACCCATGTCGGATGGGATCTCCATGGCCGCTCTGAGAGTCTCTTGGAGCGCGCGCGCCTGGGGATCTGGATAGCGGTTGAGCGCGACGCCGCGCAGGGTCTTCAGCCACTCGGCCTCGAGCGCGTCCGGCCAGCCGTAGGGGTTTTCCATGGCGTCGAGCTTAATCAGCCCGGCGGCCTCGGGCACGTGATAGGCATTAAGCGCGCGGATCTCCGGGCGCACCAGTGCATCGATCAGCGCCTTCATGATTTGTCCTCCGCTCGATACTCGGCCGAGCGGGCGTGTGCTGTGAGCCCCTCGCCGCGCGCCAGCACGGAGGCGGTCCTGGAGAGCGTCGCGGAGCCGGAGCGCGAGACCATGATGAGGCTGGAGCGCTTTTGGAAGTCGTAGACCCCCAGTGGCGAGGAGAAGCGCGCGGTGCGCGAGGTCGGCAGCACGTGGTTGGGACCGGCGCAGTAGTCGCCCAGCGCCTCAGCGGTGTAGCGCCCCATAAAGATGGCCCCAGCGTGGCGGATGCGCGCGGCGACAGTTTCCGGGTCTTCGAGCGAGAGCTCCAGATGCTCGGGCGCGATGAAGTTGGCGACCTCGATAGCGTCGTCCAGATTGCGTGCCTGGATCAGGGCGCCACGCGCGCTCAGCGCGGCGGCGATAATCTCCCGGCGCTCCATGGTCGGCAGGAGCTTGTCGATGCTGGCTGCAACGCGCTCGAGAAACTCCGCGTCCCAACTCACCAGGATAGACTGGGCGTCCTCATCGTGCTCGGCCTGGGAGAATAGGTCCATCGCGATCCAGTCCGGATCGGTCGCGCCATCGCAGATCACCAGGATCTCAGAGGGTCCGGCGACCATGTCGATACCAACTTGGCCAAAGACGGCGCGCTTGGCGGTCGCCACATAGATGTTGCCGGGTCCAACGATCTTGTCCACGCCGGGGACGCGCTCGGTGCCGTAGGCGAGCGCCGCGACCGCTTGAGCGCCGCCGATGGCGAAGACACGATCGACGCCGCAGACATGCGCAGCGGCCAGGACCAAGTCATTGAGCTCACCGTCCGGTGTCGGCACCACCATGATGAGCTCACCGACGCCTGCGACCTTGGCTGGAATGGCGTTCATCAGCACCGAGGAGGGGTAGGCGGCCTTGCCCCCAGGCACGTAGAGTCCGGCGCGCTCCAGCGGCGTGACCTGCTGGCCGAGCAGCGTTCCGTCGGGTTCGCGATAGCTCCAGCCACTCAGCTTCTGGTGCTCGGCATAGGCGCCGATGCGCTCGGCGGCATGTTCCAGGGCGGCCCGCTGATCGCTTGGGATGGCGTTCCAGGCCTGCTCCAGGCGCGACAACGGCAGCTCCAAATCGGCGCCCGAGGCGGGCGTCCAGCGGTCGAAGCGGCTGGTGTAGTCGATCAGGGCCGCGTCGCCGCGCGCGCGCACGGCGCGGATGATCTCGGCGACGGTCTGCGCGACCCGGTCATCGGACACCGACTCCCAGGCAAGTAGATCGGCGATCCGCGTCTGGTAGTCGGCATCTGTGGTCGAAAGGCGTTTGATGTCGGTCACGGGGATGTCACTGTTCTCGATTGAAATGCTCGGTAGGCGATCATGCCACACTGTCAGGATTCAAGCCCTCATCGCGCTCGCCAACGGCCTCGCGCAGGCATGCCAGCAATGTGTTCACGGCCTCGTGCTTCATTTTCCATGAGGCCCTGTTGACGATCAGGTGCGAGCTGATGTCGGCGATATGCTCCAGCGGCACCAAACCATTGGCCTTGAGTGTATTGCCGCTCTCGACCAGGTCGACGATCAGATCGGACAGACCGACCAACGGTGCCAGCTCCATAGACCCGTAGAGCTTGATGATTTCGACCTGCTGGCCTTTGGAGGCGAAATAGCGCTCGGCGCTGCGCACGTACTTAGTTGCGATGCGCAAGCGTCTGGAGGTCGGGGGACGCGCATCCGGCTGGCCGGCGACCATGAGACGGCAGCGGGCAATGCCAAGATCGAGCGGTTCGTAGAGACCCTCACCGCCGTGCTCAAGCAGCACATCCTTGCCGGCCACACCAAGATCGGCGGCGCCGTATTGGACGTAGGTCGGGACATCGCTGGCGCGGATGATGACGAACTTCACCCGTGGGTTGCTCGTCTCGAGAATCAGCTTGCGGCTGGTTTCTGGATCGTCCAGGGGCGCGATCCCGGCATGCGCCAGCAACGGCAGCGTCTGCTCGAAGATCCGGCCCTTGGATAGAGCGATGGTAAGTGGAGCGGTCAAATTCATAGCATTGGAGTTGCGCCGTTGCCGACGATGCGCTGGATGCGCGCGCCTAGGGTCAAGAGCTTTTCCTCCATGGTCTCATAGCCGCGATCCAGGTGGTAGATGCGGTCGATCAGCGTCTCGCCGCTGGCCACCAGCCCGGCCAGGACCAGCCCGGCCGAGGCGCGCAGATCGGTCGCCATCACCGGTGCCGCCGTCAGCCCGGCAACCCCGTGACAGATGGCGAGATTGCCTTCGACGCGTATATCCGCCCCCATGCGCTGTAACTCCGGCACATGCATGAAACGGTTCTCGAAGATGGTCTCGGCGACCACGCCGACGCCCTTGGCAATGGCGTTGAGGGCGCAGAACTGGGCTTGCATGTCCGTCGGGAAGGCTGGATAAGGCGCGGTGTGGATATCGACCGCGCGTGGGCGTCGGCCATGCATGTCGAGTTCGATCCAGTCCGGCCCAGTGCTGATGCTCGCGCCCGCCTCGCACAGCTTTTGCAGCACGGCGTCGAGACAGTCCGGGCGGGTTTCGTTGACTCGGATATGGCCACCCGTCATGGCCGCGCCGACCAGAAAGGTGCCGGTTTCGATACGGTCCGGCATGACTCGGTACTCGGCGCCGTCGAGACGCTCCACGCCCTGGATGCGAATCTGATCCGTTCCCGCACCCGTGATGTGCGCACCCATGGCGTTGAGGAAGTTGGCCAGATCGACGACCTCAGGCTCATGCGCGGCGTTCTCGATCAACGTCTCGCCCTCGGCGAGCGTCGCCGCCATCATAAGATTCTCGGTACCGGTCACCGAGACCAACTCCATGACCAGCCGCGTACCTTTTAGCCGTTGTGCCCTGGCGCGGATATAGCCGCCATCCACGCTGATCTCGGCGCCCATAGCGCGCAGCCCGTCGATGTGCAGATTGACCGGACGAGCGCCGATCGCGCAGCCGCCGGGCAGAGAGACATCGGCCTGCCCATAGCGCGCCACCAGCGGTCCCAGCACCAGGATCGAGGCGCGCATGGTCTTGACCAGCTTGTAGGGCGCAACGAAGCTGGTGAGCGTGCGCGGCTCGACACTGATGCGGCCATCCTCGCCCCGGCTCAGGTGCGCGCCCATGCTGCCCAGCAGACGCATGGTGGTGTTGACATCACACAAGCGCGGAACGTTGGTCAGCGTGACCGGGCCATCCGCCAGCAAGGTCGCGGCAAGAATGGGCAGTGCGGCGTTTTTCGCGCCGGATGCGCGCACCTCGCCCTCGAGTGCCGGCCCGCCGTTGATGAGGAGTTTATCCATTGATTTCAGTTATCCGTTGCGCTCGCAGATCAAACTACGGGCGCGGGCGTGGAGGGAGAGAGAACGCGGGAGGCGATCAAGCGCCGGTCGGCAGGAGGTCGCGCAGGTGCGAAAACGTCGCGATTCGATTGAGGGATTCCGGGAGATGGAGATAGCGCAGGCGCAGATCGCGCCTGCGCGCCATGTCCATCCACTCGAGCAATAGGGCAAGCCCCGCGCTGTTGGCGGATTGGATATCGCGCAGATCAATTTCGATCAGCTCGACACCCTGCACCCGCGCCTTGTCCAGGAGCGTTTCACCCTCGGCCGCCAAAGACGTGACGCTCGTGAAATCGAGCACGCCCGAGAGCCGCCAGCGCCCGGACTCAGTGACCGTCAAACAGGTCGCCGTCACTCCTGGCCCTTGCGATTCATATCCACCAGCTTGCCGACCAATCCGTCGACGCCGCTCTGGCGGATCTCGTTGGCGAAACTGCTACGATAGTTGCCGACCAGGCTGGCGTTGTTGATGAGTACATCGTAGACCTTCCAGCCGCCACTGCTGTGCATCCGATAATCGACCGGAATAGGGGCGGCACCCGCCTCGCGCACTTCGGTCGAGACCGTCACGGTCGATGGCCGGCTGCCGGGCCTGGCCGGCAGATAACGGATTTCCTGTCCGGAATAGCTCAGCAGCGAACGGGCATAGGTGCGGATGAGAATCTGCTTGAAGGCGTCGACCAGTTGCTGCTGCTGAGCCGGTGTGGCCTGGCGCCAATATTGTCCTAGAGCACCTTGCGTGATGCGCTGAAAATCAAAGTGCGGGGCAGCGATGCTCTCGACCATCCCGTAGATCAGAGCCGGGTTGCGGTCGACCTCGGCGCGTCGTGCCTGGAGGGTCTCGAGCATGCGCTCGGAGGTGCGCTTGACCAGCGCGGTGGCATCGGTCTGCGCGGCCAGGAGCGTCCCGCTCCACACCAGCGGCACGAGTACCAGTAACAA
Source organism: Thiorhodococcus sp. (assembly GCA_029257385.1). Taxonomy (GTDB): domain Bacteria; phylum Pseudomonadota; class Gammaproteobacteria; order Chromatiales; family Chromatiaceae; genus Thiorhodococcus. Next base: position 61,397 of record JARIBS010000066.1, read on the forward strand.
CAAAAGGAAATAACGTCTTGGAAGCATCAGTCGCTCTCACCTGCTTTCTGAAAGAGAAATTGTCCGATCATTTGCTCGAGCACCAGTGCCGACTGCGTGTTGGCGATATCGTCGCCATCGCGTAGATAGTCCTGACTGCCACCAGGCTCGAGCCCCACGTACTGCTCACCAAGCAGACCGGACGTGAAAATGTTGGCGAAGGTGTCCTCGGGGATGGCATCGATCCCGGCGTCGATGCGCAAGGTCACCACCGCCTCGTAGGTCGTCTTGTCAAAGCGCACCGCCTCGACGCGCCCAATGCGCACCCCGGCCATGCTCACCGGTGAGCGCACCTTGAGGCTGCCGACGTTGGCAAAGCGCGCGCTCAGCGCATAGCCGTCGCTGCCCGAGGCGAGACTGAGATTGCTGACCTGCATGGCCAGAAAAAACAGAGCGACCATGCCGAGCGCCACAAAGACGCCGACCATCAACTCAATGTTGTGCCGCTTGCCCATAGTATTCAGTCTCCGAACATCAGCGCAGTCAAGATGAAATCCAACCCCAGCACGACCAGGGCCGAGTGGACCACGGAGCGGGTGGTCGAGCGGCTGACACCGACCGAGGTCGCGACCGTGTCGTAACCCTCAAACAGCGCGATCCAAGTCACCACCACGCCGAACACCAGGCTTTTGATCACACCGTTGACCACATCCTCGGAAAAATCGATCTTGGCCTGCATTTGGCTCCAGTAGGCGCCATCGTCGACCCCAAGCAGGCCCACACCGACGACATAGCCGCCGAGCACGCCGACCGCACTGAAGATGGCCGCCAACATCGGCATGGCGAGCACGCCGCCATAGAAGCGCGGCGTGAGGATGCGCCGAATCGGATCGACCGCCATCATCTCCAGCCCCGACAACTGCTCGGTCGCCTTCATCAGTCCGATCTCGGCGGTCAGCGCCGAACCCGCGCGCCCGGCGACCAGCAGGGCGGCGACCACCGGTCCCAGTTCGCGCACCAGCGAGGCCGCAACCATTACGCCGAGGCTCTCGGCGGCACCGAACTGGCTGAGCACATAGTATCCTTGAAGCCCCAAGACCATCCCAACGAACAGCCCGGAAACGCCAATGATCAGCAGCGACAGCACGCCGATGTTAAAAACCTGCTCGGCGAGTATGCGCGGATGGCGCACAATCTCGCCCGAGCCGCGCAGAATGTCGACAAGCAGCAGGTGCGCCCGTCCGAGCCGCGTCAGCGCGCTCAGCACACCCCGACCGAGTCCCGCGATGGCATTCAGTGACATCAGCGCGCACCCCGCACATGCAGATCGACGTCCAAGTCCGGACCCGGATAGTGAAAATGCACCGGCCCATCCGGCAGGCCATCCATGAACTGACGCACCCATTCAGAGCGATTGGCGGCAATCTCTACGGGTGTGCCACTGGCGACGATGCGCCCCTGAGAGAGGACACAGACAGCGTCAGCGATGCTCGTCGTCTCGCGCACGTCATGCGAGACGATGATGCTGGTGAGTCCGGCCGCATCGTTGAGCTGGCGGATCAACGCGACCAGCATGCCCATGGAGATCGGATCCTGCCCTGAGAAAGGCTCATCGTAGAGGATCATCAGGGGATCGAGCGCGATCGCCCGCGCCAGCGCAACGCGCCGCGCCATACCCCCGGAGAGTGCGCTCGGCATCAGATCACGCGCGCCGCGCAGACCGACCGCTTCGAGCTTGATCAGCACCAGCTTGCGCAGCATCGAGGGGCTTAAACTGGTGTGTTCGCGCAGGGGATAGGCGACATTGTCGAAGACACTGAGGTCGGTCAGCAAGGCACCGGCCTGAAACAGCATGCCCATGCGACGACGCAGCCGAAATAGCGCCGACTTGCCCAGGCGCGAGACCTCCAGCCCATCGACCTCGATACTGCCGCGATCGGGCTGGAGTTGCCCAGTGATCAGCTTGAGTAGGGTCGTCTTGCCCGTACCGCTCGGCCCCATGATGGCCGTCACGCTACCGCGACGGATGTCGAGATCGAGGTCGTCGAAGATGACTCGCGAACCGCGCCGGTAACTCAGGCCGCGGATCTTGATGAGCGTATCGGGAGCAGCCGCGGTCTCAGCCACGGCATCAGGTGCCTCCGATGAATCAGGGCTGCTCACCGCCGCCCGCACCGGATTATCTCGCCTAGCCATGATCTAGCACTAAATCTGAAAAGGTTTGACACCGAACCCCAATGTAGGGCGATCGGCGGAAGGGGCGGATTGTCGCGATCGCGAGTCTCGGCGTCAAGTTGACTTGGCTGGCGGGTGTCGCCGTAGTGCTTGTTAACGCGACATCGTCCGGTCCCTTGGTGTATTTTTGTACCGGCTCGGGAGTATGGCCCGACAGACGGTCTCACATGGCGGGCTTGGCTAGCATGATAGAAAAACGACACCTGGGTGCGCGGCAAGCCACCCTGTCGCCGGGGCAGGCGGACAAGATTCTCGCGCTCGCGCGCGCCGTGATCGAAACCGAGGCCGAGGCCATCGCGACGCTGGCGCGCCGTCTGGATCAGGCATTTGTTGCGGCCTGCCGTTATATGCTCGCCTGCGAGGACCGCATCGTCGTGCTCGGCATGGGCAAGTCCGGACACATCGGCGGTAAGATCGCAGCGACCCTGGCCAGCACCGGCAGCCCGGCTTTTTTCGTTCATCCCGGCGAGGCCAGTCATGGCGATCTCGGTATGATCACCCCGCGCGACGTGGTGCTCGCCATTTCCAACTCCGGGGAGACCGACGAGCTGTTGACCATCCTGCCGATTCTCAAGCGACTCGGTATCCCCATGATCAGCATGACCGGGCGGCGCGACTCCACACTCGCGCGCGAAGCCGATGTCAATCTCGACATCAGTGTCGCGACCGAAGCCTGCCCGCTGGGTCTGGCGCCTACTTCGAGTACGACCGCAGCGCTGGCCATGGGGGACGCGTTGGCGATCGCTTTGCTCGAAAATCGCGGATTCACCGCCGAGGACTTCGCGCGTTCTCACCCGGCCGGAAATCTTGGTCGGCGTCTGCTGCTGCACGTCAGTGACATCATGCACCAAGGCGAGCGCATCCCTCGGGTGGATCTCGGCGCCAGCCTGCTCGACACGCTCGAAGAGATATCGCGCAAGGGTCTGGGTATGAGTGCCATCGTCACCGCCGACGGCGCGCTCGCCGGGCTCTTCACCGACGGCGATCTGCGCCGTTCGCTCGATCGCGGAATCGATGTGCACGCCACCATCATCGACAGCGTCATGACGCGCGATTGCATCACGCTTGACGCCGATGCGCTCGCGGTCGAGGCAGTCAGAATCATGGAATCCAAATCGATCAACGGTCTGCTGGTGGTCGACTCGCAGCGCCGTCTGGTGGGTGCACTGAACATGCACGACCTGCTCAGGGCAGGGGTCGTCTAAGCCATGTCTAATGACCTGGGGAACACACACATGCAGGACATTCGCGCGCGAGCCGAGCGGATTCGGCTGGTGATCTTCGACGTCGATGGCGTGCTGACCGACGCGAGCCTCTATCTCGGCGATGACGGCCGGGAATACAAGGCGTTCAACTCCCGCGATGGTCAAGGCATGGTCATGCTCCAGGAGAGCGGCGTGCGCTTGGCAGTAATCACCGGGCGCAGCTCCGAGGTGGTTCAGACGCGCATGGCCAGCCTTGGCGTCCGCTATATCTATCAAGGGCAACGCCACAAGCTGCCTGCCTATGAGGAGCTTAGGGGGCGGCTGTCACTGGATGAGGCGGAGGTGGCCTATGTCGGCGACGATCTCGTAGACCTGCCGGTCATGCGCCGGGTTGGGCTGGCCGTGGCGGTGGCCGATGCGCATGCCATGGTCAGACAGCATGCGCACTGGTGCACCCATGCATGCGGGGGGAGGGGGGCCGCGCGTGAGGTGTGCGAGCTGATCCTTGACGCCCAGGGCAAGCTCGACGCGCTGATCGCCCGCTACCTGTGAGGCGCCATGCCCGGTATCTCGACAGTCCCTGGTGGTCGCGACGCCAGACGCTGCTGGGTCTGCTGTGTGCGATCATTGCGCTGTCGGCATGGTGGCTGATGCAAACCCAATCGGTGCAAGAACCGGCATCAGCCGTGCGCGCACGGCTCCCCGACTATATCGTCAAGGACTTCTCAGCAGTCGAGACGAACGCCTCCGGAATGCCGATCCGACGCTTGGTCGCTCAGGAGCTTCGCCATTACACCGATGAGACGCTGTCTGAACTCGATCAGCCACGCATGGAGCTGTTCCAAACCGAGGGGACACCCTGGCGGGCGCGCGCGCGCACCGGAACTATCCTAGCCGGAGGCGAGCAGGTTCGGCTGAGCAAAGACGTAGAGCTCCACCGTGCGGGCGATGCACACTCCCGCCCAGCCCACCTGGAAACCGCGCTGATCGATATCTGGCGCGCCCAAGGTCTCGCCGAGACCGATCTCCCAGTGCGCATCCGCAGCGATGGCGACTCGCTCGAGGCCAATGGCATGCAACTCTGGTACAACGAGCCGACGCGCACCACCTTCCACGGTCGCGCCCGCATCCGGCTCGCGCCCGAACAGGAGGCTCCGCCTTGAAGAGACTCGCGACTGCGTTCTGGTCGCCGCAGAGACCGCGCTGGTGTCGATGCGCGCTCATCGTCGCATCCCTGACGTTCAACGCATGGACGCCCGCCTGGGCGCTCGAGACGGAC
>JARIBS010000088.1 GCA_029257385.1 Thiorhodococcus sp.
CAGACGTGAAACGGTCCTTCGCCAATGATAGTGTGGGGTCTCCCCATGCAAAAGTCGGTCACCGCCAGGGCCCCATACCAAACCCCCCGCAGCAGACGCTGCGGGGGGTTTTTAGTGTGGCTCCAAAAAACAGGGGTACGCGAAATTCTGGCTATGATCACTCGATCATTTGGTGATCTTAATGCTGAACTCGCGTTTATTTGAGTTGCGAGACGTCCCTCACCGCCCCACGAGCCGCACTGGTGGTCAATGCCGCGTAGGCTTTTAGTGCGGTTGACACCTCACGCCGGCGCTCGGCTGGCTGCCAAGTCTTTTTCCCACCGGCACTCATGATCGCGCGACGCTGAGTTAGAGCCTCGTCGGTAATGGCGAGATGAATTCGGCGTTTGGGAATATCGATCTCGATTTGATCGCCTTCCTCAACCAGGCCAATGACGCCGCCTTCGGCGGCTTCCGGCGAAACATGTCCAATGGAAAGGCCGGAGGTTCCTCCGGAGAAACGTCCGTCGGTGATCAGGGCGCATTGCTTGCCCAGCCCCTTGGATTTGAGATAGCTCGTCGGATAGAGCATTTCTTGCATTCCTGGTCCACCCTTGGGGCCTTCGTAGCGGATCAGGACGACATCGCCCGCCGCGATCAGGTCTGAAAGGATTGCCTCGACTGCATCTTCCTGGCTTTCGAAGATGCGCGCAGGACCGTTGAATGTGAGGTTATCGGTATCGACGCCGGCGGTCTTGACGATACAGCCATCCTCGGCCAGGTTGCCGAAAAGAACCGCAAGTCCACCGTCAAGGCTGTAGGCATGCGCGAGATTACGGATGCAGCCTGCCTCGCGGTCCAGATCGAGTCCCGACCACTGAGCATTCTGACTGAATGCCTGCTGGGTCGGAATGCCGCCGGGTGCCGCGAGATAGCGTGTCCTGGCGTCTTGATTCTCGGTTTTGGCGATGTCCCAATCGTCGAGCGCATGCCCCAATGATGGGGAGTGTACCGTGACAGTATCGCGATGAATCAGGCCGGCGCGATCAAGTTCACCCAGGATTGCGATGACCCCTCCAGCGCGATGAACATCTTCCATGTGGTACTGCTGTGTCGCGGGCGCGACTTTGCAGAGGTTGGGCACCACTCGGCTCAGCCGGTCGATATCGGCCATGGTGAAGTTCAGCTCTGCCTCATGCGCGGCCGCCAGTAGATGCAGCACTGTGTTGGTCGAGCCACCCATGGCGATATCCAGACTCATGGCATTTTCGAATGCCTGGAATGATGCAATCGCGCGCGGCAAGACGCTGTAGTCATCTCCTTCATAGTGACGTTTGGCGAGGGCGACGATCAATCGGCCTGCTTCCAGGAATAGCGCTTTGCGGGCCGCGTGGGTTGCCAGCAGCGAGCCGTTTCCGGGCAAACTCAGGCCGAGCGCTTCGGTCAGGCAGTTCATTGAGTTCGCCGTGAACATGCCGGAGCAGGACCCGCATGTCGGGCAGGCCGAGCGTTCAAGTTCAGCGATGCTGGCGTCGGTCTCATTGGGGTTTGCCGCGGCGACCATGGCATCGACCAGATCGAGATGAATTTCCGTTCCACCCTTCAAGATTTTGCCTGCCTCCATCGGTCCGCCCGAGACGAAGACGGCGGGGATGTTCAGCCGCAGTGCCGCCATCAGCATGCCGGGGGTGATTTTGTCGCAGTTGGAGATGCACACCATGGCGTCGGCACAGTGGGCATTGACCATGTATTCCACCGAGTCGGCGATGATCTCGCGCGAGGGGAGCGAATAGAGCATCCCCGCATGGCCCATGGCGATGCCGTCATCGACCGCGATGGTGTTGAACTCCTTAGCGACTCCACCGGCGGCTTCAATCTCACGGGCGACCAACTGCCCCATGTCTTTTAAGTGAACATGGCCCGGTACGAACTGCGTGAAAGAGTTCACGACGGCGACGATGGGTTTTTCGAAGTCTCCATCTTTCATTCCGGTCGCGCGCCAGAGCGCGCGCGCGCCGGCCATATTGCGTCCATGGGTGCTGGTTCTAGAGCGGTAATGGGGCATTAGATCAGCCTTTGCGTCGCGAAGGAGGGAATGGCGCTGATTATAACGCCATCATCGTTGATGGAGTGACTGTCTAGGTCGGCGCAGAGTGCGCCTGGGGTCGCCGATAGCTCTATTGCGCAGGTGCCATGAGCAATTCTAAAAGCGCCTTTTGAGCGTGGAGGCGATTCTCGGCTTCATCCCAGACGACTGACTGTGGCCCGTCGATGACCGATGCGGCAACTTCCTCGCCACGGTGAGCGGGCAGACAGTGCATGAAGAGGGCGTCCTTGGCTGAGCTGGCCATGACCGAGTCAGTCACCTGAAAGGGGCCGAACGCGGCCTCTCTGCGGGCTTGCTCGTCTTCCTGGCCCATGCTGGCCCAGACATCGGTGGCGACCAGCTGCGCCCCGGATGCGGCCTCACGCGGGTCACGCAGGATGGTGCAGCGATCACTGGCCGCTGCGAGCAGTTCGGCATCTGGCTCATAGCCCTCGGGACAGGCGATTCGTAGCTCGAAGTCGAACAGCTCCGCGGCCTCCATAAAGGAATGGCACATATTGTTGCCGTCGCCGATCCAGGCGACCCGCTTGCCGCGGATGTCGCCGCGATGCTCCGCAAACGTCTGCATGTCCGCCAGCAACTGACAGGGATGCAGGCGGTCCGTCAGGCCGTTGATGACGGGCACCTGAGAATGGGCGGCGAAACGCTCCAACGTAGCCTGCTCAAAAGTCCGGATCATCACGGCATCGACCATCCGGGAGATGACGCGCGCACTGTCCTCGATCGGCTCGCCGCGTCCGAGCTGGGTGTCGCGAGGCGACAGGAAGATAGCGTGACCGCCGAGCTGGACCATACCGGCCTCGAAAGAGACGCGGGTGCGGGTCGATGCCTTCTCGAAGATCATCGCCAGTGTGCGCCGCGCCAGCGGGCGATGCTCTTGGCCGCTGCGATGCATTCGCTTGAGCTCGGTCGCACGCGCGATCAATGCCTTGGCCTGATCACGGTTGAGGTCGCTGAGTGCAAGAAAATGCCGGCATTCATTCTGTTGGGCATGCATGGTGGGGATTGAGTCTCCGCGACATGGACCTCAGGTGCTGCCCAGAAAGCCCTGGACGCACTCGGTGAGTCGCTGAACGAGCAGATCCGCTTCAGGCTTAGTGAGGATCAGCGGTGGGAGCAGGCGGATGACCCGCTCGGCGGTCACATTGATGAGTAGGCCGGAATCGAGCGCTATACCGACTAGCTCTGCACATGGACGATCCAGCTCGATGCCGAGCATCAGGCCGCGGCCGCGAATGGCGACGACGCCACTGATCTCGGCGAAGGCCTCCTGAAAAGAAGCGAGCAGATAGGCGCCTTGCCGGGCTGCGTTCGCGGTGAGGTCTTCGGTCGCGATGGTTTCCAGTACGGCGCGCCCGGCACGGCAGGCAAGCGGATTGCCACCGAAGGTCGAGCCGTGTGAACCTGGCGTCAGAACCTCGGCGGCGGCCCCGCGCGCCAAGCAGGCCCCGATCGGAACGCCGTTGCCAAGACCCTTTGCTAGGGTCATGACGTCTGGGCTGATGCCTGAATGGTTATGCGCGAAGAGCCGTCCGGTGCGCCCCATACCGGTCTGGATTTCATCGAAAATGAGTAGCCAGCCCTCACGGTCGCAGATCGCACGCAGTCGCGCGAGATAGTCGTCGGCGGGTATCCTGATGCCACCCTCTCCCTGAATGGGTTCGATGAGGATGGCGACGATGTTTGGCCGATTGGCGGCGGCGATCTCGATGGCATCAAGGTCGTCGTAGGGCACGCGCACGAACCCTTGCACCAATGGCTCAAAACCGGCTTGAGCCCTGCGATTGCCAGTCGCCGAAAGGGTTGCCAGGGTGCGACCGTGGAAGCTGTTCTCGGCGACCAGAATGGCGGGGTTCTCAATCCCGCAGCGGTGCGCGTGGAGCCGCGCCAGCTTGATCGCCGCCTCGTTGGCTTCCGCGCCTGAGTTGGCGAAGAAGACCCGATCCATCCCGGCCAGATCGTTGAGCATGGTGCCGAGGCGCTCTTGCTCGGCGATGTGGTAGATGTTGGAGGTGTGCGTCAGCAGGCCAGCCTGCTCGCAGATGGCGTCGCGGACGCCCGGATGGGCATGGCCCAGTCCGCACACGGCGATTCCGGAAAGTGCATCCAGATAGCGCTTGCCATCGATATCCCAAAGCCAGACGCCCTCGCCGCGCTCGAAGGTCACGGGTAAGCGTTTATAAGTGGCCATCAAGGGTTCGCTCATGGCGCAATGACCCCGACAAAGCTGAAAATGGAAAAAGAAAAAAGGCGGTTTCTCCACATGGGAAACCGCCTTTCCGCGTAAGGCGAAGTCTTGCAATATAACGCGTTACTTAGGCCAATGACAAGATTTTCAGCTTGAGCGTCGAGAGGTTAGGCTGCGTAATTCTTGCCGACGAAGGTCCAATCGATCTTCTCCCAGATGCTTTCGAGATATTTCGGGCGCGCGTTGCGATAGTCGATGTAGTAAGCGTGCTCCCAGACATCGACAGTCAGCAATGCGGTCTTGTTCTCGGTCATGGGTGTGCCGGCATTAGAGGTGTTGTAGATCTCAAGCGAACCGTCGGCATTCTTAACGAGCCAGGTCCAGCCGGAGCCAAAATTCCCAGCTGCAGATGTCTCGAAGTCCGTTTTGAACTGCTCGAAGGAGCCAAATTTCTCCCCGATCGCTTTAGCCAGCGCACCTGCTGGCTCGCCGCCCCCGTTTGGGTTGAGACAGTTCCAGTAGAAAGTGTGATTCCAGACCTGGGCTGCGTTGTTGAAGACGCCGCCAGAAGATTGCTTGATGATGTCCTCCAGGCTCAGGCTCTCGAATTCGGTGCCCTTGATACCATCATTGAGCTTGGTGACGTAGCTCTGGTGATGCTTGCCGTAGTGATACTCGAGCGTTTCGGCGGAAATCGTTGGCTCAAGCGCGTTTTTCGCATAGGGGAGTTGGGGTAGCTCAATGGCCATGCCTTAGGTTCTCCTGATTTTTACGGTGTGTGGTGGGCGTGAGAGTTGGATCGCAATCCAAGGATCTCAACCCGCTCGGGTCCGGCGCCAACCAGGGCGCGAACGCAACCGCTCGTGGCTGCAGGCAGAACGGTGCGCGTATACTCCGATGAGGCTGTCGCCGACCGCTACAAGACAGCCCCAAGTTTAGGCGATTGGGACGTAATATTCAGGCGCGACTGACATTGACTCCAGGAGGCGCGTTAGATGTGCGGTATCTGTGGCGAACTGCGGCTCGATGAGGCTCCTGCCAGCCTCGCGGCAATCCAATCAATGATGGCTAAGCTGACTAGGCGCGGTCCAGATCATGGCGGAAGCTACAGCGATGGTGCCGTGGCCTTCGGTCATCGACGCCTTTCCATCATTGATCTTTCGGTACGCTCCAATCAGCCGATGGTCGATGCCGAACTGGGGTTGGCTCTGGTCTTTAATGGGGCGATTTACAACTATCGCGCATTGCGCCAAGAGCTTCAGGCGCTCGGCTATCGTTTTTTCTCCGAGGGCGATACCGAGGTCATTCTCAAAGCCTGGCATGCCTGGGGCACCGATTGCGTCGAACGGCTCCACGGCATATTCGCTTTTGGGTTGTGGGACGTTAATCGGCGCACGCTTTTTATGGCGCGGGATCGTTTAGGTATCAAACCGTTGTACTGGTCCGAGCAGGGCGAGACCCTGAGGTTTGCGTCCAATCCCCAAGCGCTCCTAGCCGCAGGCGGGGTGGATACCAGCATCGACCCCGTCGCCCTGCATCACCTCTTCACGCTGCATGCCGTGGTGCCTGCGCCGCGAACCATTCTGCGCGGGGTGCGCAAGCTCGCGCCCGGACATTGGATGCTGGTGGATGCGCACGGCAAACGCACTGAGCACGCCTATTGGCGACTGGATGCGACCCGTCCGCCGACGCCCCGCCCGGAGGCGGATTGGCTGGATGCGATCCATACGACGCTGCGTCATGCGGTGAAAGCCCGCAGCGAAGTCGCCGATGTCCCGGTCGGCGTGCTGCTGTCTGGCGGTTTGGATTCCAGCCTGCTGGTTGCGCTGCTCGCTGAGGCCGGCGTGTCCGATCTGCGAACCTTCTCGGTGGGTTTCGAAGATACTCCGGAGGAGGCCGGAAGCGAATTTGTGTATTCGGATCTCGTCGTCGAACGCTATAGCACGCGCCATTGCAAATTCCTCGTCCCCAACGATCAGGTACTCGCGCGGCTGCCCGAGGCCGTCGATGCCATGGCCGAGCCGATGTTCGCTCAGGATGCGGTGGCCTTCTATCTGCTTTCCGAGCAGGTCGCACGTGAGGTCAAGGTCGTGCAATCCGGGCAAGGGGCCGATGAGGTCTTCGGCGGCTACTTCTGGTATCCGCGCATGGAGGCCGAAACCGAGGGCACGCCGCTGGAGCGCTTTGGGAAGCACTATTTCGATCGTGATCATGACGAGTATCTGCGTCTCATCAGCGCCGCCCATGCCGGCGATGACCACACCGGGGCCTTGATTGCGGAGCGTCTGGACGAAGCCGGTGCCGAGACCTTCATGGATGCCGTGCTGCGGCTCGACGTCACCACGCTCATCGTCGACGATCCGGTCAAGCGGGTCGACAATATGACCATGGCCTGGGGGCTGGAGGCGCGGGTGCCCTTCCTCGATCACCAGTTGGTTGAGCTGGCGGCACGCTGTCCGCCCGAACTCAAGCTGCGCGAGGGCGGCAAGTATCCGCTCAAGGCGCTAGCGCGCGGACTCTTGCCGGATGCCGTGATCGATCGTCCGAAGGGCTACTTTCCGATGCCGGCGCTGAAATATGTACGGGGGCCTTTTCTGGAGCTGATGCGCGATACGCTGACTTCACGTGTGAGCCGCGAGCGTGGTCTCTACCGCAAACCCTATCTGGATCAACTGCTCGCGGCACCGGACATGCATCACACGCGCATCCAGGGCAACAAACTTTGGCACCTGGCGCTGCTGGAGCTATGGTTGCAGCGGCATGTGGATGGGTGCGTTTAGTGCCTTGGCTTGAAATGCCCAGTCGCGTCCCGACTCTCGGCCAACAGCGATTGACACAGATCAACAACGAGGTGAGCGATGGACGTATTGGAACGTATTGGCGATCAGGTCAAAGGCAACGCGGTTGTGATCTACATGAAGGGGACGCCACAGTTCCCGCAGTGCGGTTTCTCGATGCAGGCTGCCTCCGCGCTTCAGGAGTGCGGTGTGCCGTTTGCCTATGTGAATGTTCTGCAGGATCCCGAGATCTTCGAGAATCTGCCCCGCTATGCCGACTGGCCGACCTTTCCGCAGATCTATGTCGATAGCGAACTGGTCGGTGGTTGCGACATCACCCTAGAGCTACATGCCAGCGGCGAACTCAAGACCATGATGGAGCAAGCAGCTGCAAAGGCGGAAACCACAAAGGAATGACTCTCGGTTCCGTGTCGGCGGGGTCAGATTTCGTGAGTCGGCATCGGCGTCATCAGGCTGTCTGGGTCGCGCTCCCAGTAATGCTCGGGGTCTAGCTCGCGCCAGCGATTGACGACGGCGCAGAACAGTCGCGCGGTCTGTTCGGTATCATAGATCGCCGAATGCGCCTCGCTGTTCTGCCAGCGCAGTCCGGCGGCTCTGGCCGCGCGCGCCAAGACGGTCTGCCCAAACATGAGCCCTCCTAACGTGACGGTATCGAATACGCTGAAGGCGTGGAATGGGTTGCGCTTGTAGCCGGTGCGCTCGACCGCCGCCTTGATGAACCCCAGATCGAAATGGGCGTTGTGGCCGACCAGAATGGCGCGATTGCAGCCGTGCGCCTTCACCGCTTTGCGGATTGGTGTGAGGATGCGGTTCATCGCGTCGGCCTCAGAAATGGCGTCGCGCAGCGGATGGTCGGGATCGATGCGGTTGAATGCCAACGCCCTTGGATCGATCTCCGAACCCACGAAGGGCAGGACATGGCAGGCAATCACCGTGGAAGGCTCAAGCAGGCCGTCGGGGCGCATGCGGATAATCACTGCGGCGACTTCCAGTAATGCATGGCGTTGTGCATCGAATCCAGCGGTTTCGACATCGACGACGACAGGCAGAAAACCCCGAAAACGCTGGGCGATGCCGCTTGGTAAGTTTTCTTCATTTTTCATCGCGACAGCATAAGGTGGCGGTATGGTGTTTTCCAAATTAAGAGATTGTCGCCGCCTTGCTGGGCGGCACATGAGCCAATGCCGCACGCGCCAACATCACGCCTTGGCGAGTGATGACCGATCCCCGATAGCTGCTCGCCCTGTGTTAGGATTCCAGCACTTCCTGCGCGGAGACTGAGCAAGAATGATGGGTACGGAAAGCGGCGCATATAGGTTTGGGTGGGTGGGAGCATTGAGTGCAAGCCTGCTCCTGATCGGATGCGCGACGAATCCCGATCGGATCGCGGATCCGCGTGATCCTATCGAGCCATACAATCGGGCCGTGTACAGTTTTAATGATGCTGTCGACCGGGCCATTCTGCGCCCGATCGCCGTCGGCTACCAAAAAATTACACCGGAGCCGGTCGATCGCGGAATCACCAACTTCTTCAACAATATCGCTGACGTTACCTCAGTTGCAAACAACATTTTGCAATTCAAAATGTCCCGAGCAGGAAGCGATGTCGGACGGATCTTCATCAACACCACTGTCGGTGCTCTCGGTTTTTTTGATGTCGCCACCAATGTCGGCCTGCCGAGCTACAAAGAGGATTTCGGTCAGACTCTAGGCTACTGGGGTATCGCGCCAGGTCCTTATTTCATGCTGCCACTACTGGGACCGAGTACGATTCGGGAGACGATCGGGCGCGCGGGCGACGTCATGACAAGCCCCCTACACTACTTGGATGAGAACGATGTGCGTTGGGGGTTGCGTGGTCTGAATATAGTTGATCGACGTGCAAATCTGCTAGCGGCGGGCAGGATCCTGGATGAAGCGGCGATCGATCGCTACAGCTTCGTGCGCGATGCCTATTTGCAGCGGCGGCTGAACCTCGTCCATGACGGTAATCCACCGACCCAGGAAGGACAAGACGATTTCTGGGACGAAATCGATTTCGATGATGACGATGCTCCCAGTGAGGCTCCTTCCGCACCCTGATTCGACTGGCGCTCAATAGCGTGGCCGAGGCCACGCGACCACAGCGCGCTTGTTTAGCTCAGTCGATCAGACGCCAGCGCATGGACTCGCCCGCACCCAAGGGGACCAGGCGACCGTCGCCGAACGGATACTGCGCGGGCACTTGCCAGGATTCGCGCCTGAGACGCACCTTCCGAGCGTTGCGTGGAAGGCGATAGAAATCGGCCCCATGGTGGCTTGCAAACCCCTCCAAACGATCTAGCTCACCGGCCTCCTCGAAGGCTTGTGCATAGCACTCCAGAGCGGCATGCGCGCTGAAGACGCCCGCGCAGCCGCAGGCGGTTTGCTTGTCGCCGAGCGAATGCGGTGCGCTGTCTGTTCCCAGAAAGAAGCGCGGATGACCACTGGTTGCCGCCTTCAGCAGGGTTTGGCGATGGCGTTCGCGCTTGAGGACCGGCAGGCAGTAATAGTGCGGTCGAATGCCCCCCGCCAGAATGGCATTACGGTTGAACAGCAGATGGTGCGCGGTGACGGTCGCCGCGAGCGTGTCTGGTCCCTCTCGCACGAAGTCGACCGCCTCGGCCGTGGTGACGTGCTCGAAAACGATCCGCAGTCCGGGGAACTCCGCCACCATGGGTTGCAGTCGCGCTTCGATGAAGCGCTGCTCGCGATCAAAGATATCGACCTCGGGATCAGTGACCTCGCCATGCACCAGTAGCGGCAGATCGGCGCGCTGCATCGCCTCCAACACCGGCGACAGACGAGCGATATCCGTCACCCCGCTGTCTGAGTTGGTCGTGGCCCCGGCCGGATAGAGCTTGCATGCAGCAATGGCCCCGCTCGAGTGCGCCCGTGAGATCTCCTCCGGCGTCGTGCGGTCGGTGAGATAGAGGGTCATCAGAGGCGTGAAATCGCTGTCCGGGGGCAGGGCGGCCAGAATCCGGGCGCGATATTCGATGGCTTGTTCAGTCGTGACGACCGGTGATGTCAGGTTCGGCATGATGATGGCGCGAGCGAACTGCCGCGCACTCAGATGCACAATATCGGTCATCGCCGCACCGTCGCGTAAATGCAGGTGCCAGTCGTCCGGGCGGTCGATCTCGATCTCATCGGGCATGCGCATGTCTCAGCTCCCGCGCGGACCGGCTGCAGCAATGCGTGCATCCACTTGCGCGGCGAACTTGGCGAAGTTCTCCTCGAACATTCCGGCGAGCTTACGCGCTTGCGCGTCGTAGGCCGCGCCGTCCTTCCAGGTGCTGCGGGGATCCAGGATCGCCGCCGGAACCTCTGGACAGGACTCAGGAATCTGTAGACCGAAGACGGGATCCTCTCTGCACGCGACACCGTCCAGCTTGCCGTCGAGCACCGCGTTGACCATCGCGCGGGTGTGCGGAATCGCGATGCGCTCCCCGACCCCGTAGGGTCCGCCGCTCCAGCCAGTATTGATCAACCATACCTGGGCGCCATGCTCGGCGAGTCGTTTGCCGAGCAGTTCCGCGTAGCGCTGGGGATGCAGTGGCATGAAGGGTCCGCCATAGCAGGCGCTGAAGACCGGTGATGGCTCGGTGACGCCTTTCTCGGTACCGGCGACGCGTGCCGTGTAGCCGGAGATGAAATGATACATGGCCTGCTCGGGCGTGAGACGTGCAACCGGGGGCAGCACCCCGAAGGCATCGCAGGTGAGAAAGATGATCGCGCTCGGATGACCACCCATGCCGTTCTCGCTGGCGTTGGGTATGGCGCTGATGTGGTAGGCGCCACGGGTATTCTCGGTCAGCGATTCATCGTCCAGATCCAGGCGCCGATCCTCCGAGCGGACCGTCACGTTCTCAAGCACGGTGCCGAAGCGCTGGGTGGTGGCATAGATCTCCGGCTCGGCGGTGGGCGAGAGCCGAATCATCTTGGCGTAGCAGCCGCCCTCGAAGTTGAAGATACCCTCGGGACTCCAGCCGTGCTCGTCATCGCCGATCAGGGTGCGCGAGGCGTCCGCCGACAGCGTGGTCTTTCCGGTTCCGCTCAATCCGAAAAACAGCGCGCTCTTACCGTCCGGGCCGATGTTCGCCGAGCAATGCATGGGCAAGACGTCGCGGAACGGCATGAGGTAGTTCATCACCGTGAACAACGACTTCTTGATCTCACCCGCATAGCTGGTGCCGCCGATCAGCACCATACGCTTGGCGAAGTTGACGAAAATGAAGGTCTCGGTGAGTGTGTTGTCCAGCTCGGGAATGGCATGAAAGCGCGGGGCGTCAATGACCGTGAACGCCGGAATCAGGGTGTCGAGTTCCTCGGGGCTTGGCTGGATGAAGAGATTGCGCGCGAAGAGGCTGTGCCAGGCGTACTCGGAGATGATGCGCACCGGCATGCGATAGTCCGGATCGGCACCGACGAAACAATCCTGGACATAGAGGTCCTTCATCTGGAAATAAGACACTAGACGATGGTGCACGAGATCAAAGTGCGCCTCATCGATCGGGCGATTCACCGGACCCCACCAGATATGCTCCTTGCTGGATGGCTCCTCGACAAAGAACTTGTCGTTTGCCGAGCGGCCCGTGTGATGCCCAGTACGCACGACGAGCGGACCTAAGTGCGAGAGCACCCCCTCGCGTGCACGGATCGCCTGCTCATAGAGTGCTGGAGTCGGAAGGTTCCAGTAAACAGTCCCGAGATTGTAGAGACCATGGTGATCGAGGGAGTGTTTGCTGTGTGGGCGACTGGGCACGCGCATAACTTATGACTCCGCGAATAGCAGTTTAAGGGGGTGATCAACTGAGTGGGTTTGATCAACGGGCACTGAGACTACACCATAACAAATCCATTCAATACGACTCATGTACTGATTCCGCTGTGCCGGGCGAATGTCTTAGCAGTACGATCAAACTTTTCGGACCGTGCACGCCATAAGCGAGCGTTTGCTCAATGTCAGCCGATTTCGATGGTCCCGAGATCAGGAGTGCATTAGTCGGCATGGCGTCAGCCCAGGATTTGGCAGCGATGAGTGCATGCAAGGTCGACATGATCTGATGTGTCTCGATCAGGACACAGTGGATCGGCGGCACTAATGACAGTAGTCGTGGCTCGGCCGGACTTGGCCAGAGTACCAGGGAGCCGGTTTCGGCGATGCCTGCCAGGCAACTGGTGAAGCCCGCGTCGGTTGCATCGAACAGGTCATCGCGCAGGGTCTCGATGGGTTGTGTCTGCGCGAGCAGTTGAGGACCGTCCGTCGGCCATCCGGCAGCCAGTTCTGCGCCAAGTGGTCCCTCCGGGCCATAGCGCAGATTGCGCGCCCTGCGTACTTTCAGGGCTCTGGCGAGCGAGCGTGGCCAGTCGTCGCCGACTCGGTGGACCTCGGCCCGCACCGACTCAAGCATGTGCTGGAAGCGATCGGCGGTCTCCGCAGCATCCCAGTCGAACGCTCGGACCGGAATCACTGGCGCCGGGCTGAGTTCGATGCGTTGGGCCTTGAGTCGCTCGAGAATGCGTGTGCGTGAATCAGTCGCCATGGAAGCCCTCCTGACGCGCTAGTTCATGCAGTGAGCGCGGCGCGATACGCACCGCCGCCCGGGTGCGCGTCCAAGGCCCCATCCAGCGTCCGAGCAGCCCGCGAAGTCGCATGACCAGCCATAAGCCTCGCCGATAACGCCCTGGATTGGCGTGGATCGACGCCCAAGTCCGCCAGATCGCGCGTTCGACGAAGGCGCCCGAGCCTCCGGGCGCGGCCTTCTGGCGCGCATGCTCGGATCTCAGGCGGTTGAGCAGCTGTGGGATGGGGATACGCACCGGACAGACATCGCCGCAGGCGCCGCAGAGCGTCGAGGCTTGCGCTAGTTCCCCCTGACGCTCCAGCCCCTGGAGCTGAGGCTCAAGGATCGCGCCGATGGGTCCTGGATAGACGGTGCCGTATCCATGTCCGCCAATGCGCGTATAGACCGGGCAATGGTTCATGCAGGCGCCGCAGCGAATGCAACGCAGCGTCGCGCGCAGCTCCGGGTCGGCATGGATGCGCGAGCGACCATTGTCGAGCAGGACCAGATGGACCTCGCGCGGACCGTCGAGCTCCTGCGGCTTGCGCGGTCCGCTGATCATGTTCACATAGGTGGTGATGGGCTGGCCGGTGGCGCTGCGGATCAACAGAGTCAGCAACGGCGGCAGATGCTCCAGGCGCGCGATCACTTTTTCGATCCCGGTGATGGCGATGTGCACATCCGGCGCTGTGGTGCTCATGCGTCCGTTGCCCTCGTTCTCGACCAGACACAGGGTTCCAGTCTCGGCGACGGCAAAGTTCACGCCGGAGAGCCCGATCCTAGTGTCCCGAAAGCGCGCGCGCATCACGCGTCTGGCGAGCGCCGTCAAATGCTCGATATCCTCGCCATGTGGCTCGTCCGGGAAGTGCTGGGCGAACAGCTCGGCCACCTCGCGACGGTCTTTGTGCACGGCTGGCGCGACGATGTGGGACGGATGCTCCTGGGCGAGCTGGATGATGAGCTCGCCGAGATCGGTTTCGATCGGCTCGATGGCGTGCTCGGCGAGAAAGCCGTTCAGCCCGATTTCCTCCGAGACCATCGACTTGCCTTTTAACACAGCGTGGCCATTGTGGCGACGGATGATCGCCAGGATGCTCGCGTTGGCCTCGTCCGCGTCCTCGGCCCAGTGGACATGGATGCCATTGGCTGCGCACTGGCGTTCGAGTTGTTCGAGCAGTTCGGGCAGGTTGTTCAGGGCATGATCGCGAATCGCCTGGCCCTGATCGCGCAGTCGCTCCAGCTCCCCGGTATCCGGAAAAGCGCCGATCCGCTTGCGGATCAGCCCGTCCATCGCCCGGCGGATATTGCCGCGCGCCCGTGGTCTGCCCAGTGAGCGCGCGGCGCGAATACGAAATTCAGTCCTCATGTCGCTTCCCTATTGGATCGACTCGTGGGATGTCGCTTGGCTCAGCGCCGCTGGCGCCGCGCAGCGCTCCCACAAGAACTCGGCGATATGCATCACCTGGAACCGGTGCCCTTGCTTGCAAGCGGTGCCGCCGATATTTATGAGACAGCCGCAGTCCTGACTCACCAGGAGTGGCGCTTGCGTTGCAGCCACCGCAGCGGCCTTGTCGTTGGCCATGGCCGCCGAGATCTCCGGCTCCTTGATCGCGAAGGTGCCGCCGAAGCCGCAGCACTCATAGGCATGGTCGGGTTCGACAAGGCTGACATTGGTCAACCGGCCAAGCAGGGCGGTTGCCGAATCTGCAACCGCCATCTCGCGTCGCGCCGAGCAGGACTGGTGGACGGCGACGCGAATCGGCGGCCCATGGTCGACGAGTGCAATGTCGATGATCC
This sequence comes from Thiorhodococcus sp., assembly GCA_029257385.1. GTDB lineage: Bacteria > Pseudomonadota > Gammaproteobacteria > Chromatiales > Chromatiaceae > Thiorhodococcus. Next base: position 14,458 of record JARIBS010000088.1, read on the forward strand.
GTTCGAGAAAGTCGCAGAATTCGACCACCCGACCGGCCAACTGCTCGGCACGGGCCGCATCCGCACTACCCTCGAACAGCCTTGGATAATGTACGCGCAGCATCCCAGCGCAGGAGGCTGAGGGGACAACGACTGGCTCCGTGCCGGCCAGGACGTCTAATTGAAGACGTGCGACACGACGTGCCTCGTCACGGTAGCCGGCGTTGTAGGCCGGCTGACCGCAACAGGTCTGATCACCAGGGAAGCGCACCTTGATGCCGGTCCCTTCGATCAAGCGCATTGCGGCGAGGCCCGCCTCCGGGCGGTTCAGATCGATCAGGCAGGTGCCGAAGAAAAGGATGCTGTCAGGTGTGCTCATTGGCTCGGTTTGGTGGAGTTGTTCGCCCGATTTTAGCGAGCATCAAGTGCTGGAGGAAAAGGACCTTCTTTTTCGGCTATCCTATAGATGACAGCACGGCGAGAAAATACTCGGATAACCGCTAAAAGCGGGATTTTTAGGCCTTCCGCTCATAGAAAATAAGATGTGCTGTTGAGGGGGATGGCCAGGAGGATGACTCATGCCTTTTCGTTATAAATAAATCGACACATATTCTTTTTCGCTTAGGCACATGGAGGCTACTGTACGGATCGTCCGTTCATGCAGTCCACCATGCCCCGCTCGGATTCCTAATTTCAGATCCATTGAGGAGTGCAAGCAGCTATGACGAAGTCGAATATCATCGAATTTCCCCAGTATACAACCCTCATTGTTCCGGGCTATCGGGGGAGCGGTCCAGAGCACTGGCAGACGTGGCTCGAGCATACGCTGCCCGACGCGCGCCAAGTCTCTGGTATCGACTGGGACACGCCGAATCTGGAGCGCTGGGCCGACTCGCTACGTATCGCAATTCGCTATGCGGCGAAACCAGTTTGGCTGATTGCGCACAGTTTCGGCTGTCTTGCCGCAGTCGCTGCCGCGCACGATATGGCCGCGCAGGTCGCGGGCGCGCTCTTGGTCGCACCGTGCGATCCCAACCGTTTCTCGCGCCAAGGGCTATGTGCGACGCATGAACGCAACAATGAAGCCTCCATCGCGTCGGATCTGCCCCAGGATCTGCTTGGCTTTCCAACCCTGATCCTGACCAGCTCCAATGATCCCTGGATGAAACCATCCAAGGCGACCTATTGGGCGGACCGTTGGGGCAGTGTCGTACTCAACCTCGGCAAGGCCGGCCATGTGAACGAGGATTCGGGTTTCACTGCTTGGCCGGAGGGTTTGGCGCTGTTCAGGGCCTTCCAGAAGACGCGTGCGAATGGCCTGGCTACGCTTAACCAGGTCACCACTGAGCAATGTGACTTACCGATATGCGAGCAATATAGCTCGCTGATGCGTAGCGGCGAAACTCGCGGTGGTATGCATTATCACTGAGAGGCCTCGGCATTGAGACCCTCCTGAGAGAGCGGTCTCAATGCCGTTTTTGAGGATCTGTGTAGTTTCAAGTGATGGCAGAATACCGGCCACGCTATCCTCTTCCATTCAGCACCTCGGCTTAGAGCAACGATCGCGTCCGCTGATTTGCCAGCCAATAAAAATGGTAGGGTGGAATCACGACACGATTGTTAAACAGTGCCGGTGAATCGCCGGCGATCAAATCCTGCAGCACACCATAGCGGAAAATCCCCCGGTTGCTCAGCTCCTCCAGATCTAGATACTGAGGCGTCGCATCGAAGTTGGCCGCGACCAGCACAGAGCTGGTCTGCATGGTCGGATGGGTGCGCAGGAAGGCGAACAGGTGTGGATTGCTCAGGTCGATGAGTTCGCGGTTGTTGAAGTCGGCGAAGGCCGGCGTGTTCTTGCGGACTTCGATCATGCGCTTGAGTCCATCGAAGATGCGTTGCTCGACGCTGCCTTTAACATGGCGGCGCTCGGCGCGGCTCCAGTCAATGCGTGGTCGATGGATCCAGCGACTGTCGCTGGCCTTGTCGACATCATCGAGAAAGGAGCTGTCGTTGAGCGTGCCGATCTCGTCACCGTACCAGATGAGTGGAATCCCGCCAAAGGCCATGATCATGCCGTGCAGGGTTAGGATGAGATCGACCGACTGGTCGATCGCCTGCCGGTCGTTGGCCTCCAGTGCGCTCTCGAGTCCGGCGAGCGATGCCAGCGCTCCGGCGATACGTGCATCGCCGGTCTTGTAATTGACGCCGAACGGGCGTCCCCGGCTAGGCGAGCCTTCATAGGCGCCGACGAACCACTTGATCAGAAAGTGACGATGGGCCGTGGGGTCATAGTTGCTGGCACGGATGTCGGCGTCGTCGAAGCCCAGGCCAATGTCGTCGTGACAGCGGATATAGTTCAGCCAGGTCGCCCGGTCGAGCTTTTGCGGTAGGCTCTTGATGCCCTGGTTGAGCAGTTTGGCGTTCTTGGTCGCCACCGCGTCCCAGAGCAGCGCCATGAAAGTGGCGTTGTAGGCGATCTCGCACTCCTTGGCGATGATCGCGTCCTCACCAAAGTACTTGATGATCTCCGAGGGCGCGACGATTGCCTCGGCGATGAACAGCACCCCCGGCGCGGCGACTTGGCAGCAGTCCTTCATGAGCTGGAGGATGAGGTGCGCCTCGCGCTCATTCTGCGAGGTCGTGCCGATCTTCTTCCATAGGAAAGCGACTGCGTCCAGGCGCACGATGTCAGCGCCCTGGTTGGCCCAGAATAGGATGATGTCCACCATCTCGATGAACACCGCAGGGTTTGAGTAGTTCAGATCCCATTGGTAGTGGTTGAAAACCGTCATCACCCACTGCTCCATCTGGTCGTTCCAGGTGAAGTTGCCGGGAGCGGTCTCCGGGAAGATTTCCGGCATGGTCTCCTCGAACATGTCGGGTACATTGCGATTGGGGAAGACGTAATAGAAGTCCTGGTAGGCCTTGTCGCCCGCGCAAGCCTGTTGCGCCCAGGCGTGCTCATCGGAGGTGTGGTTGACGACCACGTCCAGGGTCAGCAGCATGCCGCGCTGGTGCATGGACTCCGACAGCTTGCTGATATCCTCGACATCTCCAGCGCGTGGGTCGATCTTGCGAAAATCGCTCACCGCATAGCCCCCGTCGCTCGCGCCGAGCGGGCAGCGCAAAATCGGCATCACATGCACCATGTTGACGCCCAACTCTTCCAAATAACTCAGCCGTTCGGTCAAGCCCTTGAGGTTGCCGGCAAAGCCGTCCAGATAGAGGGCCATGCCTGTCCACTCCTGGCTGAGAAACCAGTTGTGGTCGTCCTCGCGCTCCATGTCGATGCGCCTGAGGCTTTCCGGGCGATCGATATAGGCACGCGCCAGCCGCTCGGTCAGCGTGACCATCTGCTCCTTAAAATCCTCGCGATGTCCGTAGAGGTGCTGGAAGAGCGAATGGATAGCGTAGAAGTTGGCACCCAGGCGGGTGTAGAAATGACGCAAGTCCTCACGCACGACCCGGTGACTGAACTCATCGAGGATTTCGTTCAGCAGGGCATGTGAAACCTGTTCGTACATGGAGACTCCAGTTGCGGGAAAGGCCAGGCGCGACGGCGGCGCAACCTGCCCTGAATGATGGCTTCGATGATAATTTGGGTAGTGTTCGCGCTGCGGTGGCAGCTTTGGGCATGCTCTGCGTAGCGGATGCGCGCGCGGCGGGCGATGCGAGTTAGTCGGCCAGACCCCATTGGTCGACGAAGGGCGCGTAGAGTTCCGGGCTGGCTGCGGTCGCGCCACGTTGACCGACGATTTTCGAGGCGAAGGATTGTGCGCGCTCCAGCGTTTTGTCCAGCGGCCAGCCATGAATGATGCCAAGGATGGTCACGGCCGCGAAGGCGTCCCCTGCGCCAACCGTGTCCACGACTTCAAGCGCGGCCGTTGGGACGACTTGCACCGGCGGATTGTCCCCAGAAAATCCCAGTGCGCCCTCACTGCCCAGGGTGACCAGGAGTCCGGACAAAACATGGCGCGCCATCAGCTCTTGCGCCAGATCCGCGACCGGTCTGGCGCGGGCATGATCGACATCCGAAAGCAGCGTCAGCTCGTCGCGGTTGAGCTTCACCCAATCGGCCCCCGCCACTAGCGCCAGCGTCTGTTCGCGCGACCACCAGGGCGAGCGCAGATTCACATCAAGAAAGACCAGGTCCGGCTTGGCTGATTTGAGCGCGTTGAGCGTGGCGGCAGACACCGGCTGGCGCAGCGCTAAGGTGCCATGATAGAGCAATTCGCAAGCCTCGTGCTGTGACGGGGTACGAACGAAATCATAGGCGACATCCGAGACGATATCGTAGCTCGGCTCGCCCTCAAGCAGGCTGACCTCGACATGGCCAGTGGGGTGATCGAAGTCGGTCTGAAGACAGGTTGTGAGCATGCCCCATTCGGCCATGCTGGTGCGGATGCGCTCGCCCTCGACATCGGCGCCGACCGCGCTGATGAAGCGCGGTTGTACATTGAATGCCTGTAAATGCCATGCGACGTTAAAGGGCGCGCCACCGAGCATCTGCCGGCCATCTGGAAAACAATCGAACAGCACCTCTCCGAAAACGCACAGTGCGGGTTTGTCCACGATTCAATCCCCTAGAAACCTTACGCGCATCGCGTGCCTGCCAATACGCTACGAGACGGTCGAGAGTAACGACTGTCGTCTAAATTAATTGTAACCGAGGCAACCGCTGGTGCTCACTCGGCGACTGGGACACGACAGGATTGGAAAAAATCGTAATGCTCGACGGCCTCCAGAATGCCTTTGGCATGGGCTTGCTGGGCGAAGTAGATGTTGTCATTTTCGGCGAGCTGTGAGAGCTCCTCATGATGGCGGTTCGCGACCACGACCGCGAGTGTGTTGCCACGCATCATGTCCTCGTCAGCACCGGATCCACCGACCACCAGCGCATGCTCCAGCGGGATGCCAAAACGGTGTGCCACATAGCGCACCGCCAGTCCCTTACTGGCACGGATCGGTACGATATCAAGGAACTGACCGAAGGCGTGAATCACGTTTACGGTGATTTCGCGCGTCCTCAGCAGGGTCGAGATCTCCTCGACCGAGGGCGCGACCGCCGGGTCGTAATGGTAGGAGATTTTAAAGCGGCTCTGCTCGGTTTTGAGCTGAGGCACTAGGCCTGCGATATCGGCAAGTGCGCGGCGCACCGCTCTAGGCTTCCAGAGATGATCGACATGATCGTTCCAGTAATCGTCTGGAACCAAGCGCGCGGTGTAGTGGATCTCCGTGCCCAGGCTGGTGATGAGAATATCCGGCACAGGAACGCCGTGCTTTTTCAGCTCGATCAACAGCGTATCCAGGCGCCGCCCAGTGGCGATGCCGAAGTTACTGCAGCGTTTGTTCTCGCGCATCATGGCGACAAACTGCTCGACCCCTTCCGGATCGCCGAGCAGGCTCTGATCGAGGTCGGTGAAGAGCACACGGTCGCGGTAGACTATGCTGCGGCGCATTGGTGGTGTATCTGGCAGCGGTGCGTGCTGCTGCTTGGTCAGTGGGTCGATTTCGCCACGATAGGTCGCGGCATGCGCCTGCCAGGAATAGTATTTGCGAACACCTGCGAGACCGCGTTTGGAATAGGCTCGCCAGGTCTCGTCATCTTCCAGGATTTCCAGAAGCGCGGAGGCGATCGCCCGACGGTCCAGCGGATCGACCAGCAGTCCGTTCTGGCAATTACCGATGATGTCCACGGGACCGCCGTTCTCAGTCGCGACCAGAGGCAGTCCCGTGGCTGCGGCCTCCAGCAGCGTGAGGCCGAAGGGCTCGGTGAGCGCTGGATTGATGAAGACGCCGCGTGACTGCTTGGTCAGGCGGTAGATCTCCGGTACTTCATCGGCGCTGTGGTGCTTGGGAAGTGCCACCTTCCCATAGAGATCAAGGGCGTCCATCGTGATTAACACATCCGTGAGCACCGCTCGGGCGCCTTCGTCTAGATCGCGGATATCGTCGCGGTTACCGGCGATGATTAGCAGGTTGGCGCGTTCCTGAAGCGCTGGAGACTCACCGTAGGCCTCGATCAGCGCGATGATGTTCTTGCGATGATCGGCGCGCGAGAGCGCCAAAATCAGCGGCTTGGTGGGGTCATCGAGAAAGCGCTCGACCTCTTTGGCAAAGCGCATCGGCGGCTCCTGCTGCGTCGGAGGATGGAACTGATTAAGATCGGTGCCTGGCGGGATGACCCGCATGCGCTCAGGAAAGTAGTAATCATAAAGGCCGTACTGTTCCTCGATCTCGTTGTGCGTGCTGGTGATCACCAAGTCGGCGCTGGCCAGCACCGTTTCTTCGGCATCAATGCGCTGGAGCATGTTGTAGCGAGCATCGATCTCGTCGCTGTCGAGCCCGGCGGCGAGCAAACGCTGGCGCTTGTCGCGCCCGAGTGAATGGCCAGTGTGCACCAGCGGCGCGCCGATGAGGTTGGATAGCCGTACACCGACATAACCGGCGTCGGCGTAATGGCTGTGGACGATGTGTGGCCAGCTGCCCGCGTCGTTAAGAAAGGCGGTCAGATTGTCTATGAAGCCGTCGAGATGATCCCAGAGTTGCTCCTTTACGATATACTCCTGTGGCCCGGCATCGATGCGCACGATGCGCGACTTCTCGCTCAGCGGCTCGATCTGCTGCGCGTAATCTGGGCTGACGGCCGGGTCGACGACACGTCGCGTGACCAGATCGACCTGCGCCACATCATCGCGCTTGCCTAGCGCGCGGGCGAGGTCGACGACATATTTTGTCTGGCCTCCGGTGTCGGCGTCGCGCCCGAGTTCCAGGTTGTGGCCTCGAATCAGGCCGTGGATACTGAGCAGCAGGATATACATCGTTCAGGCCTCTCGATTCCGATGGAGCCGCTGACCGGGCGGCCGTGCTTTAGCATCCCGTAGAGATTAGAGGAGTATGCGGCCGATTCCAAATGCTTGGATGCCTACGCTCTTTACACTAGGCACCCGGCCAGCCCAGATCCGCATGCCCGAATTCGGCGCCTGGGAAGGCTAGAGAGGGAACCAGGCGCCTTTGCAGGATTACAGTTTGGCAATCGAGCGTTCACGATTCGTCCATACTGCGAGTCTGGCGTTTTGGGATAATCAAGGCGAAGATTTCGATCAACACACAGAAGGCGATCTGGAGTTTCCGGCTCAACTGCAGGTGGCGCCGGCACCCCACACCACCGCCGACTATTAAGGAGAGCACCATGAGCACGATGACGCGAACACTGATGATCGCCGCGGCAGTCGCCACGGCCCTGGGCATGCAGCCCGCCCTTGCCCAAGGCACGGGCATGCAGGGGACAGGCCCCATGACCTTCGCTGGATTCGACCTCGACGGCAATGGCAGTATCTCGGAAGCTGAGTTCAATCAGGTGCGCGCTGATCGTATGGCGGCACGTGGTGCACCGATGGGCGGGGGCGCCAATGCGCCGTCATTCGCGGACTTCGATTTGAATGGCGACGGCCAGATAACCGCCGAAGAATTCTCAAGCGTACAGCAGTCGCGGATGGAAGGTCGCCCCGGAATGGGCAGGGGTCAAGGATACGGGGGCGGAATGGGCATGAGAGGTAATATGCCGACTTTCGCCGATTTCGACGAGGATGGCGACGGCCGTATCAGCAAAACAGAACTCGAACGCGGTAGAGCCGCGCGCATCGCGGAGCGCTCTCAGCAGGGCCATCAGATGCGCAATCTGCAGAATGCGCCGTCGTTCGAGGAGATGGACCTCAACGGTGATCAGTTCATCGATCGACAGGAATTCGCCGCCGCTCAACGCCAGCACCACCAGCAACGCTTCCAGGGCCAGCAACCTGCAGTGCAATCGCCGCAATCCTCGCAACCCGTTATTGAGTGATTGCGCCGACATCGCCCCGGACCCGCCGGGTCCGGGTCCGGGTATCGTGATTGTCTGGTCAGTCTTGCGGTAGAGCGATCAGATCACTGACCGCTGCCACGGTCGCGCGCATGATGTCCCCTCGCATTGTCGCGGGTGGAGCCGTCCCTCTTTCGCAAAGCAGACGGCAGAGCCAGTCGGTGTCGGACTCGAAGTCGCAATGATCAGCGTCTGGAAAATGTTCAACGACTGACTGATTGCCGGTTGCATAAACGCCCAGACCGTTGTTGTGTGCATTGCAGGAAGATGGCGCGCCGACCAGGCCGACCAGCGGCCGCTCGAACCCTGCGGCCATCCGCACCCCCAGCCCATCGGCATCGACCAGATCCAGCGCTACGACGCCCAAGGTACGCGCATCGTTGCGCCCGGCGACTAAAGCCGCCAGAGCGCCGGCCGAGAAACCGGCGTAGACGACCCGGCGCGCGCCCAGAATATCGGCCAGACTCATCATGTCGAGACCGTTGCGGATGTGATGGCCATTCCAGAGCCGATCGTTACAAAAATCCAGCGTCACCGTTGCCACTCCGGCCTCGGCCAGCGCTAATGCCAATCCCGCCATGCGCGCCTCGCTGCGCAGGAAACCATGTCCGAGCACAACCAGATCGCCGCCCTGAGCACCGGCTGGACGGTAGCGCGTATAGTGCATCATGCAGCCGGTCCGGGAGGGCTGGATACCCCGCTCGATGCGCACGCGCGCGTACTCCGCCTGCTCGATCGGGGCGGCGGCCAGTTCACCAGTTCCATCGCGCGTGGCTGTGCCACTACATCCCGAGGCCACCAGACAAGCACTCAAGAGCGCTGTAAACTTGCCCGGGCGCGCTGGTCTCAAGCCAGCCTGAGCGTGCTTTGATTTCATCGTGATCGACCGCCCTATGTTGCACCGAGAACCGCCCCGAGGCGCGTTGAGGTCTACTCTGCAACCTGAGTCCAGGAGCTGTACGG
>JARIBS010000095.1 GCA_029257385.1 Thiorhodococcus sp.
CCTTTCTTCACGACCAGGAGCCAGGGAACCGGGCTCGGACTTTATATCGCCCGTGAGCTTGCCGAGTCCAACGGGATTCGCCTGACCCACGAGCCGGTCGAGCCGCACGGGAGCTGCTTCAGACTGGCCTTCAGTCACCATTGAGCGCGGCGATCGGTGACTCGCGCCCCGCAGGACCGGGGCGGTGTTTAAGCACCGCAAGCGGCTTATTTGCACCGTCTAGTGGTGCTTTTGCGCCCGCCTGGAGATTGCTGTTGTCGTGTTTCGTACGTATGCACGAGTCGGCACGAACCATGCTTATTTGCTATTGATCTGACAGAGTGAAGGGGTAAAAGGCGCGTGTGAAATACGCTTGTGTTTTACTGCGCGTCTTCTGCGCTTTGTTGTCCAATTTTGCTGGACTCAGGTTTGAGGATGCCGTGGGAAGCAACTGCGGCCGATCTCGGATGGTGATACAGGGCCAGACTCCCGGCCTGGGCTTCCGAGACCTCCGATTCATCGCACCGCACGGAGCGCATTCATGCTCTACACCATTGGCACCCTGATGACCCTGAGCTTTGCGCTGTCGCTCTTAGCGCTGGCCTTTCTGCTCTGGGCCATCATCACCAAGCAGTTCAGCTTCACCCAGGACGATGCGCGCATCATCTTCGATGAGGGCGATGAGGGATCGGGCGACTGTCCAGTCGCCTACGGCGACGGCGTCGAGGATACTGCGGGCAGACGTCGGCCCGAACCCAGAGCCCTTCACGCCGACCGCTGGATTAGCTTGCCCGAAAGGACTTCGGCGCGACGCTTGCTGCTGTTTTTGTTCGTCAGCGCCACACTCTGGCTGTTGATCGGCTCTGGCTTTGGCATCATCGCCTCGTTCAAGCTCCACCTGCCCGACTGGCTCACGGGTTCTGCGCCGCTGACCTTCGGGCGCATGCGCTCAATGCATCTCAACGCCGTCATCTACGGCTGGCTGTCGCTCGGCGGTATCGCCGTCGCGCTCTGGATCATTCCGACGATCTTCAAGACCCATCTGCGCCTCGTCTGGCTGGCGCTGCTCGGCGGCCTGTTCTGGAACCTCTATGTCGCGGTTGGACTCATGGGTCTGGCGGTGGGTTGGACCGACGGACTGGAATGGCTGGAGTTCGCCTGGCCGGTGGATATCCCACTGGCCACCGCCGGGGCCTGCTTCGCAATCCCGCTGCTGGCGACTGCGCGTCACCGTCAAGTGCGCCATATCTATGTCTCCGGCTGGTATCTGTTCGCGGGGCTGTTCTGGTTTCCGGTGCTGTTCCTGCTGGCCAATACCCCTTATGTGCACAGCGGCGCACAGCAGGCGACGGTGAACTGGTGGTTCGCCCACAACGTGCTTGGGCTCTGGCTGACGCCGCTCGGACTGGGCATCGCCTACTATTTCATCCCCAAGATCATCGGCAAGCCAATCTACTCCTACCGGCTGTCACTGCTCGGTTTCTGGGCGCTGGCACTGTTCTACAGCCAGGTCGGCGTCCATCATCTGATCGGCGGGCCGGTGCCGACCTGGGTCGTAACCCTGTCCATCGTGCAGAGCCTGATGATGGTAGTGCCGGTGGTAGCGGTCGCCATCAATCAGCATGTGCTGGTGGCCATGAACACCTGGGCTTTTCGTGAGAGCCTGCCGCTGCGCTTCATCTCCTTCGGCGCGATCATGTATACCCTGGCCTCGCTCCAAGGCTCCGCGCAGGCGCTGCGTGAGGTCAACAGCCTCGTGCACTTCACCCATTTCACGGTGGCCCATGCCCATCTCGGCGTCTATGCCTTCGTCACCATGGTGCTGTTCGGCGCCATCTATTACCTAATACCGCGCATGCAGCAGCGTCCCTGGCCCTATCCGGGTCTGATCGCCCTGCACTTCTGGCTGGCCGCCATCGGTTTCGGGATCTACTTTGTCTCGCTGACCATCGGCGGCATCTGGCAGGGTCTCGCGATGCTCGATCCCGCCGCCGATTTCATCGCCAGCGTCAGCGTGACCCTGCCCTATCTGCAAGGGCGCAGCGTCGGGGGCATCCTGATGACCCTGGGGCATCTGATCTTCGCGCTGCATTTGGCCCTGGCCCTGGCCCTGGCGCGGCTTGGCCCGCACAGCGCACCCACCGCACGCGAAGACCGTCGGCGCGCGCATGCGCAACAGGGGGAAGTTGTCACATGAACCGTCTCTTTCCGCTGATCCTGATCGCGCTCGGACTGCTCGCCTTCGCCACCATCATGCTGGTGATCCTGCCGGCGGCGCAGATCCGCAGCATCGCGCCCCCGGCCGGTCTCAAACCCTATTCCGCGACCGAACAGCGCGGGCGTGATCACTATGTCTCGCTCGGATGCGTCTACTGCCACAGTCAGCAACCGCGTCTGCCGGAGCAGGCCCCAGACAGCGCGCGCGGCTGGGGGCGCCCGTCGACCGCTGCGGACTATGTCTACGACCGCCCGCACCTGCTCGGCACCATGCGTACCGGGCCGGATCTACTCAACGTGGGCGCGCGCCTGTCAAGCCGCTCCTGGCACCTGACCCATCTCTATCAGCCGCGTGCCGTCGAGCCGGCAAGCCTGATGCCCTCCTATCCCTTCCTGTTCGAAGTCAAGCCGAAGGCCGATGCCGACGAGGTGGAGATCCGACTGCCGCCGGAGTATGCGCCAAATGATGGGGTCGTGGTCGCGACCCCGGCGGCGCTGGACCTAGTGGCCTATCTGAAGAGCCTGGATCGCACCTATCCGGTCGCGCACCCCGAGCTGCGCGACAACGGTTTCGATGGCGATGACGGGCTGGGGGAGTCACATCAATGAACGCTCTAAAAGACGCATCACACCATCAGGAGACAGAGCGCGACCAAGCGAGCACTTCACCATCCCCGTCATTCACGCCCTGGGAGCGCGACCGGCCGATTCCCTGGGTGATGTTCGCGCTGGCCTTCGCTCTGGCGATCTGGGGTGCCTTCATGCTTTGGTCGGAGAGCAGCCCCGACGCCGATCACCCGCCGATGGTGATGACCAGTGAGCCACCAGCGACAGCATCGGTATTCCGCAGTCACTGCGCCACCTGCCATCAAGCCAACGGTGTTGGTGTGCAGGGCGCTGTGCCGCCGCTAGTTCACTCGCCTTACCTGCTTGCCGCCGCTCCGGCGGTGCCGGTGCAGATCCTTCTGCATGGCCTGCACGAACACATCAGCGTACGCGATTATGTCTACAACGGGCGCATGCCGAGCTTTCGCGAAGTGCTCAATGACGCCCAGATCGCTGCCACGCTGACTGAATTACGTAATGCATGGGGACATCAGACCGAACCCATTGAGGCCAGTTTCGTGGCCATTCAGCGCGCGCGCTTTCCTGAGCGTGGCCCTTGGAGGGGCGAGCTGGAATTACGGCAAGTCTTCGGCAAGAATCTCGATCAGGACACCACCGGCATGGATGCGCACGCCCAAACGGTGAACATCGCGGAGTCTGTGCCATGAAGAGGCCAATGCATGAAATCACCGCCCTGGTCATCACGCTCGTATTGGGGGTGCTGGTGACGCTGGGCGTGATCCTGGCGAACCGCGACGCGGGACTTGAGTCCAGCACGCAGGCGCGCGATGCCTCCGCGCCGCCGGTTGCGCCATTGAGGGCGCAGAAACTCGGCGCGCAGGCGCGTTCCGAGGTCACTCTCACGGATCTGCGCGCGGCCCGCGTGCTGGTGGAACAAGGCCGCGATGGCATCTGGGCCTGTGCCGAATGTCACGGGCTCGACGGTGCCGGCAAGGGCTTGGCGCCGCGTCTGGCCGGACTGCCTTCCGGTTATCTCGCCAAACAGCTCCAGGATTACCGCGCCGGTCTGCGGCTGCACGCCAGTATGCAGCGCCTCGCCGAGACCCTCAGTCCGGATGAGGTCATTGCGCTGGCGCGTTATTTTGCCACCCTCGAGACCAGCGCGAGCGCGGCACCGCGTCTGGGCGGCGACCTGGAACGCGGCCGCGTGCTCGCTTACGAGGGCGACTGGAGCGTTGGCGTACCAGCCTGCTTCAGTTGTCACGGCAGTCTCGGCTGGGGGGTCGAGGATCTCTTCCCGCCGCTGGCCGGACAGCACCCGGTCTACACCCTGCGCCAGCTCGGTGCCTGGATCGGCGGCACCCGCATCAACTCGCCGGTGCGACTGATGGAGGAGGTCGCGCTCGGGCTCTCGCGCCGCGATCGTCATGCCATCGCCGATTTTCTCGCCACCCTGCCGCCGCCCCGGGCGGAGGCGACCCCGGAGGTCACCGATGCCTCGGACTTATGAGTCCCGTGAAACACGCGACGGCCCCTGGCGCCGTCTGATCTATGGTGCCGTCGGCGCCCTGGTGCTGATCGGCCTCGGTGTCCTGCTGAGCCGCTATACCAATTTCCAAAATCTGCTGCGCGGTGATGCGCAGGTCGAGCGCGCCGCGCCGCGTCAAGAAACGGCGCGAGAGGCGCGCGAGGAATTCGAAAAGGAGCGCGCCGCACGCGAAAAGTCGGTTGAGGCCCCGGCGGCGGCGATGCCGGTCGGCGCCGATGGCTATTTCGTGCCGCGCTCGATGTCGAGCGTTCCCGACGGTCCCTTCGGCGACAGCGTGTGGCGCGGTCTGATGTACTTCCTCAACACCGGCACCAATGCCGGTGAGTACGTCGGCAACGATCTCGCCTGCGCCAACTGTCATCTCGACCGTGGGCGGCTCGCGAACTCCGCGCCGATGTGGGCCGCGGCGGTGAGTTATCCGACCTATCGCGGCAAGAACAAGCGTATCAACACACTGGAAGACCGCATTCGTGGCTGTTTCACCTATTCGATGAACGGCGCCGGTTCGCCGTCCGGCGGGCCGCCGCCGCGCGGTCACCAAGTGCTGAAGGACTTGCAGAGCTATTTCTTCTTCCTCGCCGATGGCGCACCGCTCAACGAGAAGCTGCAGGGTAAGAGTTATCCCGATGTGCCCAAGCCCGACCAAGGCTACGATCGCGAGCGAGGCGCCCAAGTATTCGCCGCCAACTGCGTGGTTTGTCATGGTGAAGACGGCGCGGGACGACGCGATCTCAATGGACGGGTGATTTTTCCGTCCCTCTGGGGGCCGGGTTCCTTCAACTGGGGTGCCGGCATGCACCGGGTCAATACCGCGGCGGCCTTCATCAAGGCCAACATGCCACTGGGCCGACCCAACGCGCTCAGCGACCAGGATGCCTGGGATGTTGCCGCCTTCGTCAACAGTCATGAGCGCCCGCCCGATCCGCGTCAGAAGGGCATCAGCGTGGCCGAGACGCGCGAGCGCTATCACTCGGGCAGTCCCGACTATTACGGCCAGCGCATTGACGGGGAACTCCTCGACGGGGTGCCGAACATCAGCCAGAACCGTCTCGAAGGCCGCGAGGAGTCCAGCCGACCGGTGGAGAAACGCGGTGCCGTCGGCTCCGGCGACCCGCCGCTGCCGAGTGAATAGACTGTCTTTGCGAGCCGGTTACGGTAGATGACCTCTGACCACGTATCCCTCGCCAGCGTCCGCGAACCCGCCGATCCAAGCGCGACGCTCGACGCCCAAACGCTGACGGCGCTGCTTCCCGAGGGTCGCACGGTGTTGGCCGTGGAGGGCATGTGGTGTGCGAGCTGCGCCTCGGCCGTCGAACGGGTCATCGCCCGGACCCCCGGCATGCTCGATGCTAGGGTCAGTTTCGATGGCATGCGCGCGGTGCTGCGCTGGGATCCCGAGCGGGCCGACCTAAACGCCGTCGCGGGGCGTGTGGCCGCGCTCGGTTATCGCCTGGCGCGACCTGCGTCGGCGGACGACGCGGCCGAACGCATTGAGCAGGAGATGCACGCAGTCGGTGCGCGGCTTGCGCTCGCCGTCTTTCTCGCCGCCTGGACCATGGCGCTGTCGCTCCTGCTGTATCTAGACACCGGAGGCATCGTCGGCACCCCAACCGGGCGTGTGCTGGCCACGCTCGCTACCCTACTCGCGGCGGTGACGGTGCTGGTCGCCGGCGGGCCGATGTTGCACTCGGGCTGGCGCACCCTACGCGCCGGGGTGCCGGGGATGGATGCACTGATCGGGCTTGGCGCCAGCAGCGCACTGGCGCTCTCGATCGGTCAGCTCGCGCTTGGCTCAGACCAGATCTACGCAGATACCGCAGCGATGCTGGTCACCCTTGCCCTTATCGGACGCCTGGTGGAACTCGCCGCCACGCGGCGCGCGTCTCTGGCGATCGCCGCCTTGCAGCAGGGTATCCAGGAGATCGCCGAGGAGCGCGACGCCGAGGGCCGCTGGCGTGCGGTGCGCGCCGAGTGCGTGAAGGCAGGCACCCTGATTCGACTTGCCGCTGGCGCCCGCGCGCCACTGGATGCGCTCGTCGAGCGCGGCAGCAGCAGTCTGGACCGCTCGCTGTTGACCGGCGAAGTGGTCCCGGTGGCGGTCGATCCCGGCGATCGGGTCGAGGCTGGCTGCATCAATCTGCGCAGTCCACTGTTTCTGCGCGTGACCGGCGAGGTCGGTCAGCGACGTATCGATAGACTGGGTCTGCGTATCGGCGAGGCGCTGGGCGAGAAAGGCGCGACTCAGCGCCTCGCCGAGGGTTTCGCGCGCGTGCTGGTGCCCGTCGCGCTCGGTCTTGCGCTGCTGGCGCTGCTCGGCGGTCTCGCGTTTGGTCTGAGTGGCACCGACGCGTTGCTGCGCGCCGTCTCGGTGCTGGTGGTCGCCTGCCCCTGCGCGGTTGCGCTGGCAGTGCCGCTGACCTGGGTCGCGGCCGCCAGCCGTGGCGCGCGCGCGGGCATTTTGTTTCGGACACCGCGCGCCATCGAGGGGCTTGCCAAGGTGCGCGCGGTACTGTTCGACAAGACCGGCACCCTCACCGCCGGACGGCCCGAGGTCGTTGACACGACCGCAGCGCCTGGCGCAACGGCTCCGCAAGTGCTGGCGTGGGCGGCGCTCGCCGAGCAGGGTATCGTTCACCCGCTGGCTGCGGCGCTGCGCCGGGCCGCGCCAAGCCACTTAGAGTCGCTGACCGAGCAGGATGAGGCGGATCAAAATGCCAGCGGCGGTGACACCTGGACGCGTGAGCGCCATGGGCGTCTGGTCCGACTTTATCGGCCCGGCAGCGAGGTGTTGGTCGGTGCCGCCGATGCACTCGCCGAGTGCGGTGTCGACATCCCGGCACGGCCCACATCCTGCACCGGCACCATCGTCGAAGTCGCCCGTGACGGCGCTTGGCTCGGACGCATCCAACTGCACGACCCGTTGCGCGCAGACAGCGCGGCGGCACTGGCCGCGCTGCGTTCGTCTGGCATGGCGGTGGCGATGATCACCGGCGATCAGGCCGCGAGCGCCCTACCACTCGCGGCACGCTTGGGCATGCGTCCAAACCAGGTCCACGCGGATGCGACACCCGAGGACAAGGCGCGACTCGTTGCCGCCATGCCCTGCCCGAGCGCTTTTGTCGGCGACGGCATCAACGACGGCGTGGCGCTGGCCCGCGCCGCCGCAGGCATCGCAGTCAGCGAGGCCACCGACACCGCGACCGCCGCCGCCGACATCCTGCTCACTCGGCAGGGGATCGCTGGCGTAGTCCAAGCCCATAATCTCGCGGTACGCGCGCGTAGAATCATGCTGCAGAACTTAAGCTTCGCCGGGGTCTACAATGGCGCTGGTCTGCTACTCGCCATCAGCGGGGCCATTCCGCCAGTCGTTGCCGCCCTCGCCATGACCGCCAGCTCGCTTTGCGTCACCGCCAACGCCGCCCGGCTCGGCTGGAGTCGCCTGGATGAGGTACAGGGCGATCTACCGCGCGAGGTGACATGACTGTTTGTTGTGCCCCTTGTTGATTTGTGCCTGTTTCATCACAGAAAGCCGCCATGGTCCCGCTTTAGAATGTGCCACTGCATATAACTTGCGCAAACACATCGTGGTGTTGGCGCCATCTGCCCTGAGGTTAACCAAGCCGCGCCTTACTAATACGCTGCTATGGCGTCTCGCCGCGGGCGCTCACATCAGCTCAAGTTCATCACACTCGCGATGTGCTGGCGCTGGAAGCGGCGAGATCCTTCTTTCAGCTCCTGCCCATCGGACGACGGCGATTTCTGCGCACGTTACCCCATCGTGTTGAATCCAGCGCGCACGCCTGCGCAGATTGAGATTCGCTCATGAAAGGAGTCAGGAGTCAGCAATGAAAAAGGCCCATGCACTCGTCGTCGACGACGAAGCGGATATCCTCGATCTCATCAAGATCACCTTGGGTCGAATGGATGTGCAGGCTATGACTGCCATGACGGTCA
>JARIBS010000116.1 GCA_029257385.1 Thiorhodococcus sp.
CATCGCTCATCCGGCCCCGCATATAAGGGTCGAGCGAGAGATATTCAGTGCGCAGTAACATCTGGCTGTCGCCCGCCGAAGGGATCGAGGCTTCGATCAGGGTCAGCGTGTCCTTGGTCGGTTCGCCTGTGGGGCGTTCGGCCAGAATCCACTGTCGATTCATGGTGTCGGTCTGTGTCATGTCCGTTGCCTCCTAAGCTGCGGCTTTGAGAATGCGGCGGGCATCACTGGGCGCAATGGCGCCATGTTCACCCAGGGTCGTCATGTCGTGATCCTGCAAGGCGGTGACGATGCGCTCGATCTCAGCTGCGCCAACGTCGTAGTCGCCCAAGCGGGTCTTGATCCCCATCTGTTCGAAGAACGCGCGGGTCGCGTCGATGGCCGCGTCTATCCGGGTGTCATCGGATCCGTCATGGATATCCCAGACATTGCTTGCATATTGCAGCAGCTTGTCACGCTTGGGACCGCGCTGATCCTGTAACAAGGCTGGCAATACGATGGCCAGAGTTCGTGCATGATCAGTTCCATTCAGCGCGGTGATCTCATGCCCGATCATGTGAGTGGCCCAGTCCTGCGGCACACCTGCGCCGATCAGCCCATTGAGGGCCAACGTCGCCGTCCACATAAGATTAGCGCGGATGTTGTAATCTTCCGGCATCTGGAGCGCCTTGGGACCAAGCTCGATCAACGTGCGCAACAGAGTTTCGGCAAACCCATCTTGAACACGCGCGTCAGACGGGTAGGTCAGGTATTGCTCGACGATATGGACAAACGGATCGACCACGCCATTGGCAATCTGGCGGGCTGGCAACGTATAGGTGGTCTCTGGATCAAGTATTGAAAAGACCGGATAGCAATGTGGGCTGCTAAACGGGAGCTTTGCGCCCTTTTCTGGATTGGTAATGACGGCGCCAGAGTTCATTTCTGAGCCTGTCGCGGGCAGGGTTAACACTGTAGCGAACGGCATCGCCTCAGTCACGACACAACCGCGAGACGTCAGAATCTCCCACGGGTCGCCGTCATACATCGCTGCCGCCGCGATGAATTTGGTCGCATCGATGACAGACCCACCGCCAACGGCAAGCAGAAAGGTCACGTCATTCTGGCCGATCATCTCAACAGCCTTCAGCGCTGTCGCGTAGCGTGGGTTTGGTTCGATCCCGCCGAATTCGATCAATGTGCGGCCGACGAGCGCCTCACGCACCTGGGCCAGAACCCCTGTGCGTTCGGCGCTGCCACCGCCGTAGAGGATCAGCACTTTCGCATCGGCGCCAAGCTGTTCGTTCAGGTCTGCGATACGGCCTTTACCAAAAAGAATCCGGGTCGGGTTATGGAAATCAAAGTTATTCATGGTTTCACTTTCCTTAAGTATCGATGTGCAATCGGACTCGATGTTTGCGCGCGTGGCGTTTGAATAGAGGCAGACATGATGGACTGAGGTCCCCCCGAAATTTAGTCTTTCAAGGATGACGTAGACTGTTTGTCACACTGAAGACGATGTTGGAGAAGATTCCCAAGCAAGCGTACACCACCGAGTTGAAGGAACAGATGGCCAAGCGGGTCAGAATCTGTTGCAGCTTGGCGCAGGCGTCTGCCTGGTCCGTCTTCGGGCGGTAAAGCTTCTGCGAGTGGATGGCCTTAAATCTCGCCTGGGTGCCCGTGCGGGTCGTAGGCGTCAAAGATGGTGACGTGGCCAGCCGCATTGGTGACGCTGGAGCGTTGACCGCATTCGCTGCCGGTGGTGCACTCGTAGTAGGTCAGCGTGGTGGTGTCGGCGACATCGTTGCGCGGACCATCGATCAGGATCAGCTGGCCGTTCGCGTTATAGTTCGAGACGGTGGTGCGGGGCACCGCGCTACTGTAGCGTTGTAGGCGGTCTGCACTTGCATGACCTGGCCGGTGCGGATGCTCGATCGAGTCTCGGTGGTGACCAAGTCCAGATCCGCAGTCAGGTAGGTGAAGTCGATGACGCGCTGCTCGGGCGTGACTTGGGTCTCAGTCACGAATGCCGGGAACCCGGTAGCACACGCCATAGAGACGTTGAAGATTGCTCCCCGACACCAAGCCGGTCACCTCAAGCGCGCGGAAACAGGCGGTCAAAGCGTCACAGCTTGGCTCCTTGGCCGAAAGAGTCTGCTCGAAGGCATCCAGAGTGCGCGACAGCCTTGCATTCGCGAAAACCCTGGGGTTCACAAGGCAGCACTCATCCCGTCAGCGCCGCGAACACCGCCGGTAGGCGCTCGGGCAGGCGCTCGACCTGGTCGACGATGGAGTAGCCGTGCTCGCCGAAGATGCGCGCGACGTAGCGGTCGGCGTCCGGGTCGAGCGTGAGACAGTAGGTGTGGATGCCGCGCATGCGCAGGTCTTCGACGGCCTTCTTGGCGTCGTGGCGCAAGTATTGCGGGTCGCGCTCGTCGATGTCGGCTGGCTCGCCGTCGGTAATGAGCAGAACCAAGCGCTTCTGGGCTGGTTGCTGGGTCAGGTGCCAACCGGCATGGCGCAGCGCAGCACCCATGCGCGTGGAGAGACCGCCCTGCATACCGGCCATGCGTGATTTCGCGTCATCATCGTAGGATTGATCGAAGTCTTTGAAACGGTAGTACTGGATGTCATGCCGACCATCGGAGGCGAAGCCGTGGACGGCGAAGTTATCCCCGATGGAGTCGATGGCCCAGGCTAGAAGCCCCGTGGACTCGCGGGTTAAATCGAGAATGCTCGGCGCCGCCTCATAGCCCGGCTCGCCCTCCTTGACGCCGACCTTTTCGTTGGTCGACTGGGAAAGATCCATGAGTACGACGATGGAAAGATCGCGCAGGTGGCGGGTGATGCGGATGTTGATGCGTGGATCGGGCATGACCCCGCGACGAACGTCGATCATGGCCCGCACGGCCGCGTCGAGGTCCAACTCCTCGCCTTCCTCGTAACCGCGTCGGCGCACGATGCCTTGAGGCTGCATGGCATCGATCAGATGGCGGATGCGGCTGGCGACGGGCTTGTGCTTGGTGAGAATCTCATCCATCCGCTCGGGATCGGCGCGACCCTGACGACGCTCGATGACGGTCGCCCAGTCGGGGCGATAGAGCTGCACCTGGTAGTCCCATTCCTGATAGTGATACGGCTCGGAGACCGGCTCTGTCCCCTCCAGCGCATTGAGCGTGGCGCCCTCCTGATCGAGCCAGAATTCGCTCGACAGGGTCCAGATCTCCTGAGCATCGTCGCCAGCCAGCTCGCAGTCCAGCTCGTTGACCATCTCCATGACGCTGACGTTGCGGCGCACCTGCTGCCGCGAGGCCGGCAGGTAGTCCACGCCTCGGGTCATGAAAAGATTTTCGTCGAAGTCCCAGATATAGCGGTTGTCGTCGCGATAGGGCAACGGCCAGTCGTCCAGGAGGCGCAGGCTGGGCAACGCGGCGACCTGCACCGCCTGATGGTAGAACGCCATACCAGCGTCCCAACTGATGCGGTTGTCGTCGCCCCGCTCGGCCAACGCGGTGCGAAAAGCTGCGGCTGAGGCGTTGACCAAGTCATGTGAATCGCGATAGTCCTCATTAAGCAAGGCTTGCGCCAGACGCATCATCAGATCGAGCATCGGGTGGAGTTCAACGGATTCGTCGCCCTCTGGCTGCGCGGTGAAAAATTGCAGCCAGAGCTTTTTTAGACCGGGGAAGTCGCGGATCGCTAGTCCCTCGACTCGAGCATCCTCGAAAACCCCGATGAACAAACGCTGCGCCGGTTCGAGCTGCTCGGCGCCGATCGGCGCGCTGGTGTAGACCATGTGCGCGGCGCAATGGGCGGCGGCAGCCCGATAGACCTCCATGCCGGCAATCCCGCGCCAGGCGTCGAAGGCATCGGGCAGATGGATCTGGAAGTCCTCGATGAAGGGCTTTAGCCCCTCGCGCGACTCGTAGTCGCCCGAGGTCGGGCGCATGAAGAAGGCGCGCGCCCAGAGCGCCCGCAGATAGAAATTGAGCTTGCGCTGATTGTCGACGAACAAGGTGCCCCGCCGCTCCTTCTGAAGCATGGTGCGCGAGGACTCGGTCGCGAGACCAAAGTAGGCCAACTGACCGTCGAGATCCCGCGCATGGGCCTGCGCGCCCCACAGCGCCCAGCGGCGCAGACCACCCAGCGTCAGTTTCGAGAGCAGTTCGTCCATGTTCTCCATCATCGGTCGCAGACCCCGTGGGGCCTTGCCGGCGAGCTGATGGAGCAAGCTCAGATAGCCGCGCATCACCTCGGCATCGCCGAGCCGGCTGGCCGCAAGCGGCATGTTGGCCATCATCAGGGTGATGACGGTCCCGGAGGTGTGCGAGGTCAGCTTCATGAGTGCGCTGACGATCTCGGGGACGATGTCCTCGCCGATCTCCCTGACCACGCCGGGCATCTCCTGCACGTAGGTCATGACCAGGTCCGCGCCCTTGTTGAGCGTACACATGGCCTTGATGCCGGTGAGATAGTGCTCAAGCCCCTGTGGAGACATCAGCCGAGCCGCCTCGTGGTAGCTTGACTCGAACGTCCGGACGTGCTCCGGGCTGGCTTCAAGACAGGAGAGATAGTCGCTGAAGTCGATGGTCATGGCTCTATTCCAGAATCCAGTGTTTTACGGCCAAGTGATGGACTATGACTGACAGTACTAATTTGGTACTAATAATGACTAAATTAGTAGCTCATGCCGAGCAGGCCAGATCACATGAAAATTCCGACATCGCCACCGAACCCTCGTATTCCAAGCCCCAGCGGATCTGGAAGCGCGTTTGAGTACGACCGATTCCATTTTACGAGAACCCCAAGTGCCGTCGGACGGTTTCCACCACGAGCCGTGACACCTCAGAAATAGGTGTTCACCGCCGCATCCAACGTATCGCGCATGTCCGGATCATCGGTGAGCGGACGCACCAGGGCCATCTGGGCGGCGGCTCGGGGATCGATGCCCTTGGTGATGAGCTGCGCGGCATAGACCAGGAGCCGGGTCGACATGCCCTCGTCTAGACCGTGGCCCTTGAGGTTGCGACTGCGGTGGGCGATCTGCACCAGCTTTTCCGCCGTGGGCTTGTCCACCCCGCCCTCGTGGGCGACGATCTCGGCCTCTATCTCGGCGGTCGGGTAGTCGAAATCGAGCGCGCCGAAACGCTGCTTGGTGGACTGCTTGAGATCCTTCATCAGGCTTTGATAGCCGGGGTTGTAGGAGATGACGATCTGGAAGTTCGGATGCGCCTCGACCACCTCGCCCTTTTTCTCCAGCGGCAGGGTGCGGCGATGGTCGGTCAAGGGATGGATTACCACCATGGTGTCCTGACGCGCCTCGACCACCTCGTCGAGATAGCAAATAGCACCGATGCGCGCAGCGACCGTGAGCGGGCCGTCCTGCCAGCGGGTGCCGTTGATGTCGAGCAGGAAGCGTCCGACTAGGTCGGAGGCGGTCATATCTTCGTTACAGGCCACGGTGATCAGCGGCTTGCCGAGCTTCCAGGCCATGTATTCGACAAAACGGGTTTTGCCGCAGCCGGTCGGCCCTTTGAGCATGACCGGCATGCGGGCCTCGTAGGCCGCCTCGTACATGGTCGCTTCGTTGTGTACGGAACGGTAATAAGGTTCTTGCTGGATCAGGTATTGCTCGCGGGCGACGTCTGACATGAAAGCGGTCCCTGTGAGGTGCGACGCGCGCACCATGCGATGGAATTGGCGATTGGATACGCAGTGGGTATCCACAAAAAAAAGCCCCTGCCCCTTCGTCAAGGAAGCAGGGGCTTTTCACGGCCGCGACCGAGTCGGGGTCTTAGACCGGCTTGCCGCGGAAGATGACCATGGACGCGCCCTGGGACTGGGCGTAGTTGTCATAGCCGATCAGACGCACATGGTTGTCGGGGTGGGCCTTGTGACAGGCTTCGGCCTCGGCAAGAATGGTGTCGACATCGGTCTCGCCGAACATCGGCAGCTTCCACATATACCAGTAGTGATCGAAGGCATTCGCCGGCTCAGTGTGCTCGACGGCCGGATTCCAGCCCTTGGAGACAATGTACTCGACCTGCTTGCGGATCTGGTCGGCTTCCATTGGCGGAAGATAGGAGAAAGTCTCGAACTTGCGGCTGTTGACGTCTTCGAGACTGGATTTGTAGTCCTGCATGTCGCTCATGATGTGATGCTCCGAAATCTGGTTTGTTCGTGGTTCGATGGCTCAATGGCGTCGGATCGGCGTGGGGAACCGCATCGATGCTAGTCGATGCGGTTCCTTCGTCACCACAAGCCTACTTGTGTTTCAATCTACGCCTATAAAATCAATCATTTATGGGCGACATCTAACTTGTCGACGGTATCGAACTCGAACTTGATCTCTTTCCAAGTCTCCATCGCGGCCTTCAGCTCGGGGCTGGAAGCGGCGGCCTTGGTGAGGACGTCTTTGCCTTCTTTCTCGATGGCGACGCCCTCGTTGCGCGCCGCGACACAGGCTTCGAGCGCGACCCGGTTGGCTGCGGCACCGGCCGCGTTGCCCCAAGGGTGGCCTAGCGTGCCGCCGCCGAACTGGAGCACCGAGTCGTCACCGAAGATGTTGACCAGAGCCGGCATGTGCCAAACGTGGATGCCGCCGGAGGCGACCGGCATGACGCCGGGCATGGCCCCCCAGTCCTGATCGAAGAAGATACCGCGACTGCGATCCTCTTTGATGAAGGAGTCGCGCATCAGGTCGATCCAGCCGAGCGTTGCCTCGCGGTCGCCTTCGAGCTTGCCGACCACGGTGCCGGAGTGTAGGTGGTCGCCGCCGGACAGACGCAGAATCTTGGCCAGCACGCGGAAGTGGATACCGTGGTGCGGGTTGCGGTCGAGCACCGCATGCATGGCGCGATGGATGTGCAGCAGCATGCCGTTGTCGGCGCACCACTGGGCAAGCCCGGTGTTGGCGCAGAAGCCGCCGGTGATGTAGTCGTGCATGATGATCGGTGCGCCGATCTCTTTGGCGTACTCGGCGCGCTTGTACATCTCTTCCGGGGTCGGCGCGGTGACGTTGAGATAATGCCCCTTGCGCTCGCCGGTCTCGCGCTCGGCCTTGTCGGTGGCGTCCATCACGAAGTCGAACCGTTGGCGCCAGCGCATGAAGGGCTGCGAGTTGATGTTCTCGTCGTCCTTGGTGAAGTCCAGACCGCCGCGCAGACACTCGTAGACGGCGCGACCGTAGTTCTTGGCCGAGAGACCGAGCTTGGGCTTGATGGTGCACCCGAGCAGCGGACGGCCGTACTTGTTCATGATGTCGCGCTCGACCTGGATGCCGTGCGGCGGACCGTTGCAGGTCATGACATAGGCGATCGGGAAGCGCACGTCTTCTAGACGCAGTGCACGCACAGCCTTGAAGCCGAAGACGTTGCCGACCAGCGAGGTGAAGACGTTGACCACCGAGCCTTCCTCGAAAAGGTCGATCGGATAGGCGATGAAGGCGTAATAGCAGGAATCATCGCCCGGCACGTCCTCGATCGCGTAGGCACGGCCTTTGTAGTGGTCCATGTCGGTCAGCAGGTCGGTCCAGACCGTGGTCCAGGTGCCGGTGGAGGACTCGGCGGCGACGGCGGCGGCGGCTTCCTCGCGCGGTACGCCGGGCTGCGGGGTGATCTTGAAGCAGGCCAGGATGTCGGTGTCCTTCGGGGTGTAGTTCGGCATCCAATAGGTCTCGCGGTACTCTTTTACGCCCGCGCTGTATGTCTTCGCCATTCTAAATACTCCGCAAGAAGGTCTGTGGTGAGTGTCGCATCGACCCGGAACGGGGCCGACGTGTCATTCGGTCGGTGGCTTCGCCCGCCCTTGTATAAGGCTCGCAACCTGGAGCGGGATTATTGGCAAAAAACCACATAAATTCTACTAAATATTCCTTATAACAAATATAACCTATAGCTTATGATCAATGCATGCTGGCGTCGCCGCCCAGGCTCGACGCGCCGATCTCCGCAAACCGCGACGACACACCATGCACATCTCACTGCGCCAGCTTCGGGTCTTCGAGGCCGTCGCGAACAATCACAGCTACACGCGCGCCGCCGAGGAGCTGCATCTGAGCCAGCCGGCCGTCTCGATGCAGGTACGACAGCTCGAGGACGCCATCGGCCTGCTACTGTTTGAGCGGCTCGGAAAGCAGATCGTTGCCACAGCGGCCGGGCGCGAACTCTACTATTACAGTCGCGCCATCAATCGCTCGCTGAGCGAGATGGAAGAGGTCATGGAGTCTCTCAAGGGTCTCAATCGCGGCAGCCTCCAGATCGCTGTTGCGAGTACGGTCAACTACTTCGCCCCGCGTCTGCTCGCCGTCTTCCACCAGCGCTATCCGGGCATCGGCCTGCGCCTGGATGTCACCAATCGCGAGACGCTCGTGCAGATGCTCGACAGCAACTCGGTCGATCTGGTGCTCATGGGTGTGCCGCCCAAAAACGTCGATGTCGAGTCCGAAGCCTTCATGGATAATCCGCTGGTGGTCATCGCGCCACCCGATCATCCACTCGCAAACGCACACCAAATCCCGATCGAGCGCCTCGCCGAGGAGATCTTCGTGATGCGCGAGGCGGGCTCGGGAACCCGCCAGGCGATGGAGCGTTTCTTCAGCGAGCGCGGGCTGTCAATCCGCCACGGGATGCAGATGACCCGCAACGAGGCAGTCAAGCAGGCAGTCCGCTCGGGGCTGGGCCTGAGCGTGGTTTCGCTGCACACTATCGAGCTGGAACTCGAAACCCGTCGTTTGGTGACACTCGATGTCGAGGGGTTTCCGGATCGTCGCCAATGGTATCTGGTCTATCGTCGCGGCAAGCGTCTGTCACCGGCCGCCAGCGCCTTTCGGGACTTTGTGCTGAGCGAGGCGGCGGGCATCACGGCACCGCCGGGTTCCAGCGGCAAGCCCACGCGCGCATGAACGTCGATCGCCGCATAGGTGTGCTGGTTGTTCGCCACATCGGACGCCCCCAATATGATCAGCACCCGCCCGAGCGCGCAAATCGCTGAGGCAATGGCTCAAGATCACATGGATTGCATGCGACAGGCTGGATGTCATTCGTCTAAACTAAAACGCTTTTCACAAGGCCAGCTACCCAGACCATGCCATACCGCACCCTGAGTGATTCTGGTGCCCCAGCGCACCACCGTCCATTGCTGGACGCAATCGACACCCCCGCAGATTTACGTGCCCTGCCGGAGAGCCAGTTGCCGGAGGTCGCCAGTGAGCTACGCGGTTTTCTGATTGAATGCGTTTCCAAGACCGGCGGGCACCTCGCGGCGGGACTCGGCGTCGTGGAGCTGACCGTCGGTCTGCACTACGTCTTCGATACCCCGAACGACCGCCTGGTCTGGGATGTCGGCCATCAGGCCTATCCGCACAAGATCCTGACCGGGCGCAGTGATCGCATGTGCACCATGCGCAAAAAGGACGGCATCTCCGGGTTCCCGAAACGCAGTGAGAGCGAGTACGACACCTTTGGCGTCGGGCACTCCAGCACCTCGATCAGCGCGGCCCTGGGCATGGCGCTGGCGGCCAAGCAGCGTGGTGAGCGGCGCACCGTCATCGCCATCATTGGCGACGGCGCGTTGAGCGCGGGCATGGCCTTCGAGGCGCTCAATCACGCAGGCTCCATGGACATCGATCTGATCGTCATTCTCAACGACAACGAGATGTCCATCTCCCCACCGGTCGGAGCGATCACCAACCATCTGGCGCGACTCCTGTCCGGCAAGCTCTATACCACCGTGCGCGAGGGCAGCAAAACGGCGTTGCGCGGCATGCCGAATCTGCGCCACCTGGTCGGACGCTGGGAAGAGCACATGAAGGGCATGGTGATGCCGAGCACCTTGTTTGAGGAGTTCGGCTTCAACTACATTGGCCCGGTCGGCGGACACGATCTCGAGTCACTGGTGCGCACCCTGCGCAACATCAAGGACATGCAGGGGCAGCGTCTGCTCCACATCGTGACCCAGAAGGGCCATGGCTTCGAACCGGCCGAGGGTCAGCCGGTGACCTATCACGGCGTGACGCCCTTCGACCGCCACACCGGCGAACTGATCAAAGGCAAGAGCAAGGGACCGAGCTATACGCAGATTTTCGGCGGTTGGCTGTGTGACACGGCCACAGAGGATGAGCGCTTGGTCGGCATCACCCCCGCCATGTGCGAGGGTTCCGGGCTGACGGCCTTCTCCAAGCGTTTTCCAGAGCGTTATTTCGATGTCGGAATTGCCGAGCAGCACGCGGTGACTTTGGCCGCCGGCATGGCCTGCGAAGGACTCAAGCCGGTCGTGGCGATCTATTCGAGCTTTCTTCAGCGCGCCTACGATCAGCTCATCCACGACGTTGCATTGCAGAATCTCGACGTCACCTTCGCGGTCGACCGTGGTGGTCTGGTCGGCGCCGACGGCGCGACCCACGCCGGCAGCTTCGACCTGAGCTTCTGTCGCCCCATCCCCAATATGCTGATGATGGCGCCAGCGAACGAGAACGAGTGCCGCCAGATGCTCACCACCGCCTACGCCTATCCGGGGCCTGCGATGGTGCGTTATCCGCGCGGCTGCGGTCCGGGCGTTGAAATCGACCCGCGCGCCCCGGCACTACCGATCGGCAAAGGCGAAGTCATCCGCGAAGGTCGTAATGTCGCTATCCTGGCCTTCGGTAGCATGGTCACCCCTGCCCTTGTGGCCGCCGAGCACTTCGATGCGACAGTCGCCAACATGCGTTTCGTCAAGCCGCTCGACGAGGCGCTAGTACAAACACTGGCGCTCAACCACGACCTCCTGGTGACCATTGAGGAAAACGCCATTGCCGGCGGGGCCGGGAGCGCGGTGCTTGAGACGCTCGCTAGTCATGGCATCTTGGTACGCTGTCTCCAGCTCGGACTCCCCGACAGCTACATCGATCACGCCGAGCACGCCGAGCAACTGGCCAGCGTCGGACTCGACGCCACCGGCATCATCGCCAGCATCCGCGCCGAACTCGATCGCTCAGGCGCGCACGGCGAGTCCGCAGCGCGGCGCAACAACATTGGCGCCTGAGCGGCGCCCATCGTGCAGCAACCTGATTTGCTGGTTTCGCACCGGCGCGACCAGCGATGGAGGACGAAAATCGTGCTCGAAGCCCAGCCCATAACGGCCTTTTCGGACAACTACATCTGGCTGCTGACCGAGGGTGGAGAAACCGCCGTTGTCGTCGATCCTGGCGATGCCGATCCAGTTCTGGAACGGCTGCATGATGCTCGCCTGACACTCACTGCGGTCCTGATTACCCACCACCACCACGACCACATCGGCGGACTGGACGACCTGGCGTCGGCCTTTCCCGGACTGCGCATCTATGGTCCCAGGGATACGCGTATCCCTGGCCTGACGGACCTAGTCGGCGAGGGCGATAGCGTCCAGCCGGTCGGTCTGAACACCCGCTTCCGGGTCATGGAGATCCCAGGCCACACCGCCACGCATATCGCCTATCTCGGCGATGGCAAGCTGTTTTGCGGCGACACCCTCTTCGCGGGTGGCTGCGGGCGCGTCTTCGACGGCACCTTCGAGCAGCTTTCGCGTTCACTCGAACGCATCGCTGACCTGCCCGGCGAGACGCTCTGCTACTGCGCCCACGAATACACACTGGCCAATCTGGGATTCGCCGGCTGGGTCGAGCCGGACAGCATCGCGCTCAGTGAACGTCTGCGCGAGGCCGAGCGATCTAGGGCCGCCGGTAGACCGACGGTTCCGTCGCGACTCGATCTGGAACTGGCCACCAACCCCTTTCTACGCACCGACGATCCAGCGGTCATCGCAGCCGCCGAGGGTTTCGCGGGCCACGGGCTGAAGACCAGCGGCGAGGTTTTCACCGCATTGCGACGCTGGAAAGATACAGACTATGACTGACGCAAACCGCAACGACGACAACGAGATCCACTTCATGATCGTGGATTGCTCGCTTGGGACCATGCTCGTCGCGCAGAGTCAGCACGGTCTCTGCGCCCTGATGATGGGCGAAGATCCAGACGCGCTGGTTTGCGAACTCAAGCAGCGCTTTCCCTTAGCCACGCCGGGCGACGGCGATCCGCAGTTTGAGCGGATCGTCGCCCAGGTCGTTGAGCTGGTCGAGGCCCCCGGCACGGAGCTGGATCTCCCGCTGGACATTTGCGGGACGCCCTTCCAGCGCCGGGTTTGGTCAGCACTGCGGGAGATTCCGCCAGGGCAGACTCTCAGCTACGGCGAACTCGCCGCGCGCATCGGTGCGCCCAAGGCATTTCGAGCCGTCGCCGGAGCTTGCGCCGCGAACGCACTGGCCGTGGCCATCCCCTGCCACCGCGTCGTGCGCGGCGACGGCGGAATCTCTGGTTACCGTTGGGGCGTGGAGCGCAAGCGCGCCCTGCTCAAGCGCGAGGCGCGCTGAGGCGCCCAATCATTGCGGCGACCCCAGCAAGCAGTGTCGGCTGCACGAAGTCAGCGAACCGATCTCGTCCCAAGAAGTCCGCTCACGCCCCCGGCAAAACCGAGAGCCTGTGGCTCAGATACGGAAATGGCTGATCCGCGCCTGAATCTCCGCCGCCAGCCGTGCAAGATTCTCGCTGGCTTGGGCCAAGTGCTCGGAGCCGGTGGCGGTCTGATCCACGCTCTCGGTGATGTTGTGGATGTTGCGGTTGATCTCTTCCGCTACCGCCGACTGCTCCTCGGCCGCGCTGGCGATCTGAGTGTTCATGTCGTTGACTGAGGTGATGGAGCGACCGATGCTCTTGAAGGAGTCGCTGGCACGGCGCGCCTGCTCCACACTCTCGAGCGCACGCTCCTCGCTCCTGCCGATGACCTGAACGACGCCCAGCGAGCCAGTCTGGACGCGCTCGATCTTGTTGCGGATGTCCTCCGTCGACGCCTGAGTGCGGCTGGCCAGCGTGCGCACCTCGTCGGCGACGACCGCGAAGCCACGCCCCTGCTCGCCGGCACGGGCCGCCTCGATGGCCGCGTTGAGGGCGAGCAGATTGGTCTGTTCTGCCACGCCGCGAATGACGTCGAGCACCGCACCGATCTCGCGGCTGTCGTCTGATAAGCGAGAAACCACCTGCCCGGCCTGGTCGATCTCCTGAGCCAGCGCCTCAATGGCGGCGACCGTCTGCTGCGCGAGTTGATCGCCGCTATCGGCTTCGCGATCGGTTTCGCGCACGATCCGCGCGGCCTCCGCCGCATGCCGCGCGACCTCCTCGACGGTCGCGGTCATCTCATTGATGGCGGTCGCGACCTGGTCGGTCTCGTTTTGCTGGGCGCGGACCTGACGACTGGTCTCGCCGCTGGTGACCGAGAGCTGCTCGGCGGCGGCGGACAGTTGAGCGGTTGCGCCGGACACCTGTCCGACCAGAACGTGGATCTTGTCGACGAAGCCGTTGAAGGCGCGCGCGAGATCGGCGAGCTCATTGCGACCATCGGTCTCGAGGCGCTGCGTCAGATCTCCATCGCCCTCGGCGATCGACACCAAACGCTCGACCGTTGCACGAATCGGTCTGGAAATGCCGCGCGCCGTGAGCCAGGCCAGCAACAGCCCGCCGAGCAGTAAGGCCGCACCAAGCCCCAGGATCGAGAACAGCGCGCCGCGATAGGCGGCGACAGCCTCGGAGCGGTCGATCATCAGCTCCAGGACACCGACCGGAGCACCCGAGAAGTCACCGACCATGCGCCCGTAAGCCACGACCGGCGCGCCCTTGTGGTCGGCGTGACGGATCAGCGCCTCGCCGTCAATGATCCGCTGAAGCTCATCGGGCGTGAACAGGGTTCCGCCCTCGATGGTGCCCGCGAAACTCTTGAATCCGTCGGCATCCGGGATTTGCAGCGCCGAGTCCACGCCTGTGTGCTCCTTGAACCGATCGAAGAGCGACTGGCCGAACGACAGCCCGAACTCCACGACACCGATATGACGGCCCTCGAAGGAGACGGGTTCGACACCACGCATGCCCAATCCCGCCACGCCGCGCTCCAGTCCCTTGACCGGTTCGAGGGTGCTGTTGGCTTGCACGATCGTCTTGCGAATGGCCGAGAGATCGTCGCCATGGCGATCGAGCATATGCAACCGCAAGAAGGAGGTTGCCGGAGCGGTCAGGAATTGAAACTGACGCACGCCATGGTGCTCGGCCAGATAGTCAAAGACCGGCTGCGTGATCGCCGCCAGACGCTCCCGGTCTGTCTCAGCGAAGGCTTGCTGAACCTCGGGGATTCGCGCCACAACCGCGCTCATTGCCTGAGCCTGCTCGGCCTGAGCGGCAATCGCGGTGCTCAGCGAGAAGAAATGGTCCTCCACCTCGCTGATCTCGGCATGATCAGACAATCTGCTCAGGGTCGACATGACCAGCGGCAGGATAAGTCCGATGGTCAGCACACTGACCAGGCCGGATCCGACGAGCACTCGAAAACCGATACTCAGATTCTTCAGCACAAAATCCCCTCCAGATGACCATCCATATTTGCTCGCTATCGCCAGAGCCATAGATAAGCCGCCAATCTAGATGCTCGCTCGGCAGTCGTCTGAGCAGCCACTCACAAATCGCGCCTTAAGCCAAACTCACTCGCCCTGCATCCGATCGGGCGCGCCACGTCTGTGGTAAAACCGACAGAGATGCCTCTATCCGCCGAACGCTCGCCTATGACGAGTCAATCAAGGCTCGGTGGCTAACGGGCGGGCGCTGGCTAGTCTATCGTCAGGTCGAGGAACTCGAAGGCACAGGCTGCGCGGACTGCGTTTTTAAAGTGAAAGAACGGGTGCTGGGCTGGATAAGCCGCGCATAAAAAAACCCCCATCCTTTTCGCCGGAGTTAAGGGCGAAAAGGATGGGGGTGCAGGGGTTTCTACGCTCTGTTTTGGGCTATTTGCCCATCCACGATGCTGTCGCATCCATACCCAAGCCTTAGCTCAGGGAAATGCCAGGTAACGCAGCGCGTAGTTTTTTATTAATGATGCTGCACTGGAAGATGTATTCTCCCAATGTTTCTCCTCGTCTTCGTTCTTCAGTTATTCAGTCTTATGTAACATCTCGTTACAAATACTAAACGACCTTGATACAAGGCGGTATCCGTAGGATCACTCAATTTATCCTGACTCGAGCGTACTCAGGCCAGATGCCATGTGGCAGAGTTCAGCGAGGTTGCCCGCGCCCATTTTCTCCATCATTCGGGCGCGATGATTCTCGACGGTACGCGGGCTGATGCCGAGTTGGCGGGCGATGTCCTTGTTCGTCAGTCCCTTGGTAGTCAAGTTCAGAACCTCGATTTCGCGCGGCGTCAGTTGGCGGAAACGCTCCAAGATAGCCTCCTTGATCGCCGCCTCCTCGCACCGGCGCTGGTTCTCGACCAAGGCCATCTTGACACGCTGAAGCAGCATTTCGGTGCTGGCCGGTTTTTCGAGAAAATCGATGGCGCCGTCCTGTATCGCGCGCACTGTGGTGGGCACATCGCCAAAGGCCGACAAAAAGATGACGGGTAGCAGACAGCCGCGCTCCTGGAGAACGCTCTGCAGATCCAGACCGCTCATCTCGGGCATACGCTGATCGAGGAGTATGCAACCCCTGTCGCCTGTTGAGAACGCCGCCAGAAACGCCTTAGGCGAGGAGAAACTCTTGACGCGATACCCCGCCAACTCCAGGATCAACGTCAGAGAATCACGCATGCCCTGATCGTCATCCACCAGAAATACGGTTTGAATCTCGGTCATCGGTTAATACTCCTAACGGATCGTTGGCGGTCTGAGCAATAGCGCTCTCGTCCTGCCGCACGTGTCGATCGTTTGCGATGACATTGAACACACTCAGCTCAAAGCGCGCGAGGCGCAATGACCTATTCCGCCACCAAGACATATATTGCACTTGGTTCGAACATCGAGCCAAGTCTGAACATTCCGCGTTGCCTACAGTTGTTGCGAGAGATTCCACACAGCGCGGTCACCGTCGAGTCCTCCTGGTACCGCACCAGCCCCTGGGGGTTCTCGGAGCAGGCCGATTTCATCAACCTGGTGGTGGGGCTTGCGACCGCACTGTCAGCCAGGGCGCTCCTGAGCGCAACACAAGACATCGAGCGCCGTCTGGCACGGAGCCGGGGGCGCGAAAACGGCCCCAGAACGATCGACCTGGACATCCTGCTTTTCGGCTCGACGATCCTCGATACCGATGATCTGACGATCCCCCATCCGGGGCTGCTGCTACGTGACTTCATGCTCATCCCGCTGATCGAGATTGCACCCGAGACAACCTATCCGGGCCAGCACAGACCGGTTCGTGACTTGACCGAGCATATCCGTTATCGGCAGATCCTGGAAAAGTACCCATCCGGCTCTCTTTAATGCCAAACGCGGCGAAAAAGCGCCCAGGATGGGGAATATCCTGTCGCGCTGTGAAGAGGTTACACGAGCATTTCGACGCTCAAGGCTGATTGGGATAGAGATTTGGAATGCTATCAGTAGCCGAAGATATGATTGTCTTCGCTGAAACGGCTAGGAAGGGTTCGAGCGACTCCCAGACGGCCATGCCGTCCCAGCCTATGCCGGGCGGGGCATAGATCGCCTGGTCGATGGATCTGAGCATCGCGCCGAGCCGGTCACCGCCTACGTTCTGGGCGAGGCTTTCGAGTCCGTGGGGCGGGTTGTCCGGCCAGCGCAGCCCTCCCCAGGCGATGAGCGCGCCGCGCGCCGCGCGCGGGTCATTGGCCGCGCAGGCACGCTCGACCGTGCGCACGGCTGCTTTCAGCGATGCGATCGGCTTGCCGTTGAGATCGTCGCCGATCTCGCTGCGCACGCGCGCATCCCGGCGGTCGCGCCGGTCACGATACCACCAGACCAGGGTCGTCAGCCAAGCAAGCCCCAAGAGCAGCGCCAGCCAGGGCCAGAAACCGGCCCGCCAAGTCGCGCCGTCCTGATGCGTCGGCTCCGGCTCTGCCGTGCGAGACGGCTCGGGTTGCGACGGAACCGGCGCCGGCTCGGGTGCGGCGACCGGCGTTTGCTGCTGGCTCCCAGCCGGGGCTGGCGCAACCTCGACTGTGCGCTGTGGAACCACCACGACACGCGCCGCGTCAGCGATATGGTCCCACCACTGGAGCCGGATTTCCGGAAGCTCCAGCGGACCCGCGCGCGTCGGCACCAATGCGGTCTTGAATCTCTTGACGGCGGACGGCTCAAGCCCGTTCGAGAGATCCTCGCTCTGCGGTTGATCTGGATAGACTTGCGCACCCGTGATCGTGCCCAGATCGAGATCCGGTA
Organism: Thiorhodococcus sp.; assembly: GCA_029257385.1. Classification (GTDB taxonomy): domain Bacteria; phylum Pseudomonadota; class Gammaproteobacteria; order Chromatiales; family Chromatiaceae; genus Thiorhodococcus. The sequence goes on from JARIBS010000116.1 coordinate 17,197, forward strand.
GCTGCGCGGAAGTCGTGCCCTGTGCGGTGATGGTCAGGGTTCTGGTGACCGGCTCCCCGACACGAAACACCGGCGGAGTCGGCGCCCATTCATCCGAGACCTGCACCGAGGTCGCCGGGAGCCAGGGTGAGCCAGACCCGGCTGGCTGCGGGCGAACCTCCATGTCGATATCCTCCGCCCGCTCGACCACGCGCCGACCCGGATGCGTCATGCCGGGGATCTGGGGAAAGCTCTGAAACAGCGTCCCGCCGAAGGCCTCATCGAGATTGGCGAAGGGATCGCGGCGCACACCGCGATTAGGATCGGGCAGCATGGCCTCCAACTGCGGCGCCCGGATGGTGAGCTGACCGCTGCGGCGCGGGGTGATCAGATAACGCCGCTCGACCACCCGATAAGGCTGGCCGTGCACGTCTTCGTCGTACACGCGATCCTCACCGAACGGCTGGATGGTCGCCCCATCCGCTTGGGGTTCCGAGAGCACTGCGCGCTGTGGTTCCTGGCTGAAATAGACCTTCACCCGATAGTCAATAACCTGCTGAACATAGGGGTTTGGCGTATCGATTTCGGCTTCGAGAAAGAGCGGCTTGGGTCCTGAATCCGTGGTGCGTGTATCGCGCGTGGCGCTGTCGGTCACCTCGACCGTCACCGGCGCGCTGCGATCCGGCCCGATTGCAATCGCTGGTATCTCGAGGCGCCCCGTGTGCTTGGGCGTCAACTGGAGATTCCACTGCCGAGTGTGAGAGATCCTGCCGTTGACGATTCTAGTGACCTGACTCTGCCCCTGACCGAGGATATCGAAGTCCTTCATCAGCGGCGTAAAGTCCGGGTCGCCCTGCGTTTCACCCTCGGCGCTCAGCCGAACCCCGAGGATGTCATCGACCGTGAGCCGCTGACGGTCGACTTGGACACTGAGATCGGCCGCCCAGACGCCCAGCATGGGCGCGAGCAGACACAGACAGAGCAGACCTCGGATGGAAGTCGTCGACATCACGGCAAACGGCCCTCACGGCGCAGATGTTGAAGCAGGAAACGCTGGCGGATGAGACCGGCCGGATCGTCCGGCACCCGACGCAACTGCGCCTCCATGGCCTGCTGTCGCTCACGCTCTTCTGCAGAGAGCGATTCGCCAGCAGTTGCGTCCTGCCCGGTCCCTTCTCCCGGTGCAGTATCGGCAACCCCATGCAGCGGCGATCTCCGGTCCTTGTCTGCGCCCTGCTCCGGCTCGGTGGGCGACGCGTCCGTGCTCAAGGCATCCGGGCCGAAGGCGCTCTCGCCAGGAGGGCTTGGAGCGGTGTTGCTGCGCTCTGCCGCTGACTCAGTGTCAGACTGCGCGTCGGCGGTCTCGGAAGACGGATTCGAGTCTGGCGATTGCTGTTGCCTCTGCCGAGATCCTGAATCCCCGTTACCGGAATCATCCGTGGACGCATCCTGCCCGGCGGTCGCGTCCTGACTCGAACCGTCATTCTGTCCCTGCTCGGACGCCTCGTCTTTGCGATCTTTTGACTCCTGCTGATCCGAGGAGGACTGTTGACCCTGCTCCTGCTCCTGCTCCTGCTCCTGCTCCTGCTCCTGCTCCTGCTCCTGCTCCAGGAGCGCCCGGACCAGATCGCGGTTGTGCTGGGCATCGGCATGATCCGGCGACTGCTTGAGCGCGTCGGTATAGGCGTCGACGGCATCCTCGAGACGCCCGAGCCGGGCTAAGGCGTTGCCCCGATTGAAGTCGGCGTCCGCGCCTTCCAGGCCGGAGACATTCTCCAGCGCCTTGTCGAAGGCACCGGCACGATAGTTGGCCGCCGCCCGCCAAGCCGGGTTCTGGAAGCGTTCTGCGGCCTGACCAGCCTGACCAGCCTCCAACTGGCGCGCCGCCTGCTGATCGGCGCGCAGCCACAGATCCGACCAGCCGAACGCCTGACTCGGACCCGTCGGCAGGATCAGCACGACCGCGAACACGGGCAGCAGCCAACCGCGCCGAAAGGCCAGCGCCGCCAGCGGCAGCAGCACCAACAGCAACCAGGGACCCTCCTCGCGCCATGCATCGGCGCTCAGGCTGGTCTGCTCGATCCGCTCATCCAGACGCGTGGCCGTGCTGGTGAGCGCCTTGGTGTCCTGGTCGCCCACCGTAGTCTCCACGTAGCGCCCGTTGCCGGCCTTGGCCAGCGCCTCCAGCGCGTCCCGATCGAGCTGGGCAATCTGGATGCCGCCATCGTCGTTCTGAATGAAACCGCCACTGCCGCTCGGGACCGGCGCGCCTTTCGCCGTACCGACCGACAGGATGGACAGCCGATGTCCGCGCTCGGCAAGTTTCCGCACCGCTTTGAGTGAGCCGTCCAGCTCGCCCACGCCATCGGTGACCAAAATGAGATCGGCATGATGCGCGCGGGCCTGATCGAGCATTTCGCCAGCCGCTTCCAGGGCGCGATCGGTGCGTCTCGGTCCGGGAACCGGGATCAGATCCGTCGTCAATTGGGGAACTTGCGCGGCAATGGTCCTGGCGTCGCCACTCAAGGGCGAGACGATGAAAGGCTCGGGACCGAAGGCCAGCAGCGCGACCTGCCCCTCCCGCGTTGCCCGCAGCAGATCAAGGATCTCAAAACGCGCCCGTGCCAGGCGTGACGGTGACAGATCCGCTGCGTTCATGCTCGGTGAGAGATCGAGCAGGATGGCGCGTTCGCTGGTGGTGCTGAAGACCGGCTGGGGCAGCTTCTCCCAAACCGGACCGGCCAGGGCGACGACCAGGATGGTCCAGCCCAGAGCGAGCAGGATCAGCGGCAGACGCCGTGGACCACCCGCCTCGCCTTGGAGCAGCTGCTCCAGCAGATGCGCATCCACGATCTTGCGCCAGATCGAGGCACCAGCCTGTTCGCGCCAGAGCAGCATCAGCAGCACGGCGAGCGGCAGCAGCGCGAGCAGCCAGTAGGGGCGGATGAGCTGGATATCCGATAGCAGTGTCATGATCGCCCCTGCCGCCTGATGAGCAACCCGATGGCCAACCCGGTCGACAATAACAGCGCCGCCCCCGCAGGCCAGATGAACAGCGCGCGGCGCGGTCGATAGGTCCGTTCGTCACGCGCGTTGGGTTCGAGCCGGTCGAGATCGGCATAGATCGCCTCCAACTCCTCGCGGCTGCTCGCCACGAAGAAGCGGCCATCGGTGATGCGCGCGATCTCTTTCAGGGTTGTGGGGTCGAAGTCGCTCCCCTGGCGCAGTAAGCGCATGCCAAAGGGCGTGCGTATCCCAACCTCACCGCCGCCGATACCAATGGCATAGACGCGCACACCAGCTTGGGCCGCCAGATTGGCGGCTTCAAGGGGATCCAGAACGCCGGCGGTATTGTCCCCGTCGGTGAGCAGCACCAGGATACGTTGTCCCTCAGGTTGCTCACGTAACCGCTTGACCGCCAACCCGATGGCGTCGCCGATGGCGGTCTGTTGGCCGGCCAGCCCGACCACTGAATCGCGTAGCATGGTGGCCACTGTCGTCGCGTCGAAGGTCATAGGGGTCTGAAGATAGGCTTGGGTTCCGAACAGGATCAAACCGAGTCGATCTTGCTCGCGTCGCTCGATGAACTCGGCGGCCACCGACTGGACGGCGGCCAGACGCGACACCGCCTGACCATCGAGTTCGTAGTCTGCCTGGCGCATGCTTTCGGAGATGTCCACGGCCAGCATCAGATCCCGCCCAGCGACCGGCAGCCCGATCGGCTCACCGACCCATTGCGGTCGCGCGACCGCCAACACCAGCGCCAGCCAGGCAAGTGCCGCGATCACCAGCCGCCACCAGACGACACGTCCCCGCCTGGCACTGTGCAGCACCTGGAGATCGGCGTAGAACGGCAAACGCAAGGCGGGACCGACGCTCTGTTGCGCGGGCGGTAGCAGACGCGCGAGCAGCGGCAGGGGCAGCGCGGCCAGTGCCCAGGGCCATGCGAGCGTGATCATGGGCGCACCTCACGATTGGCCGCGATCCATCGAGCGGCTACCCGGCCCAACTGCTCGAGCGCATGTGCATCCAGCGGCTGGGTCTCTGGTCGGTAAGCGTCTTCGACCAGCATCCGTCCGGCGTCTTGAGTGAAACCGCCCTCACCGCCCGTGGCGTCGAGGAATTCCAGCCACGCCCGACCGCTGAGACCGGCGACCTGTTCGCGCGGATAACGCACCAGCGCCAGACGCCGCAGCAGACGCGAGAGGTCTGCAATGTAGCTGCGCGCATCGCCTTGGGTGGTGGCCAGCGCGCGTTCGAGCGACGCCAGCTCGCGCCGCGCGGTACGCGCAACGGCCGCGCGACGGTAGCGCCGCCACAGCCAGTGCACGAGCAGCAAGACGCCGATCACGCCCGCGACTGCCAGCAACCACCAGCCCGGCGCTGGCGGCCACCAGGAGATCGGCTCGGGCAGATGCCAGTCACGCAAACCGGCGAGTGGATCGGGATTCATCGTGCCGCGCCCCGCACGCGTCCTCTCAGGCCCAGCGCCAGACTGGGACCGACCGGATCTGCGGTTGAAAGCCCAAGCAGATGGATATGACCGCGCCGGGCGAGTCGCTCCAGCAACGCCAGCCGCTGGTCAAAATGACGCTGGTAGGCGTCACGAACCCGTCTGTCGGTCAGATCGAGCACACCCCGGCGGCCCTGCGCTGCCACTGGGTAGCGACCTGGTGGAGGCACCTGCGACTCGATGGGATCGTGGATCAGGATCAACAGCAGCTCGCATGCACCGCTGAGCCGGTTGACCCAGCCGCTGCTGTCTTTGTGCAGATCCGCAAAATCGCTGATCACGGCCAGCAGGCTCCCCGGCTTGATCAGGGGTGCTAAGCGCTCTGCGGCCTGCGCGAGCGAGCCGTAACCGCCACGCGCCCGAGCCGAATCCGAATCCGAATCCGAATCCGCCGTCATGCGATGCAGCAACGGCAATAGGCCAGCGCCGCGCGCCGCCGGTCGATGCTCCAGGTATCCCCGCTCGTCGAACACCAGACCGCCGACCCGATCACCCCGATCGACGGCCGACCACCCGAGCAGGGCCGCGACCCGCGCCGCGACGACCGACTTGAAGGCGACGCGCGTTGCGAAACGCATCGACGGGCCTTGATCCACCAGCAGCCAGACTGGGCGTTCGCGCTCTTCGCGAAAGAGTTTCACATGCGGCTTTCCGGCGCGTGCCGTCACCCGCCAGTCCATGTTGCGCGTGTCGTCGCCCGGCTGATAGACGCGCGACTCGTCAAACTCCATGCCGCGTCCGCGAAAGCGCGCGAGATGCCCGCCGCCGCGGGTCGCCATGACACGCCCGCGTGGAGTCAGATCCAAGCGTCTGGCCTGCGCGCGCAGGCCGATCAACTCCGCGAGTTCGGCGCGTACGCCAGCGTGTGTCTCGTCGCTTGTCTTGTTCATGCTGGGCATTATTGCAAGCGCGTCACTCAGGCGGCGGGTACGCGCCTTAAGAGTGCCGCGATGAAATCGTCCGGCTGATGACCCTCGGTCTCGGACTCGTAGGACAGGAGCACGCGGTGGCGCAAGACATCGGGGGCGACGGCCTGAATGTCCTCCGGGGAGACAAAGTCGCGGCCATTAAGCCAGGCCAGCGCGCGCGCGCAGCGGTCAAGCGAGATGGTCGCGCGTGGGCTGGCGCCGAAACGCAGCCAGCCCGCAAGCTCTGGTGCGTAGGCGCCTGGATTGCGTGTCGCCATCACCAGATGCACCAGATAGTCCTCGACCTCGGGGGCCATGTAGAGGTCGAAAATCGCCCGCCGGGCCGCAAAGACATCGTCTTGACTGACGACAACGCTCGGCGCCTGACCCTGACCGCGCCGGGCCTCAGCGCGATTGAGATGCAGGATCGCCCGCTCGGTCGCCAGATCCGGATAGTCGACGCGCACATGCATCAGAAAGCGGTCGAGCTGCGCCTCAGGCAAAGGGTAGGTGCCTTCCTGCTCGATCGGGTTTTGGGTCGCCATCACCAGAAACAGCGCGGGTAAGGCGTAGGTCTCGCGCCCGACCGTGACCTGGCGTTCGCCCATCGCCTCAAGCATCGCGGACTGGACCTTGGCCGGGGCGCGATTGACCTCGTCGGCGAGCAACAGATTATGAAAGATCGGCCCACGGTCAAAGCGGAAACTGCCATCGTGCGGGCGGTAGATCTCGGTGCCGGTCAAATCGGCGGGTAGCAAGTCAGGGGTGAATTGGATACGGTGGAAGTCGCCTTCCAGCCCGGCCGCGAGCTGCTTGACGGCGGTGGTTTTGGCCAGACCGGGCGCGCCCTCCACGAGCAGATGACCGTCGGCGAGCAGCGCGATCAGCAGGCGGTCTGTCAGTGTCCGCTGGCCCAGGATCGTCTGGGCGATCTGCTCGCGCAACGCCGCGAATGCGTGTCTTGGATCGGCTTTCGCAAGCTTGTCGGTGTCTGGTGCTCGGGTGTGTGTGTCTAGTTTGTCGTCCAAGGCGCGATGGTCTCCTTCGATTCTTCGCTCGAGCCGAGCCATTCAGACCGGGCAATGGGCTATAGCTTCGCGGACTCTTCGAGCTGATGCCCGTTAAATCTTGTTAATTCAAGCAATTCTCTGGGATTTTCAATGAGATAATCGGGCTTTTCCAGGGCCAGCCGTTGCACCGAATTGTAACCCCAAGCGACCGCAGCACAGCGGATGCCGGCAGCGCGCGCGGCCTCGATGTCGCGCACTTCGTCGCCCACGTAGATGAGATCGCCCGGACGCAGCCGCTGGCTGCGCAGCAGTGCACGCAAGGCGGAGTGCTTTTTCAGTAGCGCGGCACCGCCGACGATGAAGCTGAAGCCCGTCAAGCCGTGACGCGTGACGTACTCGCACACGTTTTCGTGCGCGTTAGAAGACAGGATGCCGATGCGATAACCCTGTCCCACAAGCAGTTCGAGCGTCTCGGCCATGCCCGCAACGGGCGGCGTCTCCATCAGCTCGGCGCGCATGGCCTTGCGCATGCGTTTTGCAAGCTGAGGGACCCGATAGAAGGGAATGCCCATCTCGCGTATCACGTCGCGCACATGCAGATCGCGCATCGCCAACAGCGCATCGCGGGTGAACGGCTTGCAGCCAAGCTCCGGGCCGACCTGCTTAAAGGCATTGAAAGCGGCATCCATGCTCAGGACGAGCGTTCCGTCGAAATCGAAACAGATACAGGCACTCACGGCATGATCCTAACAGCACCACGGCGATCGGGAGGGGTTTCCAATCAATCATTCTGGCGACTGATTGGCCAGCAGTGAGGGCTACGTTAGCGAACCGCCGCGATCAGCAGGATCACGAAGAGGACGACTGCGCCGAGCGGCAAAATTGCGGCTTGCCAATCGCCCTTTTCAGCCTTGGGACCATGCTCCTGCCAGCGCTTATAAGCCGGCCAGAGATAAAAGAGCATGAGCACGAGCACCGCTGCTGCGGTGATTCTCAGGAACAACTCCATAGCGTTTCCCCGTCAGGAGACCTCCCATCAGGCCCCTGGTCTTCGTCTTCAAGCAAAAACCCCGGCACATGGCCGGGGTCGGTGGTCAGAGGGCGATCAGGCGTCAGTCGTCGCCCATAATCCCAAGAATCTGCAACAAACTGACGAAGATGTTAAAGATGCTCAGGTAGATGCCGTAAGTCGCCATGATGTAGTTGGTTTCCTCACCACGGGCGATACGGGAGGTGTCATAGAGGATGAAGCCGCTCATCAGCAGGATGATGGCCGAGGAGATCGCCAGCGCCAATGCCGGCATCTGCAAGAACAGATTGGCAATGATCGCGATCACGGCAACCATCATGCCGGCGAAGATGAAACCACCCATGAAGCTGAAATCGCGCTTGCTGGTCAGGGCGTAGCCGGAGAGACCCAGGAAGATGGTCGCGGTCCCGCCGAAGGCCATTCCGACGATCTGCGGACCATTCGGCAGCGCCAGGTACATACTCAGGATGGCGCCCAGCCCGAAGCCCAGCAGACCAGTGATCAGGAAGATCACGCCGATGCCGGCGGATGAGTTGGCCGTGCGCGGCAGCACGAAGATACCCATCACCATGGCGACGATGACAGAAGCCATATAGGTCCATGGCGGAACGGCGAGTGCAAGAGAGAGCATCGCGGTCAGGGCGCTGAACCCCAACGTCGCCGCCAGGAGCATGTAGGTGTTCTTCAGAACCTTGTTTGCGGCAACTGCGGACCGAGCCGTAGAGGCGACCGTAAAACCAGGATTGGCCATATCAGGTATTCACTCCTTAAGTTAGTAATTTTGTGTCGTTACCGAGTATAGGACTCGATCTGCGAGGTTCAAGTTCCAGAGGATACCTGAGCGGCACGCCCATGCAAGCTCCAGGGCGAGCGCGTTTAAATTCTCAGCCAAACACGACCTTGGCGCGGTAGTCGTCATTCCACGCGGCCTTGCGGCGCTTCTTGGGCAGACTGAACGCTGAACCCTCCTGTTCGAATAGATTCATAC
>JARIBS010000121.1 GCA_029257385.1 Thiorhodococcus sp.
TGTCCGCTAATCTCTGGAAAATCTGGCTGCTTATCGATCCTCGCCGTATCCTGATCTCGCTTTTCGCATTTCTGATTGTTTTGGGCTTGGTTATTCACATGGTTCTGCTGAGCACCACTGATTTCAATTGGTTGGAAGACGGCATTCCAGCCTCTTCTTCGGTCCAGCAATTGACGCAAACGACGGCGGCTGTCCCCCAAAGATAATCGCGTCCTTGAAGGGGGTGGCAAGAGAGACCTGTTTGCCCGACAGCTCGTTCCTGCCGCTGACGATGCTAAGAGGAGACAACCGCCCAGGTTGTCTCTCCAGCAGAGGATATTACGATGGCCATGCTCAGTTTTGAGAGAAAATACCGCGTCCGTGGCGGGACGCTGATAGGAGGAGACCTATTCGACTTCTGGATGGGGCCGTTCTACGTCGGCTTCTTCGGAGTGGCAGGTTTCTTCTTTACGTTGCTCGGAGTGCTGCTGATTGCTTGGGGCGCCACTATCGGACCAAACGCCGAACTCCAAACCTATAACATTTGGCAGATCAACATTGCCCCCCCTGATCTGAGTTATGGTCTTGGAATGGCACCGCTGACAGAAGGCGGGCTTTGGCAGTTCATCACGATCTGTGCAATTGGTGCCTTTGTCTCGTGGGCGCTAAGAGAAGTGGAGATTTGTCGCAAGCTCGGCATCGGTTTCCATATCCCCTTTGCATTCGCTTTCGCCATTGGCGCGTATCTGGTTCTTGTTGTGGTTCGCCCGATCCTGCTCGGTGCTTGGGGGCACGGTTTCCCTTATGGGATTCTGAGCCATCTGGACTGGGTTTCAAACGTGGGATATCAGTTCCTGCATTTCCACTACAACCCAGCTCACATGCTCGCGATCACCTTTTTCTTCACCAACGCATTAGCGCTGTCGATGCACGGCTCGCTGATTTTGTCGGTGACGAATCCGCAAGAGGGTGAAGAAGTCAAGACCGGTGAGCATGAAAACACCTTCTTCCGCGATATCGTTGGTTACTCCATCGGTGCACTCGCTATTCACCGTCTCGGTCTGTTCCTGGCTCTCAGTGCAGTGTTCTGGAGCGCGGTCTGTATCGTGATCAGCGGCCCCTTCTGGACCCGCGGTTGGCCAGAATGGTGGAACTGGTGGCTTGAGCTCCCGCTCTGGTAAGGATCTAGGAGACTACAATGCCCGAATATCAGAATATTTTTAACAGCGTGCAACTGCGCTCCCCGGCCTATCCAGGGGTGCCGTTGCCAAAAGGCAGTCTGCCGCGCATCGGCACTCCAACCTTCTCATACTGGCTTGGAAAGATCGGTGATGCTCAGGTTGGTCCTATCTACCTCGGCTTCGCCGGCACGATGTCGTTGATTTTTGGCTTCGTCGCCATTCTCATCATCGGCTTCAATATGCTGGCGTCAGTGGACTGGAGCATCATTCAGTTCATCAAGCATTTCTTCTGGCTTGCGCTTGAGCCTCCAGCTCCGCAATACGGACTAAGCATTCCGCCGCTGGCAGAGGGTGGTTGGTGGTTGATGGCGGGTTTCTTCCTGACCGCGGCGATCTTGCTGTGGTGGGTGCGCATTTATCAGCGTGCCGAAGCTCTAGGTATGAGCCAGCATTTGGCATGGGCCTTTGCTGCGGCGATCTTTTTCTACCTTAGCCTGGGATTCATTCGTCCCGTGCTGATGGGTAGTTGGGCAGAAGCCGTTCCATTCGGCATCTTCCCGCATCTAGACTGGACGGCTGCATTCTCGATTCGTTACGGCAACCTGTATTACAACCCGTTCCACATGCTTTCGATTGCATTCCTTTATGGGGCGGCGTTGCTGTTCGCTATGCACGGTGCAACTGTTCTCGCTGTCAGTCGTTTTGGCGGTGACCGTGAGATCGACCAAATCACCGATCGTGGAACGGCATCCGAGCGTGCGGCAATCTTCTGGCGCTGGACCATGGGCTTTAATGCCACTATGGAATCTATCCATCGCTGGGGATGGTGGTTTGCCGTCTTGACGGTCATTACAGCTGGTATCGGTATCCTGCTCACCGGAACAGTGGTCGAGAACTGGTATCTCTGGGCGGTTAAGCATGGTGTTGCTCCGAGCTATCCGGTCGATGTGATCGTCCCAAGCCCATATGAAGCGGGGGTGGCACAATGAAAATCGGAAAGCATGTATCGATTCCCTTAGTCGCGGTTGTTGCTTCGGTCCTGCTCCTTGGGTGCGAGCGTCCGCCACCGGAAGTCGTTCAGGTAGGGTATCGCGGTCTCGGGATGGAGCAAAACTACAACCCGCGTCTGCTCCAGGCAAGCGTCAAGGAGAATATCCCGCCTGAGTCACTTCCAGCGGCCGCTCCTGGTGGTCTAATGGCGACCGATGTTTATAATAACGTCCAGGTCTTGAGTGATCTCACGCTCGCGGAGTTCACGCGTCTCATGGTGGCGGTGACGGTCTGGGTATCGCCGAAGGAAGGCTGTAACTACTGTCACGTCCCGGGCAATTGGGAGTCAGACGACATCTATACCAAGATCGTCTCACGTCGCATGTTCGAGATGACCCAGCAGACCAACGCGGACTGGAAAGACCATGTCGCCGATACGGGTGTGACGTGCTACACCTGCCATCGCGGCGAGCCAGTCCCGAAATACGTGTGGACGACGGATCCAGGTCCGGGTCAGCCTTCTGGGATGACACCGACGGGTCAGAATTATGCGTCATCGACAGTCGCTTATTCGTCGTTGCCCTATGATCCCTATACTCCGTTCCTAGATCAGGCGAACGAGATCCGGGTCATCGGTACGACGGCGTTACCCGCCGGTAATAAGGCGTCAACCAAGCAGGCAGAGTGGACTTATGGGCTGATGATGCATATGTCGGACTCACTTGGCGTCAACTGCACATTCTGTCACAACACCCGCTCGTTCATGGCCTGGGATCAGAGTACGCCGCAACGCACGACGGCTTGGTACGCCATCCGCCACGTACGCGAGATGAACCAAGACTATATCTGGCCGCTCAATGACGAGCTGCCCGATTCGCGCAAAGGACCCTATGGCGACCCCTTCAAGGTCAACTGCATGACCTGCCATCAGGGCGTCTACAAGCCGCTCTACGCCTCGCAGATGTTGAAGGACTACCCGTCGCTCCAAGGTCCGACCAAGGCGGCGGCAGCGGATGCCGCAGAGGCACCACCTGTGCAACCGGCTCCAGTAGAAGAAGCAGCGCCTGCCCCGCAGAAGCTGTAACGTTGGACTGCAGGTGGGCAGGGATGCCGCATTGGCGCCGAACGGATCTCGGCGCCGCTTTGTAGGCAGGCCGTGAAATCTCTCTGATATGCACGGCTAACAGTTTGGTTCGATGACTGAATCGTTAAAGCCATCCTGACGATCTGTGAGGAAGTCACCAATGGCTAGCGAAAACCGCTCGATGTCTGGACTCGCTGAAGATGAGGCCAAAGAATTTCACGGCATCTTCGTGTCCAGTTTCGTCGCGTTCACCGGGATCGTCGTTGTCGCACACGTTCTCGTGTGGTTGTGGCGTCCCTGGCTATAAATCGCCAAGCGTTCGTTTGTTTGCGGGCGTCGAAACGGGAGACTGGCCCAAGCACCAGCGTCCCGTGTTTTGTTCAGGAGACATCTAGATGCACAAGGTTTGGCAGCTCTTCAATCCGCGGATGGCCTTGACCGGCCTTTTCGCGTTCCTATTCTTGCTCGCCTTTTTGATCCATTTCATCTTACTGAGTTCGCCCGACTTCGATTGGCTCGCGGATGATCCGGGTTATACGGCTGAAGAAGTCGCTGGCCTGACCATACTGCCGGCGGGGCGTTGACTTTCACAGTCGAGCGTCCACGTGGGCGGGGAGAGTGACGACTCTTCCCGCCCACTCCTATTTTGAGCTTCAGTAAATGCTATTCCATTGCGAGAGCCTGGTCATCTCGACCAGCGCCCCCATCCAGATTGTCGATATCACTGACAGGGTCAAAGGCGTATTCGATGGACACCCGATCAGCAATGGCCAGTTGACCCTCACCTCCTCGCACACAACGGCCTTCGTTGCTTTAAACGAGAAAGAGCCAAAGCTCCAGCAGGATATGCTGGATTTCCTGTCCGATCTTGCGCCCGCAGGACGCGCCTATCGTCATGATATCGATCCGGTCGACGGCAGGCCGAACGCGCATTCGCATTTGATCGGTTTATTCATGAATGCCTCGGAGTCCATTCTGGTTTCCGACGGCAAGCTGCTGCTCGGTGAGTGGCAATCGATCTTCCTCATCGAGCTGGACGGGCCCCGCAGCCAACGCATACTCAGAGTGCAAATCGCGGGAGAGGTTTGAGCGATGAATGATGGCGACTGGTCGGGCTTCTTTGCCGATGAAAAATCTCTGGATCGGGATGCGTACATCATCCTGGACTATTATTTTGAGTGTTCGGGCGATCCTGAAATAGCCGCGGCGCATTTTTGTGCCGAGCAGTCGACGGCGCAGTGGCGGCGCGTCGGCTCAGATGAGGATCTGCGCTCGGAGTTCGGAGCGCGGGTCATCGGTCTGGAGGTCTTGTCGGCACCGATGGCGGCATTCAGCTACGATGCCGGGAAGCGCCCGGATGGCAGCGTAACGCCCTGCCGTGTCAAGATCGCGCACCCGCATCGCAATTTCGGGCCACGTATTCCCAATCTCCTGAGCGCCGTTTGTGGAGAAGGGACGTTCTTCGCCCCAGACATTCCCGTCGTCAAGCTTCTGGACATCGAGTTTCCGAATACCTATCTGCAATCTTTCGAGGGACCGCAGTTCGGTCTCGAGGGGTTTCGCGAGTTGCTTCAGGTGTTTGATCGTCCGATCTTCTTCGGCGTCATCAAGCCCAATATCGGTCTGCCACCCGAGGCATTCAGCGAGCTTGGACTCGAAAGCTGGCTCGGCGGGCTGGATGTCGCCAAGGATGACGAGATGCTGGCCGATACCGACTGGTGTCCCCTGGCGTGTCGCTCGGCGTTGCTCGGCGCTGCTCGGCAACAGGCACAGTCAGTGACCGGTGTCCCGAAGCTCTATCTGGCCAATATCACGGATGAGGTTGATCGGTTGGTTGAACTGCACGATCTTGCAGTCTCCAATGGAGCCAATGCGGTGTTGGTCAATGCGATGCCGGTGGGTCTGAGCGCCGTGCGCATGCTGCGCAAGCAAGCGCGGGTTCCGCTGATCGCGCATTTCCCATTCATCGCACCCTTCAGCCGACTGAGTCATTTCGGTGTCCACACGCGGGTGTTCACCAAACTCCAGCGCCTCGCCGGCTTTGACGTCATCATCATGCCCGGCTTCGGGGAACGAATGCATACCGATGATGACGAAGTTCGTGAGAGTATCGACGCCTGCCTGGCTCCCATGGGACCGATCAAACGCAGTCTGCCGGTGCCGGGCGGGAGCGACTGGGCGGGAACGCTGCGCGACGTCTATGAAAAAGTCGGCTCGATCGACTTTGGATTCGTGCCTGGCCGGGGCGTCTTCGCACACCCGATGGGTCCGCGCGGTGGGGCCATGAGCATTCATCAAGCTTGGGACGCTATCGCATCGGGCGTCAGCCTGGAGGCGCACGCAGCGAGCCATCCCGAACTAAAGGCCGCGATTCAGGCATTCGCCCGCCCGGCCAGCTAGCCGAGCCGGGCGTGACCCAGCATCCAGATGAGCCGTGAATTGGAGATCGAAATTGAGCGCTGAGACCGTTCCGCCCCTTACCGCAGATGACCTGGAGCGTGCGGCGCAACGCGATGCCGCAGAGGAGGTTATCCTCGTCGATGACCAGGATCGTGCCACGGGTACCGCTGGAAAACTCGAGGTTCACAGACTTGGGCAGTTGCATCGAGCCTTTTCGATCCTTGTTTTCAATGCCCAAGGCGAGTTGTTACTTCAGCGTCGTGCCGATAACAAGTATCACTTCGCAACACGCTGGTCGAACACTTGTTGCGGTCACCCAAGACCGGGCGAGTCGACCGCGATGGCGGCAGAACGGCGCCTGCGCGAAGAGTTTGGCATTCGCGTTTCGCTGACCGAGCATGACGAAATGGTCTATCGCGCCGAAGATCAGGAGTCTGACTTGATCGAGCACGAGCACCTGCATATCTTCCACGGAGTCTATAACGGCGAGCCACACCCAGATCCTACCGAGATCGGCGCTTGGCGCTGGATGGCACCGAACGCCATCCGCCGCTCCATCGAGAGTCATCCGAGCTGGTTCACCCCGTGGTTCCGTCTGCTGGTCGGTCGTCTCTTGCCCGGCTGAGCAGGGGGGTGCGCTCCAGATGTGAATGTGATGCGCTAATATTAGCGCGCATTTATCATTGATCCTGCCCGAGAATCCCGCGCGCCGCTCTATGCCACCCTGCCGAGAATTCATGATGACCGAGAGAACCAAACTCACAGCACCCTCGCGCGATAATCCGCATACCCATCAGCGGGGCAGAGACAAGGTCGCGCGCATTCCCGTGAAGGTCGAGACGAGCGCTCCGGTGTTGCGCAAGCCAAGCTGGATACGCGCCAAGGCCCCGGTCGGCCCTGGGGTCGCGCGTATCAAGGCGCTGCTGCGCGAGAGCAAGCTCACCACGGTCTGCGAAGAGGCCATGTGCCCGAATCTGGGTGAGTGCTTCAATCACGGGACCGCGACCTTCATGATTCTCGGCGATGTCTGTACGCGCCGCTGTCCCTTCTGCGATGTCGCACACGGTCGCCCGGCTCCGGTCGATGTGGAAGAACCCGAGCATCTGGCAGATTCCATCGCCGTCATGGGGCTGAGCTATGTCGTCATCACTTCGGTCGACCGTGATGATCTACGCGATGGCGGAGCGGGTCATTTCGCCGACTGTCTGCGGGCCGTTAGAGTCCGTAACCCAGCAACCCGACTGGAGATCCTGGTACCGGATTTTCGTGGTCGTGAATCCACTGCGCTCGCTCAGTTCACTGACGATGCCGTGCCGGATGTCTTCAACCACAATCTGGAAAGTGTTCCGCGCCTGTACCGGCAGGTTCGACCAGGGGCCGACTACGATGGTTCACTGAGGCTGCTCGGGGCGTTCAAGGATCAGCACCCGGAGATCCCGACCAAGTCGGGACTCATGCTCGGACTTGGCGAGACGCGCGAGGAGGTGCTGGGCGTTATGCGCGATCTGAGGACGCATGGTTGCGACATGCTCACGTTGGGCCAGTATCTTCAGCCGACCCGAGAGCATCACCCCGTGCTGCGCTACTGGACTCCGGCGGAGTTCGATGCGCTGCGCCTTGCTGGAGAAGATATGGGCTTCTCAAACGTTGCCAGCGGCGCCATGGTGCGCTCGTCCTATCACGCGGACCGTCAGGCAAGCGACATCGTCAACTCCAACGATAAACGCGACTGAACAGCGCGTTTTGCGACTCTACCCAGCCAGGTTATGTGGCTGGTGGAGCGGTGCCAACGGGCAGCGTTGCCGTCATACAGCCCGAACTTGATGCTGGATGAGCCAAAGTTCAGGATCAGGATGTCGCCGTTCATGTCAATAAGGCCGTCTGTCGATGGTGGACCAGCATCACCGCTAGCGCGCAGGATGCGAGTCGGCTGATCGTGTCATCAGCGCGGCTGGTGAGGATAATCGGCACACGTGCACCGAGTGCGATGCCCGCGCCCTCGGCCCCACCCAGATACTCGAGCTGTTTGGCTAGCATGTTGCCAGCCTCGAGGTCAGGCACCACCAGGATATCTGCCTGTCCCGCGACCGGAGAAGTGATTCCCTTAATACGGGACGCTTCAGGAGACACGGCGTTGTCGAAGGCCAGCGGTCCGTCAATCACAGCGCCCGAGAGTTGACCGCGGTCGGCCATCTTGCAAAGCGCGGCCGCATCCAGCGTCGACGGAATGATTGGCGTGATGGTCTCTACGGCCGAGAGCACCGCCACTTTCGGACAATCGATGCCTAACGCATGAGCCAGGTCGATAGCGTTCTGAACAATGTCACGTTTGTGTTCGAGCGTCGGGAATACATTGATCGCTGCATCGGTGATGAACAAGGGCTTGGCGTATGTGGGCACATCAAAAGCGAAAACATGACTGAGCCGCCGCTCTGTACGCAGACCGGCATCCTTGGCCAGCACAGCACGTATCAGCTCATCCGTATGAAGGCTGCCCTTCATCAATGCTTGCACTTCACCGGCCCCAGCTAGGGCCACCGCCTGTTCAGCCGCAGCATGGCTGTGTTCGGTAGCCACCAGTTGATAGGGTGACAGATCAATGTTTTCAGCTTCCGCCACCGTGCGAATCTTGTGTTCAGGACCCACCAGCACCGGCACGATCAGCCCCTGCTCGGCGGCCGCGACCGCACCAGTGAGCGAGGCATTGTCTGTGGGATGAACCACCGCGGTTCGTACTGGTGGGTGGTGTTGAGCGGCTTCCAACAAACGGTGCAGATGTGCGCGCTCGGCCAAACGCACTTCGGGAAGCACTGAACGCGGACGCCTGATTTTTTCGGTCGGCGCGCGCACTTCTGCTTCGCCGCTGATCACTGCCTGACCTTGCTCGTTGGCGCATAGACAGTCCAGCAACAGCCGATGGTTTTCGCTGTTTTTCTCCTTGACGGTGACGCTGACCCGGACCAGATCACCCAACGCCACAGGGCGGCGGAAACTCAAGGACTGATTCAAATAGACCGTGCCGGGACCCGGCAGCTGGGTGCCGAGAACGGTCGAGATGAGCGCGCTCCCCCACAACCCATGCGCGATGACCCCATGAAAGCGGCTGCTTTTAATGTAGTCCTCATCGACATGGGTTGGATTGGTGTCGCCGGACATGACCGCGAACAGTTTGATGTCTTCCAGCGTCAACCGACGTTCCAGGCTCGCGGAATCACCGATCTGGATCTCGTCGAAGGTCCGGTTCTCGATGAATTTGCTTATCATGGTGTCACCCCAGGATGTGGTAGCCGACGTCTTGAGTGGTCACGCGATGATGTGCCGGAGCGCGGTTGGCGGTTTCATTGAGCAGCGCCTCGAAACGGTCGACTCCACTTGCGATACGCGTCTTGATTGGCCCTGGCAAGAGCGCGTGCACCCGAATGTACCGGGGCCGGGTTCGCTCCCATCAAGCGTGATTGTATGTCTTTTTTGCGCAGTTTCGGAACCTCGGACGTCTGGTTCGCATTAGAGTGCGCGTGTCGCACACGCTGGGGTGGCGGCTTCCGCCGCCCGCCTGGGAACCACCAGGGGGCAATCCAGCTCTGGATGCGGGATGACGCGCACCGGCAGGCCGAATGCGTGCTCAATGCCCGCAGGTTCAAGAACGCTTTGAGGGCAGTCCACAGCGAGCAGGCGTCCGTCCTTCATCAGCGCGATGCGGTCGCCATATTGCGCGGCTAGATTGAGATCGTGCAGTACCGCGAGCACCCCGATGTTCCGGTCGGTCCAGCGTCGCGCGAGTGCGAGCGTCGAATGCTGGTGGGCCAGATCGAGACTGGCCGTGGGCTCATCAAGCAGCAGGTAGCGCGGCTCGTTGCCTGGCAGTGGCGTCCAGAGCTGCGCCAGGATACGCGCCATGTGCACGCGCTGGCGTTCACCCCCGGAGAGTGTAGTGTAACGTCGCTCGGCCAGATGCTCGACCTGCGCCGCCGCCAGTGCATCCAAAGCGATCTGGATGTCGCCTGGTCCGGGACCGCCGTAGGGGATGCGCCCCATTGCCGCAACTTCCAGAGCGGTGAAGGGGAAACTTAGTGGGCTTTGCTGGGGCAGGATGGCGCGCCGCTTGGCGCAGTCTGCAGCAGACCAGCGTTCGAGCGCGACGCCGTTCAAGCTGATCTCGCCCGCATCCGGCTTTAGCTCGCTGCTCAGACAGCGCAGCAGGGTCGATTTGCCGGCCCCATTGGAGCCGAGAATCACCAGCACCTCGCCCGGATTCAGACTCAGACTAATACTGTCGATCAGGGCGCGTCCGCTACGGTACAGGCTCAGATTACGGGCCTCCAGACTCATCCCAACACCCCGCGCTGGCGCATCAACAGGGCCAGAAAGAACGGACCGCCGAGCAATGCCGTGAGGATGCCGATTGGCAGCTCGGCGGGCGTCACCAGAGTGCGCGCGAGCAGATCGGCCAACAGCAGCAGACTGCCGCCGAGCAGCGCCGCGCCCGGCAGCAGAATGCGGTGGTCCGGACCCAGCGCCAGGCGCAACAGGTGCGGCACCACCAGCCCGATGAAGCCGATCAGCCCGCTCACCGCCACCGCCGCGCCGACCGCTAGGGCGACCAGCGTAATGATCAGGCGCTTCATGCGTTGGACGGAGATCCCCAGGTGTCCGGCCTCGGCCTCACCGAGCAGCAGGGCATTGAGGGTGCGCGCCAGCAGCGGCAACGCGAGCATCGGCAAGGTGATCAGGAGCGCGACACTGCCGACCTGGCTCCAGGTCGCTCCGCCCAGACTGCCCATGCTCCAGAAGGTCAGCGTGCGCAATTGTTGATCGTCGGCGAGATAGGTCAGCAGCCCGGTCCCGGCGCCACAGAGCGCATTGATCGCGATGCCCGCAAGCAGCAGGGTGGTGACCGAGGTCTGGCCGTCACGACCGGCGATCCGGTAGACCACCAAGGTCGTGACCAGCCCCCCGCAGAAGGCCGCCAGCGGCAGTGTGAAGGCACCCAGCGCCGTGGTCAGAAATGTCAGGCCATGGCTGCCGAGCACGATGACACAGACCGCCGCCAGCGCCGATCCGGCCGAGACGCCGATGAGACCAGGATCGGCTAGTGGGTTGCGAAACAGCCCCTGCAGAGCCGCCCCGGCCACGCCCAGCGCCGCCCCGACCATCAGCCCGAGCAGGGTGCGCGGCAAGCGGATGGTCTCGATCACAGCGACATGCTGGGGCTGGAGTTCACCGACCGGAAACCCCAGGCCCCCGGCGGCTATCCGCAGCACCTCGCCGGGTGGAATGGTGACCGGCCCGATCGCGACCGAGAGCAGTGCGACCAGCAGGGTCAGCACCGCCAGCACCGGCAGGCTCCAGCGCTGGCGATACCGGCGTTGCGGCAGGTCCACGACCGTGGCCGGAGCAAGTGCGATGCTAGTCACCGGCGTTGGCGGCTTGAGGCGTGTTCAGGGTGCCCAGCTCGGTTGCCAGTAGTGTCGCAGCATCGGCCAGGCGCGGCCCGAAGTGAAACAACAGCGAGCTGTCGATGGCGACCACGCGGCGCGCGCGCCCGGCCGGTGTCGCGGCCAGTCCGGCACGGGCGAGCACGCCGTCGATACCTTTGAGATCATCCAACCCGCGCTGGGAGACCAGGATCACGTCCGGCGCGGCCGCAAGCGCCGCCTCTGGACTCAGTGGCTTATAGCCCTCGACCGCCTCGTGCAGCACGTTCTCACCGCCCGCCAGCCGGATGAGTGTGTCGACTGGCGCACCCTTGCCGGCTGAATGGTCGATCCCCGAGCCGACCACCATCATGAAGAGCACGCGCGGGCGGGTCTCGACGCTGTCGATCACGCCCGCCAGTTGCTTTAGATCGGTTTCGATGTCGGCGATCAGGCGCTCGCCCGCCGCTTCGGTGTCGAGTGCCGCCGCGACCGCGCGGATCTTCTCACGCAGTCCGTCCAGGGTCGCTGTATCCGGGATTTCCAAAACCTCCACGCCAGCGGAGCGGATCTGTGTCAACACCTCGGGCGGTCCAGCGGCGTCGGTTGCCAGCACCAGATCGGGCGAGATGCTCAGCAGTCCTTCGGCCGAAAGTGCGCGCTTGTAACCGACGCTCGCCAACTCCTGGGCCTCAGGCGGATAGGTGCTGGTGGTGTCAACCCCGACCAGCCGAGAGGCTTGATCTAGGGCATAGATGATCTCGGTGACCGCACCGTCGACCGCGACCAGGCGCTCGGCGGCCAGCGCGGGCACCGTTGCCAGGGAGGCAACGGCACAAAAGGTCAGCGCCCGCCCGTAGCGGTTGGCCATACGCTTGGGACGGCAGTCCCTCGCCAGAGGTTTAGTGCGCATCCGATAGCTCCTGCAGCAACACCTCGAAGCCCTCAAAGACTGGGTGGCCAGCATAGGTCTCCTTGGGCAGCTTGGACTGGGCATGCGCCTTCTTGAACTGCTCTGACTGGGTCCAGGCGTCGAAATCCTCCTGCGTCTCCCAGGTCGTGTGTGAGGCGTAGAGCCTGCATTCGCCATCGTCCGGTCCCTTTAGAAGACGGAAGGCGACGAAGCCTTTCAGCTCCGACAGACGGGATTCGCGCTCGCGCCAAAGCTGCTCGAAGCCCGGCTCGTAGCCGTGGTTGATCCGGAAACGGTTCATGGCGATATACATGCTCTCTAGCCCCTCAGGTCTGATGGGTGGGTGGAGTTGCGGCTTTGGCGTCGGTGAGTGACTCAGCGATGGCGCGCAGCCCCTCGCGATAGGTCGGATAGCGCAGACGCACGCCCAGTTCGTCCTTGATCCGGTCGTTGGCAACGCGCTTGCACTCGTCGTAGAAGTGCCGCGCGAAGGGCGAGAGTTCGGCGCTCTCGAATGACTCCGCCGGGGGTGGATCGACACCGAGCAGGGTCGCTGCAAAGCGCAATACTTCATCCGCCGGTGCAGGCTCGTCGTCACTGAGGTTGTAGACGCGGCCTGGATTCGGGCGCTCGATCGAGGCCAGCAGGACGGCGGCGATGTCATCGACATGGATGCGGTTGAAGACCTGTCCGGGCTTGACAATGCGTCGTGCTCGACCCGATTGCAGTGCATCGATGGGGCTGCGTCCTTCGGGCCCATAGATCCCCGGCAGCCGGAAGATGTGCGTGGGCGTGCCGGTGCGTGCGCCGAAATCCAACCAGGCGTTCTCCGCCTCCAGACGGCGCTCATTGCCTGGAGTGGCTGGGTTCGGAGTGCGGGTCTCGTCGATCCACTCGCCGTTGCAATCGCCATAAATGCCGGTCGTGGAGAGGTAGCCGATCCATTGCAGAGACTTGGCCCGTGTTTCCAGGTCGTCGCCGTGCAGACGCAGCACCGGATCGCCATCCGTATCGGGCGGGATGGACATGACCAGATGGGTCGTCTGAGCCAGAGCGTCGCGCACCGCCGGGCTGGCCTGCTCCCCGTCAAAAACAATCGCCTGGATGCCCTGTGCGCGCAATGTCTCGGCCTTCTCGGCGCCGCGACAGCTGCCCGCGACACGCCAACCGCACGCCATTGCAGTATGGGCAAGACGCATGCCCGTATAGCCGAGACCGAAGCAGAACAGGGAAGGTTGCATCTATGCCACCATCGCGTCGCGAAACGCCTTGAACCGTTCGACCTGCTCCGGGATGAGCTGGCGTTTCGCATCGCGTCCGAGATAGACCTTGAACATGCAGTCGCCCTGGCGATTGTAGAACTGCACCGAGTGGGTGTCGGAACTAAACAGCTTGCGCGAGACGAAGGCGATCAGATCGCAGTTGGATGCCTTGAGATGCCCGCCGATCGGTTTGCCGTGCAGATTGTAGTAACCCTGGCCCATGCTGCCCTTGGGTAGATCACCCTTGGCCTCCAGGATAACGTCGCCGGTGTTGACCAGCAGGGTCAACTCGCCCCAAGCCGTCATCTCGCGCATGATGTCCTCGAAACGCTCGCCGTCGACAGAGACGGCCTCGGAGGCGGGCAGGAGTGAGACGATGTCTCGGGTAGTCACGCCGTGCTCCCTGGCCAGTTCGTCGAGCACCGCGCCTGGATTCTCTTGAAGCGCGGCGCCGATGCGCTCTTTCTGTGTCTCGTTCAGTGCCATCAGTTACTCCTTATGCGAGTGCGGCGGTCCGGTCCGACAGGGCGGGACCATCACGGATGATCTGCTCCAGCCATTCGAGCAGGTTCTGCGTCAGGGCGACCTGCCAGAAACGCCCGGCGAGGGTAAGATCGAGCCAGCGTGCGTCGCGGGTGAGCAGCCCGGCATGCTCCCACTGCGCAAACAGTGGCCCGGTGGTGCGCTCCAAATCGAGACCCGTGGCCGCTTCCAGCCGCTCGGCGAGCGCGTGTTGATCCAGTCGGCCGCGCTCCAGACTGCCCTTGATGAAGTTGAGCAGCGGCGCTTGCGAAGACTGGCGCATCAGACCGCCGAGCGGCGGCGTGCCCCCTTGGCGCGCGCGCTCGGCATGCTCGGTCAGGTCCGTCAGGGTGCGGTAGGAATAGCCGCCCAGGGAACCACCCGCACCCGCGCCGAAGGCCAGACAGTGAGCGCCGCTCTTGACCTCCAGGTTGTAGAGGTTGCGTTCGCGGGTGCCGCTGCGCCAATGGCTCGACGACAGCGACTCCCAGCGCGCCTCGTCCATCAACTGCGCACCGCGCGCGTAGAAGGCACCGTGCGATTCGACCGGCGCCGGTTCGAGCTTACCGGCCCGCGCAGCGCTCCCAAGGGGCGTGTGCGCCATGAGCTTGAGCGCATAAAGATCGACCCCATCCAGCCCGATGCCGATGGCGGTGCGCACGTCGCTCTCCCAGACCTCCAGGGACTGGCCCGGCAGACCGTAGATCAGATCGATGATTAAAGCGCCGCGGTCCGCCGCGACCAGATCCTCCAGCAGCCGGATCAGCTTTGCGCGCTCAGTCTTGCGCCCGAGGCGTCGGCGCACCAGGGCATCGAAGCTCTGCACGCCGATGGAGACGCGGTTAACGCCCGCGTCGAAGGCCGCGTGCGCCTTGTCCAGATCCAGGTCGTGGGCACGGCCTTCCAGGGTGATCTCGCAATCCGGGGCGAGTGGCAGGTACTCGCGCACCGCTGCGACCGCGCGCGCCAGATCCCGGGCCGCAAGCAGCGTCGGCGTACCGCCGCCGAAATACACTGCATGGATTGGGCCCTCAGCCTGATAGGGCAGATCGCGGTCGCGCCTGATGTGATCGACCAGGGCATCCACATAGTCACCGCCGAGCGACGCCTGCCAGGCATTTTGATAGAAGCCGCAGAACAGACAGTGGCTCTCGCAGAAGGGCACATGCAGATAGGCGACCGATTTGCCCTGACGCGGGCTTGCAGTCATCTCTGTCCAGGTCTGCGCCCAATCCCCCTCAGGCACCGGCGACACTCCCACGAATGGGTGCACCGCGCGCCGTCCCGCGAAGGCATCAGTCAAGGGATCTTTGCTCTCACGGGCATGGAAGTGCTCGATCGGCTTCCACGGGTGCGGCTCCATCGGGTGCTGATGCATCATGCTTCGGTCATGCTCTGAACAGGGTGTCGGGACGCTGAGCCGGGATCCATCGATACTGGCTGAACGGATCTGATGCTTGATCTACATCCGATCTATTGTGTGAGAATACTAAAGACAACTATTATTGTTTGCAATTGAAGTTACTACTCGCCTTGTGTCCAAGGCAGTCGCAAATGAACAGTGCTTCGAGAGCCAGGCGCGCAACCTGGTACGCGCCGACTGGGTGAGGCGCGACTCAAGCGATGAGCCGTGCGCCCTCGGTCAGTGTATGATCCAGCTCCGCCATCAGCGTTGGCTTGATCTGCGCAATCCAGGATTCCAGGCGCGCGCCAGTCAGCTCGAACTGGTTGTCCTCGTCGAGCACCAGGCCGCAGAAGCGCCCATCCCCCAGGTCTGCCCTGGAGGATGAGAAGTCATAGCCCTCGGTCGGCCAGGCCCCGATGATCTCCGCCCCGCGCGACTCCAGCTCCTCACACAGCACACCTAGCGCATCCACGAACTCGTGCGGGTAAATTTCCTGATCGCCGAGTCCGAACAACGCCACCGTTTTCCCCACGAAGCTCAGATTCCCCAGCCGCTGTAGAAAGCTGTCAAGCGCGTCTGGAAGATCCCCACACCCCACGGTGGGTGCGCCCAGAATCAGCACCGAGTATTCGGCGATTGTCTCCGCCGTGGCCTGCTCCATGTCGTAGATATCGACCATCCCCGGCTGGAAGTGCGTTTGCTGGATCGTCGTCGCGACCGTCTGTGTGTTGCCGGTCTCGGATGCATAAAACAGCCCAATTTTTTGCATGATCGTCACCTTATTATTCCGTCGCAGAACCGGCGGATGGCGGAGAGCAGTCGCCGGAAATATAAAATAATAAGAAGCATTCGCATTAATATCAAGCGCCAGCGGATTTCGATCCGAGAATCTCTGAGCCGTTTATCTAACCCGATACGTGCTGGGGTGCGAACGCTGCCAGCTTCCGCTCGACGAGCCGCAGTCCGATTGTTTCGCCGAGACGGTACTCTCGCTGACTGGGGATCAGCGCGAGGACACGGTTGCCGCTCGCCAGGCGCAGGCCGTAGAGGTAGGCGTCGCCGCGAAAGCTGCGCTCGATCACGGTGGCGCGGCAGGGGGCGGTGGGATCGTCGATGAGGTCATCGGGACGGATCAGCACCTCCATGGCGGTGCCGGGCGCCAATCCGTGGGCATGCAAGGTGTCGGCCTTTCCCAGCTCGGTCATGACTTGGCGCGGTGGCAGTGTGCTGCACGGTAGGATGACGCCCTGGCCAATAAAACCGGCGACGAAGGGGTCTGCCGGGTTCTGATACAGCTCGAGCGCGCTGTCCCATTGGCGTAGCTCGCCCTTGGCCAGTACGCCGATGCGATCGGCTACAGCGAACGCCTCGAGCTGATCGTGGGTGACCAGCACGGCGGTGACGCCCTCGCGCAGCAGCACCGCGCGGACCTCGTGTGCAAGCTGCTCGCGCAGCGTGGTGTCTATGCTGGAGAATGGCTCGTCGAGCAGCAGCACAGTGGGGCGGGGCGCCAACGCACGTGCCAGCGCCACGCGCTGCTGCATGCCGCCGGAGAGCTGATGTGGGTAGAGATCGGCGCACTGGGTGAGATCGACCAGCTTCAGCAGCGTCGCGACCCGATCGCGGCGGTCGCGCTGCGGCAGCTTGCGGATACCGACGGCGAGATTGCCCGCGACCGACAGATGCGGAAAGAGCGCGAAGTCCTGAAACACCATCCCGACCCGTCTGGATTCCGGGGGTAGGGAAAAGCCGGGGGCTGCGACACGTCGGCCATCGAGCCAGATCTCGCCGTGCTGCACCGGTTCGAAGCCGGCGATGGCGCGCAGCAGGGTGGATTTGCCGCAACCGCTCGGACCGATGAAACAGCCGATGGTACCGACTTCTAGGTCCAGCGAGACATTTCTGACAACCGGCGGTCCATCGTAGGCGACGCTGACTTCGCGCAGTTCAAGTGGGTTGGACATGGCGAGATCTGGTGATGTAGCGGCTCAGCAGTATAACCGGCAGCAGTCCAGCCAGAACGATGGTGAGCGCCGCTGGAGCGGAGTCGGCCAAGCGCTCGTCCGAGGCCAGCTCGAAGGCGCGCACCGCCAGGGTGTTGAAGTTGAAAGGGCGCAAGATGAGCGTGGCGGGCAGCTCCTTGAGGACATCCACAAACACCAGCAGCAAAGCGGTGAGCAGACTGCCGCGCAGCAGCGGAATATGGATGCGCCAGAGCACCTGTGTGGGTACCAGCCCGAGTGAGCGCCCGGCATCGTCGAGCGAGGGCCGAATCTTGCCAAGACCCGCATCGACCGTTTGCAGCGAGACGGCCAGGAAGCGCGTCACATACGCCAGCAGCAGGGCCGCCAGGGTGCCGCTCAGCAGCAACCCGCTGGAGACCTGAAAGCTGGCGCGCAGCCAGGCGTCCAGGGTGTTGTCGAACCAGGCCAGGGGAATGATGACACCGATGGCGATAATGGTGCTGGGAATAGCGTAGCCCAATCCGGCGATCCGGGCGGCGGCGCGCAGCGGGCGGGTCGGATGTAGACGCTTGCCATAGCCCAACAGCAGGGCCGGAAGCAGGGCCAGCATGGCCGCCGCTGCGGCCAGCCCCAGGCTGTTGAGCACCAGCTCAAGAAAGCGTGCGTCATAGGCAGTGTGGGCGATGGTCAGTGCCCAGGCGCCAAGCTGCGTGGCGGGGATGACGAAGCCGAGCGCCACGGGCAGGGCGCAAAGCGCGACCGCCGCCCAAGCCCGGCGGCCGCCAAGCTGATAGCGGTGAATCGGGCGCTCCCGCTGGCTGGTCTGATGATAACGCCCGCGCCGCCGGGAGAAGCGCTCCAGGGTGATGAGCACCAGCACGAAACCGAGCAGCAGTGAAGAAAGCTGGGCCGCACCGACCGGATCACCCAACCCGTACCAGGTGCGGAAAATACCGGTGGTGAAGGTCTGGACGCCGAAGTACTGAACGGTGCCATAGTCGGCCAGGGTCTCCATCAGGGCCAGAGACACGCCTGCCACGATGCCCGGACGGGCCAGCGGCAGGGCCACTTGGAAGAAGGTCCGCCAGGGTCCGTTGCCCAGGGCGCGGCTGACCTCCAGGACACACAGCGACTGTGCCAGGAAAGCCGCGCGGGTGAGCAGATAGACATAGGGGTAGAGCACCAGGGTGAGCATGGCCACGGCGCCGCCGAGCGAGCGCACCTCGGGAAACCAGTAGTCGCCGTAGCCCCATCCAGTGAGCGCGCGCAGCCAGGTCTGTACGGGACCGGCAAAATCCAGCATCCCGGTATAGGTGTAGGCGATGATGTAGGCCGGCATGGCCATGGGCAGCAACAGCGCCCATTCAAAGATTCTACG
Source organism: Thiorhodococcus sp. (assembly GCA_029257385.1). Classification (GTDB taxonomy): domain Bacteria; phylum Pseudomonadota; class Gammaproteobacteria; order Chromatiales; family Chromatiaceae; genus Thiorhodococcus. The sequence continues at coordinate 18,493 of JARIBS010000121.1, forward strand.
ACCGGGGAACCGGCACATGCTGGTCAGCCAGGCAGTGCCGACGCCGATGATGAGTGTGCCGATGGCAACACCGAGCGTGAGCAGCAACGAATTGGCCACATAGACCGGGAGTACGGTGGCAGCCAGGTGCTCCCAACTCCCGCTGCCGGGGAGCAGCAGAAAGCCGAGGATCACCAGTACCGGTGTGGCCAGCAGCAGGGCGAGTGCGACTCCCCCCAGTGTCCAGAGTCGGGAGCCGCGCTCAATGCTGGATGCGGGGCGGGGGCCGTGCGACCCCCTGCTCTCGGTTGTCGGCAAGGTGCCGACACGTGCGACCATCCGCTGTTAGCGCCAGCCAGCCCGGTCCATGAGCTTGACCGCTTCGGCGTTCAGCTCGCCAAGCCGGGCGAGATTGAGGCTGTCGGCCTTGAACTCACCCCAGGCGGCGAGCGTCTGGCTCGGCGGCACATCCGTGCGCACCGGATACTCACCGTTGGTCTCTGCGTACCATGCCTGAGACTCGGGGTTGGCGAGGAATTCGACCAGCGCGATGGCGGCTTCCTGGTTCTTGGCCGCCGCTGTGAGCGCCGCGCCGCTCACGTTGACATGGGCGCCGCGTCCGTCCTGATTAGGCCAGAAAACCGCCAACTGCTCGGCGGTCTTGCGGTCGTTCTCGGACTCGCCGGTGAGCATACCGGCGAGATAGTAGGTATTGGCGATAGCGAGGCTGCATTCGCCTGCGGCTGCGGCCTTGATCTGGTCACGATCACCACCCTTGGGCGAGCGGGCCAGGTTGGCAACCAACCCCTTGGCCCAGGTCTCGGTCGCCTCGACCCCGTGCGTGGCGATCATGGAGGCGACCAGCGACTGATTGTAAATGTTGTCGGAGGAGCGGATGCAGATGCTGTCCTTGAAAGCCGGATCGGCCAGCGCCTCGTAAGTAGAGAGGCTGGCGGGATCAACCTTGTCCTTGACGTAGAGGATGGGGCGCGCGCGCACGGTGAGACCGACCCAGTGCCCTTGTGGATCGCGATAGCTCTCTGGCACCGCCTCAGTGAGTGTGTCGGAGCGCATGGGCTGAGTCACACCGGCCGCCTTGGCGCGGTGCAGGTTGCCCGCGTCTACGGTGATCAGCAGATCCGCCGGGGAGTTGGCACCCTCGCGCTGGAGACGTTCGAGTAGGGCGCCGGCCTTGGCGGTGACCAGATTGACGGTGATTCCAGTCTGCTCGGTGAAGCGGTCAAAGAGCGGCTTGATCAGCTCCTCCTTGCGCGAGGAATAGACATTGACCTCTTCGTCGGCGGCAAGCGTCGGCGCGACCGGAATAAAGCTGGTCATGACGATGGCGATGGTCAGTGAGCGGAAGTGAGATTTCACGGGTGAATGTTCTCCTCGACGTAAAGTTGAGTGTGACAGCGCTGACCCCAAAAGACCGGGGTGATAATGATAACGCAACACATTAACTATTGTCGATTAGCCTTGACCGGAGTCAAGGCGTCGATGGGGCGTGGCTTCTAGTATCAACACCCGTCAGCCAGCCAGTGTACCGCAGCGGCGAGTTCTCCGTTCTCGCCCGCTCGATTGGACGCCCGCCAGCCGAGTTTTCCGATCTACCGAAGAGGATCAGGGGTATGGCTGGATGGTGTTCCAAGCGCGCCTTGCTGGGTGCGGTCTGGGTGGTTGCGCTCGCGTCGCTGTCCGTGCAGGCTCAGGATGCGGTCGGTGAGTTGTCGATCGATGACGCAGTCGAGTTCGACGAGATGACGGTGACGGCCAAGGGCTATGCGTCCGACACCCTGGAGACCCCAATCGCGACCACAGTCGTCGACCGCGATGAGATCCTCCGACGCAATGCCGACACGCTCGGCGAGGTGCTGCGGGGCCGGCCTGGACTGGCGGTGGCGAGCGACGGCGCGCAGGGTCAGAACCCAGTGGTTCGCGGCCTCAAGAAAGAGAGTCTGGTGCTCATGGTGGACGGCATGCGGCTGAATTCCGCCCAGCCGGCCGGCGCCATCGGCTCGCTGATGTCGCTGGGTCTGGCCGAGCGGGTGGAGGTGGTCAAAGGACCAGCCTCGGTGCTCTACGGCACCGGTGCGCTCGGTGGGGCGATCAACGTCCTGCTGCCGCAGGCGCGTTTCGAGCCGGGCGTGGGCGCGGATGTGGCGACCAGCTATGACAGCGCAAGCAGCGGGGTGCGCGGCACGGCGGTGATGCGCGGCTCGGAGGGCGATCATGCCTTGATGCTGGGCACCTCGCTGGCGAGCATCGGCGATTACGACTCGCCCGACGGGCGGGTCAAGCGTACCGGCTACGATTCCGACAGCTTCATCGGCCAGTACCGTTATCGGCTGGATGCCGCGCAACAGGTGCGCCTCTCGCTGCAACAGCACAGCGACTGGGGTGTCTGGTATCCAGGCTCGACCAAGCCGCACCCCATTCCACGGGTCGGCAGCACCACCATCCATTCACCCAAGACCCAGCGCCGTCTCGCCGAGCTGGGCTACAGCCGCACCGGCGCGGGTGAGCGTCCGATCAATCTGGATGTGCGACTCTATCGCCAGAGCATGGAGCGCGAGATCCACTCGCGCGCCAACGGCGCACTCGACAAGGACATCGGCGAGACCAGCGTGACCTTTGCCACCAACGGTGCGGATATCCGCGCCGATTGGCTGGCGCACGATCAGCACCTGCTGTCGTTCGGTGTCAACGCCTGGGAGATGGCCGCCTCGCCGGAGCGCTATATCGCCAGACCGCCGAGCTTCGCGCTGGCGCGCAGCGATCCCTTCGACGACGCCCGCATCCAGGCGTTCGGCGTCTATGTGCAGGACGATATCCGTCTCGGCGCCCTGAGCCTGCTCGCCGGTGTGCGCCACGATACAGTCAGCGGTGACGCGGATTCCGTCAACAATGGCGCTCGCACCAGCGGCCTGGACCGCACCGACAGCGCTTTCTCCGGCAGCCTCGGGGCCATCTACGAGGTCGCCCCGCTGCTGCGCCCCTATGTCAGTCTCTCGCGCGCCTTCCGGGCCGGCGAGATGCGCGAGCGCTACGAGTCCTCGCCGCGTGGCGACGGTTACTACTATGTCGGCAACCCGCAAATCGAACCCGAGTTCGCCAACCAAGTCGAAGTCGGCTTCAAGGGCGCGGATGAGCGCCTGAGCTACGCGGTGTCCGCCTATCACAACCGCATCACCGACTACATCACCGGCAAGGACGTCTCCGGTCCAGCCGGCAGCAACGTCTGCCCGGCCTCCAACGCCAGCGCCTGCAAGGAAACGGTCAATCTCGGACGGGTCACGCTCGAAGGGCTGGAGGCCGAGATCCGCTGGGAGGCGCTACCCGGACACTGGCTCTCAGCCGGTTGGTCGATGGTGCGCGGCAAGAACGATGACTTGGGCGAGCCGCTCTATCAGGTGCCGGCCGATGAGCTGTCGCTGGGCTGGGAGGGGCGCATCGTCGAGGGCTGGACGGCGGATCTGACCCTGCGTCTGGTCCAGGAGCAGGATCGCGTGGCAACGCGCTTTAGCAACGGCAACGAAGATCCGACGTCCGGATTCACCACGGCCGATCTTGGCGCGACCTACCGCTGGCGGCGTCACAGCCTGCGCTTCGCCGTCACCAATCTCGCCGACGAGACCTATCACGAGCATCTTTCAGAGGGTATCACCGGCCAAGAAATCGATGCACCCGGTCGCAGCCTGTTCGTCAGCTATCAGGGGAGTTTTTGATGTCGAATCAATTGCATAGGTTAAAAGGTCGCGGCTGGCAGCTCACCTCCGGGGTGCTGGCTGCGGCGCTGCTTGGGGTGCTAGTGTTCTTTGGCGTGATCGGGCGCACCACCGATGTTCCGTCCAGCGACGGGCGCATCCGCCTAGTGCTCACCGCCACCGAGCGCAACTACGTGCTGACCGAGATGCGTGGTCTGCTCGCCGCCAGTCAGACCGTCCTCAGCGGCGCGCTCGACGGGGATCTGGATCGGGTGGCGCGCGCCGCGCGCGCGGTCGGCATGGCCGACGTGCGGGCGATGCCAATCGAAATTCGCGGACCCCTGATCGGCAAGCTGCCGATTGGATTCAAGCAACTGGGCTTTTCGGTCCACGAAGGAATGGATACCATCGCGCTCGATGCCGAGACCCTGGGCGATCGCGAGCATACGCTGCGCCAGCTGAGCGAGCTGATGGCCCGCTGTGTCGCCTGTCATGCAGCCTACACGGTGCTGCCGTCGGAGACGCGCGAGGATCTGACAGCCGACGTTCGTTAGGCGGGCCACATGCGGTGGCTGGAGTTCGATCCGGCAAGAACCGGACAAAGCCTTATGCAAACAATAATCTTCTGCATTTGTGCTAAGTGGTCGAAATACATTAGTCTGCGTTGTTAATGTCGATTCTGCTCGCGAGCGTCCCGCATCATGTTGACGAAAGTCAACGTGTCGAAATTTCTGTCCGCCGTGCAAGCGGGAGCCGGTTGCAGACATTCCCAAGGCGAGTGGGCCACGTCGCGAGACGTTGCCCTTCACAGGCTCTGACGGGCAGAGCCTCGGCCTGGCAGGTGGAAGCCTGCACTGATTCACGGCGGTTGCGCAGCCGCAGCCGCTATCTTTATCCTTCTCCGCCCTGAAGGGCGGGGTTTATCGTGGAGAAACTGATGAGTGAGCACCAAGGCGGCGCACCAGATCGAGGTTCGAATATGGACGCGGCTGGTGGATACGGCGAGGCTCGGCCAGAATCCGGCGGAGAGCACGGCCAGACGCAGCACAGCGCCCATGCCCAGGCGGGGGCGGCCGGTCCGCAAGGGTACGGTGAGGCACAGGGAGCGGGCGGCTATGGCGGACCCATTGGGCCGCAACCGGGGCAGAGTCAGTTCGCCTACGGTGCCATGCCTCCAGGCTATGCCCAACCGGCTCCCGGCGCATGGGCCGGCGCCCCGCACCAAGGCGGCTATTACCCGCCACACTATGGTGCACCGTACCCTGCGGGCGGTGCGCCCTATGGCTACGCCCCGCCGCCCGGCGTCTACCCACCAGAGGCTTACCAGGGCATGCATCAGGGTTACGCCTATGGCGCGGGACCGGCTGCCGGCCAGGGACAGGGCGCGGGGATGAGCGACCTGATGAACGAGGTCGCCAACGGCGGCAACGGTCTCTCGACTCTGTCGAAGATGCTCGATTTCAATGACCCGGACTTCTGGAAGGGCGCCCTGGTTGGCGCGGCCGCAGTGCTGCTGCTGACCAGCGAATCCGTTCAAGGCGCCTTGTTCAAGTCCGGCAGCAGTAACGGCGGCAAGGAGTCCGATATATGAGCATGCTCTATGAAACCCGAAGCTACCCCATCCAGAATGGGCCAGCCTATCCAGTTCAGCCCAACACCGGAGCGGATTGCGCGACCTTGATGCGCCTGGCGACCACGGGTGCCATCGTCGGTGGCAGCGCCGCCGCCGCAGTGCAGTTGCGTAAATTCCAGGACGGGAATGCGACACCGACCGGCGCCCTGGCCGAGACTGGCAGAACGGCGCTGACCGCAGCGGTCGCCACGGCTGCCGCTGGTGCGGTCGCCTCTAGCGTTGCCGAGCAGGGCGCGATGCGCCTCGGACTCATGTTCGTGGTCGCCGCAGCCGTGGTTTATGGCATCCAAAGTCGCATGGGCAACAGCGAGGGCCGCTATGAGTAGCTCCTCTCAGCAGCGCCAGCGCCATGGGGTACGCAAAAAAATTGTCGAGGGCATCGGTGGCGTCCTCGTCGGCGCTGCCCTGGTGCTCTTCCTGCGCGGTCTCACGAAGCGCCGCACCGTCGACAAGTCCATCATCCTGACCGACAGCGGATCCGCAACACAAACAACTCCAGGTGACACAGTATGAGCCAGTACGACAATCAGCAGCGCCCAGGTCAGCCGTATCCGGGTGCGGCGGGCCAAACCGGGCAAGGCCAATACGCACAGGGTCAGCCCCAAGGCGGCTATCCAGGTCAGGCTGCGGGGCCGGGCATGGGTGGAATGCAGCCTGGTATGCAATACCCCAATCCCTATCAAGGCTATTACCCACAGCAACAACAGCCCAGCCGCTCGCTGTTCAGCATCCCCAACGACCGCTTTCTCAAAGGTCTGCTGATCGGTGCCGCAGTCACCTATCTGGTGACCAATGAGCAGGTGCAGCGCACCGCCATCAAGGGCGTGGTCAAGACCTGGTCGCTGCTGCAGGGTGGGGTCGAGGAAATCAAGGAGCGTTTCGGCGATGCCGCCGCCGAGGTTCACCACGGCAGCCAGAACAAGGAGGGCTGAGGAACGCGAGGCCATCGGCCGGGGGGTAGGTCGGGGCTAACCCAGCGTCAGACGGGCTACGCTGGGGCGTTGTCTTGGACTAAAGACGCCGCTGCTCCAAACTGACCGCTGGTGGCAAGCAGCCGCTCAAGCAAAATCATGACAACCATGTCCTACCGCATCCTGCACGCACTGCCGCACCGGCTGCGAGTGTACGTTCCCGCGCTCCCCGAAGCCGGTGTCGGCGACGCTTTGCTCTACTGGCTCGAGGTTCTGGATGGTATCGAGAATGTGCGCACCAACCGCAGCGCGCGCAGTCTCATCATTGACTACGATCCGGACCAGGTCACAATGGCGCAAATTTTGTCCCGGCTCGCGGCCTTCAAACCGCTTGAGGGCGCTGATCGTCTGATTGCGCAGTCCGAAGCCCCCTCAATCACACCCCTGGTCAGGGATGTCTTGACCCTTATGCTGTTGCCCTTATTGCCGCGTTCGGCCCAATATGCCCTGACGCTGCTGAACATCAGCTCAAAGCTGGTGAAGGGTGCGGACACCCTGATTCACCAGGGCGTCAAAGTCGAAGTGCTGGATGCTCTGGCCGTCGGCCTCTCGGCGGGCCGGGGCGAGCTCTACACCGCCAATATCACCGACTTCCTGCTCACCCTTGGCGAGTATCTGGAAGAGCGCACCCAGCAACAATCCGACCAGTTGCTGCGCCGTCTGTTGCGCCCAGCTCCAGTCTCCGCCTGGGTCGAGCGCGATGGGCAACTGATCCAGATACCCGGCGATCAGGTTCAAACCGACGAGATCCTCGTCGTCGGGGTCGGCGAGACGATTCCGGTCGATGGTCATGTCGTCGACGGCGCGGCTCTGGTCAATCAGGCCGCTGTCACCGGCGAGAGCGTTCCCATCGCTCGCGAGGCGCCCAAGCGCGTGATCGCAGGCTCTGTCCTGGTCGAGGGGCGGCTGCGTATCAACGCCACCCGGGTCGGGGAGGACACCACCACGGCCCGTGTCGCGCGCTTCATCCAGGAGTCGCTCGATAAAGCCTCCGACACCCAGCGCATCGCCGATGAACTCGCTGATAAGCGCGTCTATCTCACGCTCGGTGCGGCCGGCGCGGTCTATGCCCTCACGCGCGACATCACGCGCGTGCAGTCGGTGTTTCTGGTCGATTATTCCTGCGCGCTCAAACTCGGCACCCCGGTGGCGTTCAAGTCCGGCCTCTACCAGGCCGCCAATCATGGCGTGCTCATCAAGGGCGGTGAGGCAATGGAGCGCCTGGCCGATATCGATACCCTGGTGTTCGACAAGACCGGCACGCTGACCCACAGCGAACTCGAAGTCACCGACGTGATCGTGCTCGATTCCACGTCCGACTACTCGGAAGCAGACTTGCTCGCCGTGGTCGCTTCGGTCGAGGAACATGCCACACATCCACTCTCCCAGGCCGTCGTCGAGGCCGCCCGCGAGCGCGATCTACAGCACATCTCCCATGGCGAGGTGGACTACATGGTCGCTCACGGACTCACAGCCCCGCTCGAGCAGGGCCGTATCATCGTTGGCAGCCGCCATTATCTGGAGGAGCATGAAGGCATCAGTTTCCAGCCGCACGAGCAGCGTGTAACGGATCTGCTCGATGAAGGTAAAACCCTGCTGTATGTCGCCAGCGAGCGCGGTCCCATGGGGTTGATCGCGCTGCGCGACACTTTGCGCCCGGACGCTGCAGAAACCCTGTCGCGGCTGCGCGCGCTCGGAATTGAGCACCTGGTGATGATCTCCGGCGATCGTCAGGAGAAGGCCGCCGCATTGGGGCGCGCACTGCGTCTGGATGCGGTGCATGGCGAAGTGCGTCCCGAGGAGAAGGCCGAGCTGGTCGCCGCGCTGCAGCGCGAAGGGCGCAAGGTCGGCTTCGTTGGCGATGGTATCAACGACGGTCCCGCGCTGGTTGAGGCCGATGTCGGCATCGCCATGTCGCGCGGAGCGGATCTCGCGCGTGCGAGCGCGGACATCGTGCTCACCGACGACCGTCTGCTCGCCGTCGCCGATGCGCGCGAGATTGCGCTCGGCACCATGAGCATCATCCGCACCAACTTCAACGCGACCGTTGGCGTCAACACCGCCATCATGGCCGGTGCGCTCATGGGTCGGTTCTCGCCGGTCGCCAGCGCGTTGCTGCACAATGGCACCACCCTTGCGGTGCTGGCCAATGCGTTGCGCGGCGCTCGCCCGGCGCGGCGCGCGCTCGACAATGAATGAGGCATTCGGTCAGGTATTAGGGAAGCACCTCGATCGGCGTCCCGCTGGCCGTGAGTGCCCATATCTCGTCGATCGCGCCATTGGAGACGGCGATGCAGCCGAGCGTCCAGTCGCCTTCGATGGGGCTCACCTCGCGACGTTCATTCGGTTGCCCGTGGATCATGATCATGCCGCCTGCCGACTGGCCTCTGAACCTCGCGCGTATGCGATCGCGCGCATTGGGGTAGGATACGTGCAGCGATTTATGGAATTTGCTGTGCGGATTCTTCCAATCTAGCCGGTAACGTCCCTCGGGTGTGCGTCCATCACCCTCTCGGCCTTTGTGGCCGGTGGGTTTAAAGCCGAGTGCGATCTCGAATGAACGGATCACACGCCCATCGCGCATCAGATAGAGTCGCCGCTGGGCCTTTTTGACGATAACCCGATCGGCCATCGTGGCATTGGGCGGGATGAAGCGCATATCGGCTGCCGCGTGTGGGAGGGTGTGAGGCCACGGCATCGCCGAGACGTCGATTGGCCCCGCCAGCACCAGCATCAGCAAGAATATCCTCATCGCTTGGACCGCCCCTGATTGGGGGCGCTTGTCTGTCGGGGGCGTATACGACTCCGAGACAGCACCGCAGAAGCAATTATGAAGAAGTGCCGCGCCCGCCCCGATAGATCCGTAGCGTTTCGCCGGTTTTCAGCTGATTGCTGGCGAGCCGATTCCAGCGACGGATATCAGCGCTCGAGACGCCATAGCGCCGTGCGATGGTGGAGACTGAATCGCCCTTGCGTACACGATGATTGACGAGATCGGGCGCCGCCTGGCGTGAAGGGATGCGCAGCACTTGTCCGGGCAGGAGTGGTTCGCGCGCGGAGATTGCATTTGCCTCGGTCAGCGCCTCGAGTTTGATTCCATGTCTGAGCGCCACAGTGGCCGGGGTTTCGCCGCTTTTGACTAGGTGCGTCTGACCTTCTGTCAGTGGCGAGGTGTCGCTCAGCGGTGTCGCGCGCTGATTGATGCGCACCGCCACCCGTTCGGCGCTCGATGCACCCGCTGGCACGCTGTCGATCTTGGAGGAAGTCGCACTGATTGTATTGGCGCGTCCCCCTGGAACCATCAGTGTGGTGATGCGCGGACCGCCGTTCTTGCTCATACTCAGGCTGGGATTGAGACGTCGCAGCTCGGAAATGCTCACGCCGCTGGCAGTGGCGATTCTGACCAGATCCATCGGCTCGCTGGCGCGAATCATCTCCATTTGCGGACGATCGGGGATCGCCGTCAGACGCTGGCCATATTTACGCGATTCAGCCACGAGTTTGGCGGTGGCAAGGATCCGTGGAACATATTGCTTGGTTTCGTTGGGCAGATTGAGTGACCAGAAGTCGGTCGGCTTGCCATTGCGTCGATTCGCGGCCTGAGCGGAGTCGACCCGTCCAGGGCCGCAGTTGTAGGCGGCCATCGCCAGCTCCCAGTCGCCGTCGAAGCGCTTGTTGAGCATCGCCAGATAGTCCATGGCGGCACGCGTGGAGGCGACTGCATCGCGGCGCTCATCGAGATTGCCATCCAGACGCAGGCCCATTTCACGTGCCGTGTAGGGCATGAACTGCCACATGCCAGCGGCGGCCTTTGGCGAGGTTGCCGCTGGGTTGTAGCGGCTCTCGACATGCGGCAGTAGAGCGAGCTCCATCGGGAATCCGCGACGCTCGATTTCGGCTACGATCATCGGCAGGTAAGGGGAGCCGCGCTGCGACACTTTTTCCAGAAAGCGCGGGTCGCGACGCAGCCGCTCGACGGACTGGTCGATGCGTGCGTCGGCGTGTAGGTTCAACTGCATTCCGGCGCGAACGCGATGCCATAGATCACCACTTTGGCCGCGATCCGCCAAGCGTGTCGAGGTGGCAACGACGACGTCTCCGGCGGGTCTCACATAGCCGTACTCCCTCGCGGAGACGGCGCCCGCATAGCCGCCAAGGTGGCTACCCCCTTGATCCGTTGCGGATAGCTCGGTTTTCCCGGCGCAGCCGCTGAGTGCTGGCAAGAGAAAAGTGCTTAATGCGAACGCAGAATACCGCAGAAGGTTGACTTCTGGCATTGAAAACCCCGCTAACTCTTTGTTATATAAATATATTATATATTTTATATGCGCATGATACGCTAAAGCCGTCAGCCAGTTCCAGAGATAAAATGCGGTTTCGTATCATTGCCATTGGGTGCCAGCAGCGATCACGGTTACCATTGGCGACTAGAAAAGGCGTCTTTACTTTATGACTGTCGAACCAGATCAGCCCTCCGCGCTGGCGCGTCTAGAAGCATGGTTTCACTCGCCGCTCGGCATGGAGGTGGCGAGGTTGGAGTGTGCTTCGGTCGAGCATTTACTAACAAATACCTTCGGTTACTATCTGGTTCAGGTGGGCATGGCGGAGCGCTTCGACACGGCGCTCGCCACGAGCCGGATTCGTCATCGGATCAAGCTGACCGGTGAGTACACTAAGGGACTCACGAACGCGCCCATCGTCGGGCTGGCATCCGCGCTGCCTATCGCCTCCGATAGTATCGATGCCGTACTGCTGCCGCATGTGCTGGATTTCACCGACTCGCCCAAGGCCGTGCTCGATGAGGTCGAGCGTGTGCTCATCCCCGAGGGACGGGTGGTCATCGTCGGTTTCAATGCGCTGAGTGCCTGGGGTTTGCGGCGGCTGATCTGGCGCTCTAAAGGACGGGTGCCCTGGTGTGGGCGTTTTCGCTCGACATCGCGCGTGGCGGATTGGCTCGCCGAGTTGGGATTCGATATCGAAATCTGTGAGTACCTGATGTTCTGTCCTCCGTTTGGCCCTCTGCTGGGGCCTCGCTGCACACGTCTGGACGCCCTTGGCAAGCGTTGGTGGCCGGTGTTCGGTGGCATCTATGTCATACGGGCCGTCAAGCGGGTTGCGACCCTGACGCCTTTAAAACCGCTGCGCGGCAACCGCAGCGCACTTTTAACGGGGCGCGCCGTGCGCCCCACGACGCGTGGAAGCAGTCATGTCTGAGTGTATCGAAGCCTTCACCGATGGCGCCTGCAAGGGCAATCCCGGACCCGGCGGATGGGGTGTGTTGCTGCGCTCGGGCGATGTCGAGCAGGAGCTGTGCGGCGGTGAGCCCGCAACAACCAACAACCGGATGGAGCTGATGGCGGTGATCGTGGCGCTCGAGTCGCTGACGCAACCCACTCAGATGCGCATCACAACCGACTCGCAATACGTCAAGCGCGGTGTCGGCGAGTGGATGCCGCGCTGGAAGCGCAACGGCTGGCTCACCGCCGAGCGCAAGCCGGTGAAGAACCGTGATCTCTGGGAGCGTCTCGATGCGGCCCTGAGTGGGCACGAGATTCGTTGGCAGTGGGTCAAAGGGCATGCCGGTCATGTCGAAAATGAACGTGCCGACCGCTTGGCCAATCAGGGGATTGCCGCAGGAGGACGTCGCTGATGCGCCAGATCGTACTCGATACCGAAACCACGGGTCTGACACCGCGCGAGGGTCACCGCATTATCGAGATCGGCTGTGTCGAGATGCGCGACCGACGGCTCACGCGCAACAATTTCCACTGCTATCTCCAGCCGGATCGCCAGATCGATGCCGGGGCCGAGGCGGTGCACGGGATCAGCAACGCTTTCCTCGCCGATCAGCCGCGCTTCGGCGAGGTCGCCGAGCGTTTCTTGCGCTATGTCGAGGGCGCCGAACTCATCATCCACAATGCCCCGTTCGATCTCGGTTTCCTTGATCACGAGCTGGGTCTCTGGCGCAAGGACGAAGACGGCGCCATGATCGCCGAACTCTGCACGGTGACGGATACGCTCGTCATGGCGCGTCGGCTGCATCCGGGGCAGCGCAATGGGCTGGATGCGCTGTGCAAGCGCTATGGCGTAGACAATTCGCGTCGCGCGCTACATGGGGCGTTGCTCGACGCCGAGATCCTCGCCGATGTCTATTTGGCGATGACCGGCGGGCAGTTCGCGCTCGAGCTTGGCGCCGAACCCATCGAAGCACAGACGCAGGGCGCACACACAAACCAACGTCGGTCTATCAATCCCGAACGGGCGCCGTTGCGCATCGTCAGGGCCGATGAGACCGCTCGTAGTGCACATGCAGCACGTCTTACGGCGATTGCGGCGGAGAGCGCGAACGGCTGTCTATGGCGGCAGGAAGAGGACCGCTGAGAGAGCCGCTGCGCTCTAACCTGGCTGGCGCTGTTGGCGCCGGTAGTGTGCGGAGCCGCACACCAAGGCTTCCAGTGCGGGTAGATCGAGGAGCTGGATGTGCTTGCGGTCGACATCCATCAGCCCGTCTTCCTGGAAGCGGGTAAAGAGTCGACTGACGGTTTCGACGGCGAGTCCGAGATAGTTGCCGATCTCGTGTCTGGACATGCTCAGATAGAAGTCCGATGGCGAGAGTCCGCGCTTGTGAAAGCGTTGCGAGAGGCTCAGTAGAAAGGCGGCGAGACGCTCTTCGGCGTTCTTCTTACCAAGTAGCAGCAGCATCTGTGTATCCTGACCAATTTCTTTGCTCAGCAAGCGGTATATCTGGTGCTGTAGGCTGGCGATGGAGGCGGTCAGCTCTTCGAGTCTGGCGAAAGGAATTTCGCAGATCGCCGAGGTCTCAAGCACTTTCGCCGAACAGGCGTGTATGCTCTTGTCGATGGCATCCAGCCCGATGATTTCCCCGGGCAGATGAAACCCAAGGATCTGCTCGTTACCCTCCGGGCTGGGTGCGAAGGTTTTGACCGATCCGGTCTTGACGACATAAATGGAGCGAAAACGCTCGCCCTCTCTGAACAGAAAATCGCCACGGTGCAGCGGTCGTGCACGTTTGACGATGTCGTCGAGACGCTCGACGTCTTCCTGTGCGAGACCCATGGGCAGGCACAGTGAGGAAAGCGTACAGTTCTTGCACGCAACGCGTATGGTTTCGAGAGAGATCACTTTTTGCTGGCTCAAGGCACCGCCCTCTGGCTGAATTGACGGTTCAACGATAGCTCTGGCGTTTGATCTGGATCAATTGTTGCCATCTTGTAACCTGATCTAGGACAGATTTCAATAGATCGAATTGTGTACGCGTATCGTTTGATCTGGTCGACAACAGTGACGCGCAGTGCTGCCCGGTGAGCATCCTGATTGAGCAGATGCGGCGATTTTGGTACGTTGTCGACGCATTCGGGCCATCACCCTCGACCCTCTTTCTGCTTCCCCTATGACAAAGTTCATTTTCATTACCGGCGGTGTCGTTTCATCGCTGGGAAAAGGCATTTCCTCGGCGTCTCTCGCGGCGCTTCTTGAGGCCCGTGGCCTGCGCGTCACCATGATCAAACTCGATCCCTACATCAACGTCGATCCGGGCACCATGAGCCCCTTTCAGCATGGTGAGGTCTATGTCACCGACGACGGTGCCGAGACCGATCTCGATCTCGGCCATTACGAGCGCTTTCTGCGCACCCGCATGGGGCGCAGCAACAACTTCACCACCGGCCAGATCTACGAAAGCGTCATCCGCAAAGAGCGCCGGGGCGATTATCTGGGCCGCACCGTGCAGGTCATCCCGCACATCACCGACGAGATCAAAAAAAGCATCCGTCTCGGCGCCGAAGGCGCAGACATCGCCATGGTCGAGATCGGCGGGACCGTGGGCGATATCGAGTCGCTGCCGTTTCTGGAAGCGATCCGCCAGATGCGGGTGGAGCTGGGACGCGAGAACGCGCTGTTCATGCATCTGACCCTGGTGCCCTACATCCGCACCGCCGGCGAGATCAAGACCAAGCCGACCCAGCACTCGGTCAAGGAGCTGCGCTCGATCGGCATCCAGCCCGATATCTTGCTGTGCCGCTCTGAGCAGAACCTGCCCGATGAGGAGCGGCGCAAGATCGCGCTCTTCACCAACGTCTCCGAGGACGCCGTCATCTCAGCGGTGGACGCCGACAACATCTACCGCATCCCGCGTCTGTTGCATGCGCAAAAGCTCGACGAACTGGCTATCCGGCAGTTCGGGCTTGAGGTGCCGGAAGCGGATCTAAGCGAGTGGGATCGGGTCATTGAGGGCGTCGATCATCCGACTCAGTCGGTCCGGGTGGGCATGGTCGGCAAGTACATGCATCTCACCGAAGCCTACAAGTCGCTGATCGAGGCGCTCGCGCATGCCGGCATCCAGACGCGCACCAAGGTCGAAATCGAGTATCTGGACGCCGAAGAGATCGAAAAGAACGGAACTGATTGTCTGGACGATCTGGACGCGATCCTGGTGCCTGGCGGTTTCGGCGAGCGCGGAATCGAGGGCAAGATCGCTGCGGTGCGCCATGCTCGCGAGCGACGCATCCCCTATCTGGGCATCTGTCTGGGGATGCAGGTCGCGGTGATCGAGTACGCTCGCCACATGGCCGGTCTGGAAGGTGCTCACAGTACCGAATTCGACCGCGAGGCCGCGCACCCGGTGATCGCGCTCATCACCGAGTGGCGCGACGCGCAGGGTCGGGTCGAGACACGCACCGAGGGCGGCGATCTGGGCGGTTCGATGCGCCTCGGTGGCCAGCATTGTCGGCTTGAGCCAGGCAGTCTGGTGCGCTCTGTCTACGGCAAGGCGCAGGTGCGCGAGCGCCACCGTCACCGCTACGAATTCAACAATCAGTATCTCAATCAGCTCCAGGACGCCGGGATGCGTTTCTCTGGCTGGTCGCTCGACAATCGGCTGGTCGAGATTGTAGAAATCCCGGACCATCCCTGGTTCATCGCCTGTCAGTTCCATCCCGAGTTCACCTCCACGCCGCGCGACGGACACCCGCTGTTTAGCGGCTTTATCCGCGCGGCGCAGGATCAGCGCGAACGCACTGGAGACTAAAGTCATGCGACTTGGCAACTTCGAAGTTGGGCTAGACCATCCGCTATTTCTCATTGCCGGGCCGTGTGTGATCGAAAGCGCGGGGCTGGCGCAGGAGACGGCGGGTGCGCTCAAGGAGATGACCGATGCGCTGGGCATTGCGTTCATCTACAAGTCTTCCTTCGATAAGGCCAACCGCTCATCGGTCGGCAGCTTTCGTGGTCCAGGTCTGGAAGCGGGGCTGAAGATCCTCGAATCGGTCCGGGAGCACATCGGCGTTCCGATCCTGACCGATGTGCATGAAGACACCCCGCTCGATGAGGTCGCGGCAGTTGTGGATGTGCTCCAGACCCCGGCCTTTCTCTGTCGGCAGACTAATTTCATCCAGGCTGTGGCCAACCAGGGCAAGCCGGTGAATCTCAAGAAAGGTCAGTTTCTGGCGCCCTGGGACATGCGTCACGTTGTCGACAAGGCGCGCGCCACGGGCAATGACCAAATCATGGTCTGCGAGCGTGGCGTCTCCTTCGGCTACAACAATCTCATCTCGGACATGCGCGCACTGGCGGTGATGCGCGAGACTGGCTGTCCGGTGGTGTTCGATGCGACGCATTCGGTGCAACTGCCGGGCGGGCAGGGCGATCGCTCGGGCGGTCAGCGCGAGTTCGTTCCGGTACTGGCCCGCGCCGCCGTGGCCGCAGGGATCGCTGGCATCTTCATGGAGACCCATCCGCGTCCCGATGAGGCGCTCAGCGACGGTCCGAATGCCTGGCCGCTCGACCGGATGCGCGAGCTGCTCACGACCCTGATCGAGATCGATCGTCTAGTCAAGCGTGCCGAATTTGCGGAGAATTCGGTGCGAATCTTCTAACTTTTCTAATCGTTTTTTCGTTCCAGGAGAACAGCCATGTCCGAGATCGTCGACGTCCGCGCACGCGAAGTACTCGACTCCCGTGGCAATCCCACGGTCGAGGCCGATGTGATTACCGCCGATGGTGCCATTGGTCGCGCCATCGTCCCATCGGGCGCATCGACTGGCTCGCGCGAGGCGCTCGAGCTGCGCGATGGCGACAGCTCTCGCTACGGTGGCAAAGGTGTCCTGACCGCAGTCGCTAATATCCGGGGCGAGCTGCGCGAGGCGGTGCTTGGCATGGACGTCTCCGACCAGCGCGCGCTCGACCGGCGCATGATCGAACTGGACGGCACCGAGAACAAAGCTCGACTCGGCGCCAATGCGCTGCTCGGCGTGTCCCTGGCGGCGGCCCATGCATCGGCTCAGGAGCGGTCGCTGCCGCTGTTCATGTCGTTGCTCAGCGGTCCCTACCGTCTGCCGGTGCCGATGATGAACATCATCAACGGCGGCGAACACGCCGACAATAGCGTGGACTTTCAGGAGTTCATGATCCTGCCGGTCGGTGCAGCCAATATCCGCGAGGCCGTGCGCTACGGGGCCGAGATCTTCCATGCGCTCAAGTCGGTGCTGCACGGGCGCGGTCTGGGCACCGCCGTCGGCGACGAGGGCGGCTTCGCCCCAGATCTACCCTCCAACGAGGCCGCCATTGAGGTCATCCTGGAGGCGATCGACAAGGCCGGTTTCAAGGCTGGCTCCGACATCTATCTCGGCATGGATGTGGCCGCCACGGAGTTCTACAAAGACGGCAAGTATGCCCTTGCGGGCGAGGGCCGCACGCTCGATTCTGACGGCATGATCGATCTGCTCGATCAGTGGGTCTCCAAATACCCGATCCTCAGCATCGAAGACGGTCTGGCCGAGGGTGACTGGGACGGCTGGAAGCGCCTCACCGAGCGCCTGAGCGATAAGGTCCAGATCGTCGGCGACGATCTCTTCGTCACCAACACCCGCATCCTCAAAGAGGGCATCGAAAAGGGTGTGGCCAACTCCATCCTCATCAAGGTCAACCAGATCGGTACCCTGACAGAGACCCTGGAGGCCATCGAGATGGCCCATGGCGCAGGCTATACCGCCGTTGTCTCGCACCGTTCGGGCGAGACCGAGGATACGACCATCGCCGACCTCGTGGTGGCCGCCAACACCGGCCAGATCAAGACCGGCTCACTCTCGCGCTCCGATCGGGTCGCCAAGTACAACCAGTTGATGCGCATTGAGGATCAGTTGGCCGAGGAGGCCGTCTATGCTGGGCGCGCTGCCTTCAAGTGGCTTTGATGCCATTTTCTCAGGCGCTTGGCTTGGGCCGTCGGGCCAGTTAGGTGCCAAGATGCGATGGCTGATCGCCGTGTTGATCGTGCTGATCGTTGTGCTTCAGTACCGACTGTGGGTCGGCGAGGGAAGCCTTGCCGATCTCCATAGCATCAGGCAGGAGATTGCGCTCCAAGAGGCCGAGATCAAACAGCTGCAGACCCGCAATCAAGAACTCCAGGCCGAGGTTGAGGATCTGGCCGCAGGGCTAGAGGCGGTGGAGGATCGCGCGCGCAGTGAGCTCGGCATGATCAAACCCGGCGAGATCTTCATCCAGGTCATCGAGCGGCCCAAGGCGGAGACTGGGCAATGACGGTACAGCCAAAGCTCTGGGCTATTGTGCCGGCCGCCGGGGTGGGGCGCCGGATGGGTGGCGTCATCCCCAAGCAGTATCTGGAGCTTGCGGGTCGCGCGGTGATCGAGCACAGCCTGGATCTGTTCGCGAACCATCCGCGTATCAGCGGCATCGTGGTCGCTTTGGGGCCGCAGGACGACTACTGGAACACAACCGCCTATGCCGCCCATCCCAAAGTCACCCGTGCTGTAGGCGGCGCCGAGCGCTGCCATTCGGTCCTCAATGCTCTCGCGGCGCTGACAGGACGGGCCGATGAGCGCGACTGGGTTCTGGTTCATGACGCCGCGCGACCCTGTCTGCGACTGGAGGATCTGGATCGGCTGATCGAGCGTCTATTGGAGGACGCCGTCGGCGGCCTGCTCGCAATCCCCGTGCGCGATACCATGAAGCGCGCCAACGGCGGTGGCAAGCGTATCGAGCGGACGGTTGATCGCACCGGGCTCTGGCATGCCTATACTCCGCAGATGTTTCGTCTCGGTCTGCTGCGACACGCCCTGGAAGATGCCCTGGCCGCCAACGATCTAGTCACCGATGACGCCTCGGCCATCGAGCGTCTGGGCCATGCCCCCCGTCTGATCGAAGGGCACGCGGACAACATCAAAATCACCCGTGCCGAAGACCTGCCGCTGGCTCAGTTCTATCTGCAACAACAGCGGCGTATCGGTTAATCAATCCCCCAGCAGCGATGCCGCCCGCCCTGGCCAATGCCACACGGGCGGCGGCCCCGAGCTGGAAACTGGAGACATAGACCATGCTGATCGGTCAGGGCTTCGATGCCCATCGTTTTGCGCCGGATCGCCCTCTGGTGATCGGCGGTGTAGAGATCCCGCACGATCAGGGTCTGCTGGCCCATTCGGATGGAGATGTCCTGATCCACGCGCTGTGCGACGCTCTGCTGGGCGCGGCCGGGCTGGGAGATATCGGCCGGCATTTCCCGGACACCGATGACGCCTATGCCGGCATCGACAGCCGCATCCTGCTGCGGCGGGTGATTGAGAGTCTCGGCGCGCGCGGGCTTGCCGTCCACAACGCGGACCTGACCATCATCGCCCAGCGCCCCAAGCTCGCCGCGCATCTCCCAGGCATGTGCGCGGTGCTCGCCGCCGACATGGGCTGCGATCCCGCGCGGGTCAACGTCAAAGCGACGACCATGGAGCAGATGGGCTTCACCGGACGTGGCGAGGGGGTCGCGGCGTCCGCCGCCGTGCTTCTGACGGAATCGGGGAGTTGAGCCGCTGACCACTTCTGACGCAGATGGACCGCTGACTGCTGCCGAGTCTCCGCTCCCGACCTGGATCAGCTTCAATACGCTGCCGCGTGCCCATGGCGAGCCGCTCGGTCGTGGACGTATCCGTGTCGAGGCAGAAGATTTCCAGGTCGAGGAGACGCTGGGTTTCAGCCCGGACGCCGAGGGCGATCATCTGCTGCTGTGGGTCCGCAAGACCGGCGCCAATACCGAGTGGGCCGCGCGCAAGCTCGCCGCAGTCGCTCAAGCGCCCGCGTCCGCCGTGGGCTATGCGGGTCTGAAAGATCGCCACGCTGTGACTCTGCAATGGTTCTCGGTGCCGCGCCCGCGCGACACCGAGCCGGACTGGACGGTCCTTGAGCCATTGGGAATTGAAGTCCTCGCCGTCCATGCGCATCGGCGCAAGCTCCGGCGCGGTGCGCTCGCCGGGAACCGCTTCCGGATCCTGATCCGGGATTTCGCACCGCCAGCCGAGCTTCTAGCCCCACGCCTGTCTCTGATGCACGAGCACGGCGTACCCAATTATTTTGGCGATCAACGCTTCGGACACGCCGACGGCAACCTGCTGCGCGCCCATGCGCTCCTGACCGGCACGGCTGGCCGGGTGCCTCGCCATGAGCGCGGTCTTTGGCTCTCGGCGGCACGCTCCCAGATCTTCAACGAAGTGCTGGCCGAGCGGGTACGTGACGCCTCTTGGGATCAACCCCAAGCTGGTGAGTGCGTACAGCTCGACGGTAGTCGCTCGCACTTCGTCGTCGATCTGATCGACGATGAGCTGTCGGCGCGTGCCAAGGCCATGGATGTGCACCCGAGCGGTCCGCTCTGGGGTAGGGGCGAGCTGCCCTCCAGGGATGGTGTGCGTCAGCTTGAGGCGTCCGTCGTCGCGCGCTTCCAGCCCTGGGCCGAGGGTCTGGTCCGTCACGGATTGGATCAGGAACGCCGTGCACTGCGCCTGCGCGTCGCCGATCTCACGGAGACGCAACAGGACTCGGACCTCCTGCTGGAGTTCTGGTTGCCATCCGGCGCCTATGCGACCACGGTGCTGCGCGAACTGCTCGGCTAACTCTCGCCCTTAGAGTCTGTTTACAATGCCCAGCGACTACCCAAAATGGCAAACAATGTATGCGTACTTTGTCCAGTGGAGTCAGCCCAGGCAAGACGGCATCAGCGTCGCGCGCAAACATCGACCTCCGATTTCACATCGATACTTGAGGAAGGTAAAACCATGACACAGACTGACAGCACGAATCGACAGTGGATTCTGGCCGAACGCCCCACGGGCGAACCGACCAAGGACACGCTGACCCTGATCGAAGCCTCGATCCCTTCGGCGGGCGACAGCCAGATGTTACTGCGCACTGAATATCTCTCGCTCGACCCTTATATGCGGGGCCGGATGAGCGATG
>JARIBS010000030.1 GCA_029257385.1 Thiorhodococcus sp.
CCCTGACGCTCGATCGGGTTGCGGAACAGACGCCGGAAGCGTCGCTCGTCGCCGAGCATGTCGGGCATCAAAAAATCGAGCAGCGACCACAGTTCGCCAAGGTGATTTTCCAGCGGCGTGCCAGTGAGACAGAGACGATGGCGGGCGTTGAGCGTGCGGGCGGCTTGCGATGCCTTGCTGCGGACGTTCTTGATTGCCTGAGCCTCATCGAGGATCAGCAGATGCCAGTCCTGCTCGGCGAGGATGGCGATATCGCGCGGGAGCAAGGGGTAGGTGGTCAGCACCAGGTCGTACTCGGCCAGGGTCGAGAGATGCTTGTGGCGGCCCGAACCCTGGAGCAGCAGCACCTTGAGCGAAGGGGCGAAACGCGCGGCCTCGCGTCGCCAGTTGAACATGAGACTGGTCGGCGCGACCACCAAGCTGGGCCGGTCGGCGCGTCCACTGGTCTGCTCGATCAACAGATGGGCGAGCGCCTGGACGGTCTTGCCAAGGCCCATGTCGTCAGCCAGCACGCCGCCGAGTTCGTATTCGCGCAGGAATTGCAGCCAGTCCAGCCCCTGGAGCTGGTAGGGGCGCAGCTCGGCGCGGAGCGTCGCGGGCGGCTCGACTGGCGCG
Source organism: Thiorhodococcus sp. (assembly GCA_029257385.1). Classification (GTDB taxonomy): domain Bacteria; phylum Pseudomonadota; class Gammaproteobacteria; order Chromatiales; family Chromatiaceae; genus Thiorhodococcus. The sequence continues at coordinate 616 of JARIBS010000030.1, forward strand.
AGACCATCGAACGACTTGAGACGACGCCCCCAGTCACGCGCCGCCTCCCCGCCGCGCCAGCGCAGCGCGGGGTCGCGTTCTTCCAGCTCGGCGAGCTGCGCGCCCTGCATCCGCGACAGACGCACCCGGCCATCCTTCGACAGCGGCCGCTCGGGATCATAGAGTTCCACTAGGGTCGCGAGGATCGGCGCGAGACGCGCAGCAGGTATCAGGATCAAGCGCCCGTCGTCCAGACGCAGGCTCAGCGTGGCGTCCGCGTCCTGCTCCTCGGACGTTTCGGGCAACAGCGCGCCCTGGTGGTTTTGGATCATCCGCACCAGCAGCGGCAGCAGATCGACACGCGTGCCGTCGACCTCGATTCCGAGTCCCACATCGAGCCAGCGCCCGCCCTCGGGCTGGTCGACATCCAGCTCCCATTCGCCAAGCTCGGCCAGACGGAACTGGAAACCCGCGTCGATCTCGATGCGCCAGCCTTCCGCGCGCAAGTGCGCTAGATGCCGCCCGACGAGCGCGAGCCAGGCATCATCGTCGTCGAGCGCGAGCTGCAGTCCGGGGCGATCGCGCGGGGCAGCGGCCGACTGGAAGCCAAAGCGCTCCAGGCGCTCGATCGCCGCCCGCTCCGCGCCAGGATCGCGCTCGATCAGCAGCAGCTCGCCATCCTCGACCCGCTGAAGGGTTTGTGCGCGCTCACGCGGATCGACGCTCAGCCCGTCATAGTCGAAACACAGCGCGGCGGTATGCACCCAGTGCGGCTCGCGGCGCATGCCCCAGTGGCGCGTCGCCTCGGCCTGCGCCAGGTCGTCGCTGTAGAGTGTCAAACAGGGGATCGGCGGCTCGGCACGCATGCGTCGGCTCGACGGACGTGCCGGCAGCGGTAGGCGCAGCGGTCCGATGCGCGTCTTCGCGGCCCGCTCCAGCGTCTCGGTGGCTGCCACCGGTACCGCCGGCGCCATTGCCAGCAAGGCCGCCTCGCGATCATCAAGCCCGGTCTCGATGGGTCCGCAGTCGCCGGTTTCGGGGTCTAGATACCATGGCGGTGTCACGGCGAGCAGCACCAGGCCCGGACGCTGCGAGCGCAAAACCACGCGCATGTGTGCATCCTCATCCAAGCGCCACTCCAGCCGTCCTTCCAGAACGCCGACATGACGCAGCAATGGCCCTTCCGGCTGGCGATAATAGCCGCGACCGGAGTCGACGATGGCGCACAATGCGTCCGCGCCGATGTAGTCGTCGAGGCGTGCATGGCCTGGGAGTGGGCTGCTCTGCGCTGCGGCTCGCAGCAGGGCGACAATGCGCTGGTCTTCCAGGGCCACGGAATCGGCGTTCGAGCGCCCTGGAATGTTGACCTCCTGAGGCTTGCCCCAGCCGCCATCGACCAATCGGCGTGTCTTGACCGCTCGCACGAGTGTGGCGACAACGCCATAAAGCGGTTGTTCATGCACCAGGTACAGGAGTCGGTCACGATTCTGCGGCATGGCGATCTGGCTGGCAAGCTGCTCGACACGTCTGAGCCAAACGCTCAGCCCCGACGGCACGGGATCGCTGGGCGCGATCCTAGTCACTTGCGGCTGCTGCTCGGCCAACACCAGCAGGGTTGCTGCGACATGCTTGCAGTTGAATCCGACCGGGCAGGAGCACTCCCCGATCAGCTCGGCAGTGCCACGCGCCGTCCGGTTGACCCGCACACGGCACTGATACACTCGTCCGCCCGAGCCGAGGACCCGCCCGCGCGCCATTGCGCTGGCTGTATCGATATCGGCGCTGAGCACATTGCCGTCGCGCGCATAACGGCGGCCACGCTCCAGGTAAGCCGGTGGAAAGGCATGGCCAATAATATCGAAGTCGGTCAGATCGGTAAGCGGCATGGCTGAGTGCGAGTATGATCGGCAGTGTGGGTCGCGCGGACGCAACCCGGAGAGGACGCTGCGTTTGGGCGACCGGATCGATGCCAGGACATCGCCACGTATGCTAAGCGATTCCCGCGCCCGAGCGTAACCGGCATGGATCGCGCCGCCGATTGAGATTCGCCCCCCGAACCGATACGCTCAGCGCCCCAACTCACCAGTTCAGGTACAGATCATTATCGCCACCCGCCGTCAATGGCTTCCTCAGTTCGTTGTCCTGATCCTGCTCGCACTGGCCGGAACGCTGCCTTTTTGGCTCACCGATCTGGATCTCCAGACCGCCGCGCGTTTCTATCATCCTGAGGCGGATGATCCCTGGTTCGAGGCCCACCAGCCGCTGTGGCTGTTTTTCTACCAGACCGCGCCCCTGTTGGTCGGTCTGGTGACGATCGCGAGTCTGGCGGTGCTCGGGGCCGGTCTGCTGTGGCCGCGCTATAAGCGTCTGCGCATCCATGCGACTTTCGTTCTGTTGACTGCGTTTCTCGGCCCTGGCCTAGTCGTCAATGCCGTTCTGAAAGAGCATTGGGATCGTCCACGTCCGCATCAGACAGTCGAGCTGGGCGGGACGCGCGACTACCTGCCGCCGCTGATGATGGGGGACTCGGGCAATGGCAAATCGTTTCCCAGCGGCCATGCCTCGGCGGGGTTCATGCTCGGGGTCTTTTTTCTGATCTGGCTGCGCCGTCGTCCGGCCCTGGCCTACGTCGCGCTCTTGGGGGCGATCGGCTTGGGGGTGCTGCTCGGTATCGCCCGGATGAGCGCGGGCGATCACTTTCTGTCTGACGTCATCTGGTCTGCGGTGATCGTCCATAGCCTGGCGATCATTCTCTACTATTTTGTGCTGCGCGTGCCCCAGCGTGAGGACGAGATGGCCAGCCGGGGCGCGGCCGAGCACCGCCCAGCCAGGCATCCGTTTGTCCTGGCCAGCGCGTATGGACTGGCGGCCGTGGCGCTACTGTTTGGCGTGCTGCTGAGCACACCGGTCCACCAGAGTCTTTCGCTGGACGTGATTCCGTCGAGGTACGACCCGCCTCCGCGTACGCTGCGACTGCTGGCCGATCAGGCTCAGGTGACGATCGCCTGGCACGATTGGCCGGAACGCTCGGCGCTGATTCTGCTCAAGGGCCGTGGCTTCGGCCTGCCGGGCACACGCGTAGACCACCGCCTGGAGGTGCGCGATGGTGTGCTGACCTTCGCGATCGAACACGCGGGCGTCTTTTCGGAAAAAGATACCTCATTGGTCGTGGGCGTCGTCTCTGATGATTGGGACCGCCTCGAGGTCCACACCCAGACCGGAGATATCCGCGTCTATCCCATGCCCCCCAAACCGCCCAAGGTCACGCTAGAGACCGGAGATGGACAAGTGCTGCGCGACATCCAGTGATGAACGCCTCATATCCTGATCCACAATCGGTAGTTTCGTGGCGCAGAGCGCCGAAGGGGACGCGACACCGCAGGGCGGTGTCGCGAGATGCCTGACCACTGACACCTGACAACTTTAGAATCATGTGCGGCATCGCTGGTTTCATCCTTCGCGAAGGCCAACGCCCGGAACCCGAGCTGCTGAGCCGCATGGCGGTCCGGCTCGCGCACCGTGGCCCGGACGACAGCGGTCTGCACTGCGCCGGACCGGTCGGTCTGGCCCAGACGCGCCTGTCGATCATCGGTCTGGCCACCGGCCATCAGCCGATGGTCTCGGAGGACGGTGCGCTCGCGCTCGCGGCCAACGGCGAGGTTTACAACTACATCGAGCTGAACGCCGCGCTGCGCGAGCAGGGCCGCGTGCCAAGGACCGGCTCGGATTGCGAGACCATCCTGCATGCCTATGCCGTCCACGGGCTGGATTGTCTCCCGCTGTTGCGCGGCATGTACGCCTTCGCGCTCCACGACGTCCGTGAGAGCCGGTTGATCCTCGGCCGCGACCGGCTCGGCATCAAACCCCTGTTCTACGTCCGACTGGCCGATCGCATCGCCTTCGCCTCCGAGATCAAGGCGCTGCTGGCGATTCTGCCCGAGCGGCCCCAGGTCGTCGCTGGCGCGCTGCGTCAGTTCCTGCAACATCAGTTCGCCAGCGGCGAGGACACCCTCATCGCTGGAATCAAGCGCGTCCCGCCCGGCGAGGTGCTGATTATCGACCATGACCTGCGCATCCGACACCACCGCTACTGGTCGGCTCTCGACGTCGCGCCGCGTCGGATCGGGCTTGACGAGGCAACAGCCGAGCTGGATGCGCTGATGCACGCGGCCATGCGCGAGCACCTGCGCTCGGATGTCCCGTTCGGGCTGTTTCTCTCGGGCGGGGTGGACTCGGCCGTGCTTGCCGCCCTCCTGCATGCTCATGGCGCCGGGCGCATCAAGAGCTTTTCCGTGGGCTATAAGGGCACGTCCATGGCCCATGAGCTGGACGCCGCCGCCCGTATCGCCGAGCATTTCGGACTCGATCACCACCCGCTGGAGTTGGAGCTGGATCAGGTCTTCGGGCGCATCCCACACAGCATCTGGTGCGCCGATGAGCTGATGCGCGACTATGCCAGTTTGCCCACCTCACTGCTGGCCGAGACCGCCGGGGCGCAACTCAAGGTGGTCTTCTCGGGTGAGGGCGGCGACGAGGTCTTCGCCGGTTACGGGCGCTACCATCCGCGCTTGGCGGAACGTTGGGTCAAGTCCTTGCTCCACCCCGGCAGCGGCGGCTTTCGCACTCGCGGTCAGTGGGCCAGGCGCTGGTCTACGCGGCTTTTTGGTCGTGCGTTGCGGGATGCGCCGGGTCACGATCGCGCGCCCTTTCTCCAGGCTTGGCGCGAGACGCCCGAAACCTGGTCTGACATGCAGCGTCGCCAATATACGGATCTGGTCACGGCGCTACCGGACAATCTGCTGGTCAAGGCCGACCGGATGTTGATGGGCTTCGGAGTGGAAGGGCGGGTGCCGTTTCTCGATCATCGCCTCGTCGAGTTCGGTCTCTCGCTCCCAGACGCGCTCAAGGTGCGCCGCCATCGCGGCAAATGGCTGCTCAGACGCTGGGCCGAGCCGCTGCTGCCCCCCGGTCATCTCGACCGGCACAAGCGCGGATTCCACGTCCCGGTCGGGGACTGGCTGCGTGGCCCGGTCGCCGAGCAGGTTGGGCGGCGCCTGGGCGGCAATCGCGGGGTTCGCGAGTGGTTTCGCACCGAGACCATCCCCGAGCTGGTCGCCGCCAGACAACAGGGCCGTGGCGGCGGGCGCGAGCTGTTTGGGCTGATGCAATTTGCCATTTGGCACCGCATCTTCATTGAAGAGCCTGGACTGCGGCCAGCGCCAAACGAAAATCCGCTCGAGTGGATCGAATAAACGAGTGGATCAGGTAGACTAAGCATCCACGCGGCAATCAGGGTAGACGATGGAAAATTTTCGCGGCACCACAATCCTCTCGGTCCGACGCGCCGGCAAGGTCGTGATCGGCGGCGACGGTCAGGTCTCGCTGGGCCAGACGGTCATGAAAGGCAACGCACGCAAGGTGCGCCGTCTCTACAAAAAGCAAGTGCTGGCCGGTTTTGCCGGGGCCACCGCCGATGCCTTCACGCTCTTCGAGCGCTTCGAGGGTAAGCTGGAGAAACACCAGGGCCACCTGACCCGCTCGGCGGTCGAGTTGGCCAAGGACTGGCGCACCGATCGTATGCTGCGCCGGTTAGAGGCGCTGCTGTGCATCGCCGACGCCAAGACCTCGCTGATCATCTCGGGCACCGGCGACGTGATCGAACCCGAGCAGGATCTCATGGCGATCGGCTCGGGCGGCTCTTTTGCCCTGGCCGCGGCGCGCGCACTGTTAGAGAACACCGAACTCGGCGCACGCGAAATCGTCGAGAGAGGACTGCATATCGCCGCTGACATTTGCGTCTACACCAATCACAATCTGGTGATCGAGGAGCTGGATGCGCAGTCCTGAGACCGCCAGCGCGTCGCGTGTCGCCTGCGACGATCCGCGACCAACCAGCCAGACCACCAAGCACAGCCCGCCATGGGCGGCTTATTCAACGGACGGGTCAGATGTCTGAAATCACCCCCCAAGGTATCGTCGCGGAACTCGACAAACACATCGTCGGCCAAGATGAGGCCAAGCGCGCCGTGGCGATCGCCCTGCGCAATCGCTGGCGCCGCGCTCAAATCGCCGAGCCGATGCGCTCGGAGATCACGCCCAAAAACATCCTCATGATCGGTCCCACCGGAGTGGGCAAGACCGAGATCGCCCGCCGTCTGGCCAGGCTGGTCAATGCGCCCTTTATCAAAGTCGAGGCGACCAAGTTTACCGAGGTCGGCTACGTCGGGCGCGATGTGGAGTCGATCATCCGCGATCTTGCCGATATCAGCGTGAAGATGGCCCGTGAGCAGGAGATGGCCAACCTCGCCGATCAGGCCGAGGCCGCCGCCGAGGATCGCCTCCTTGAGGCGCTGCTGCCCTCGCCATCCGGCTTCGAGGAAGAGTCCGGCTCCGGCACAAGCACCGCGACCCGCGAGAAGCTGCGCCGCAAGCTGCGCGCCGGTGATCTCGACGACCGCGAGATCGAGATCGATGTTTCGGCCACGCCGCTCGGGGTCGAGATCATGGCCCCGCCGGGCATGGAGGAGATGTCCAACCAGCTCCAGGGCCTGTTTCAGAATCTCGGGCAAGGTCGCACCAAGCGGCGCAAGCTGCGCATCAGCGATGCCCGCAAGCTACTCAAAGACGAGGAGGCCGCCCGCCGCGTCAACGACGAAGAGATGAAGCTGCGAGCACTCGAAAACGTCGAGCAGAACGGTATCGTCTTCCTCGACGAACTCGACAAGGTCGCCAGGCGCGGAGAGAGTTCGAGCGGTGTCGACGTCTCACGCGAGGGCGTGCAGCGCGATCTGCTGCCGCTGGTCGAGGGCAGTACCGTCTCCACCAAACATGGCGTGGTGCGCACCGACCATATCCTGTTCATCGCCTCGGGCGCCTTTCATTTGTCTAAGCCCTCCGACCTGATCCCGGAGCTGCAGGGCCGTCTGCCGATCCGTGTTGAGTTAAAGGCGCTGACCACCGAGGACTTCGTGCGCATTCTCACCGAGCCGGACGCCTCTCTGACCGACCAGTATCGCGCCCTGCTCGGCACTGAGGGCGTGCGGCTTGAGTTCACCGAGGACGGTATCCGGCGCATGGCTGAGATCGCCTGGCAGGTCAACGAAAAGACCGAAAACATCGGTGCGCGCCGTTTGCACACGGTCCTTGAGCGTCTGCTCGAAGACGTCTCCTACAACGCCACCGACCTAGACCGCGTGACGATCACCATCAACGCCGCTTATGTCGACAAAAACATGGCCGATCTCGCCGCCGACGAGGATCTTTCACGCTATATCCTCTGAGCTGCACACTCAGGAAAAAAGCATTGATTCCAGACTCCCGCACAAAGATCCTGACCACTAAAACCATGCCAGTACCAACCGAGCTGAACCTGCACCGCCAATCCCGCGTCCTGGAGGTGTCTTACGACGACGGCGCGCACTTCACGCTGCCCTGCGAATATCTGCGTGTCTATTCGCCCTCGGCCGAAGTCCAGGGGCACGGTCCCGGACAGCGCATCCTGCAGATCGGCAAGGAGGACGTCGGTATCGATAAAATCGAACCGGTCGGCAACTACGCGGTCTGTCTGCACTTTGACGATACGCACAACACCGGCATCTATTCCTGGGAGTATCTCTACACGCTCGGCACCGAGCAAGAGACACTCTGGAAAACCTATCTGGACGAACTGGAGAAGGCCGGCCACACGCGTTGATCCAAACCGTCCTGACAGCGTCCTTACGCCCGGTGAGCGCTTGCCTGGGCACCTAGGGTGTTAAGATGCACGCGATCATGCGGGGCGAGTGAAATCTCCCGCGAGCAAATTCAAAATCCGTCAGTGAACTGAAAGTTCAGAGGCTGAGCATGTCCGAAGAGAAAATCACCCATTTCGGGTATCAGCAGGTACCCGTCGCGGAAAAGGCCGAGCGGGTTCGCGCCGTCTTCGATTCGGTCGCGACCCGTTATGACGTCATGAACGACCTCATGTCGCTCGGCATCCACCGGCTCTGGAAGCGCCACGCCATTCAACTGGCCGGGGTGCGTCGGGGGCAGACAGTGCTGGATCTGGCCTCTGGCACCGGCGACCTTGCCGAGCGTTTCGCCGGAATCGTCGGGGCCGAGGGCTGTGTGGTGATGACCGACATCAATGCTGCCATGCTCGACGAGGGCCGCACACGCATGCTCGATCGCGGCAAGGTCGGTAACCTGCAATATGCGCTGGTCAACGCCGAACAGATCCCTTTTCAGAGCGATCGCTTCGATTGCGTGACCATCGGCTTTGGGCTGCGCAACGTCACCGAAAAGCAGGCCGCCATCGATGAGATGTTTCGCGTGCTCAAGCCGGGCGGGCGGGCGCTGATCCTGGAGTTCTCCCACCCGGCCAGCAAAGTGCTCGGGCGTGTCTACGATGTGTATTCGTTCTCTGTCCTGCCGACGCTCGGGCGTCTGATCGTCAAGGATCCAGGCAGCTATCGCTATCTGGCCGAATCCATCCGCATGCACCCCGATCAGGAGACGCTGCGCGCCATGATGGAGAGCGCCGGGTTCGAGCGCTGCGAGTATTTCAATCACACTGGCGGCATCGTCGCCATCCACCGGGGGTACAAGCTGTGAGCGAGGGCATCCAGATCCCGGACGCGCTCCTGGCGGTCGTCGAGCAGACGCTCAACCGCTATATCGCACTCGATCCCGAGGGTGCTGCGGGGCTGGATGCGCTCGCCGGGCGCATCATCGCGATCGAACTCAAAGGCTTCGGAACGCGCGTCACGATCATCCCGGTGGAACGGGGGCTGCAGCTCTTCGGCGCCTACGATGCCGTGGCCGACTGTGTCATTCGCGGCACGCCCCTGGCGCTGGCGCGCATGGGCATGGCCGAGCGCAAGGAGGCTCAGCTCATCTCGGGCGAGGTGGAGATCGAAGGCGACAATACCCTGGCGCAAGCCTTCAGCACCGCACTGGCCAGACTCGATGTTGATTGGGAAGAGCAGCTCGCGCGCGTGATCGGCGATCCGTTCGCGCATCAGGTCGGGCGTCGGGTCCGAGACGCGGGACGCTGGAGCCGACGCACGTCGGAGTCGATGACGGCCAATCTGAGCGAATATCTGCAAGAGGAGCGCCGTCTGCTGCCGACGCGCTATGAGGTCGATGCTTTTCTCGCCCAGGTCGATACCCTACGCGACGACGTGGAGCGCATCGCCGCGCGCGTGGAGCGTCTGGCTAGACAGACTGCGGAGCCGGGCACCCAGAAATGATCGGTCCCCGTCAGGCATTACGTCTTTTTCGCATCAACTGGGTTCTGCTTCGTCACGGTCTCGACGAGGTCGTTCTCGCGACCCGTGTGTTCCGGCCTCTGCGCTGGGTCAAATATCTTCTGCCTTGGCATTGGGTCGCGCGCGACCTGCCGGCCTATCCGGTACGCGTGCGTCTCGCGCTGGAGGATCTGGGACCGATCTTCGTCAAGTTCGGTCAGATCCTCTCCACCCGTCGTGATCTGCTGCCCGACGATCTGGCCATCGAGCTGGCCAAGCTCCAGGATCGGGTGCCGCCGTTCGACGGAGCGCAGGCGCGCGCGCTGATCGAGAAAGCCTGGGGCCGCTCGGTCGATGAGGTGCTCGACAAGTTCGACCCCACGCCCCTGGCATCGGCCTCTATCGCTCAGGTCCACACCGGGCGGCTCAAGGACGGCACCGAGATCGTCGTCAAGGTGCTGCGACCCGGTATCGAGCGCACTATCCGTCAGGATCTGGGGCTGATGTACACCATCGCGCATCTGGCCGAGCGCTACTGGAAGGACGGCAAGCGGCTGCGACCGGTCGAGGTGGTGCGCGAGTACGAGAAGACCATCTTCGACGAGCTGGATCTGCAGCGCGAGGCGGCCAATGCCTCCCAGATCCGGCGCAGCTGGCTCAATAGCGAGATGCTCTACATCCCGGAGGTCTACTGGGACTGGACGCGCTCCAACGTCATGATGATGGAGCGCATCTACGGCACACCGGTCAGCGATGTGGTCAAGCTCAAAGCCCAGGGTGTGAGCATGAAGCAGCTCGGCGAGCGTGGGGTGGAGATCTTCTTCACCCAGGTCTTCCGAGACAACTTCTTTCACGCCGACATGCATCCGGGCAACATCTTCGTCGAGCCGTCCGGGCGCTATATCTCCATCGACTTCGGCATCGTCGGTACCCTCACCACCGAGGACCAGCGCTATCTGGCCGAGAATCTGCTCGCCTTCTTCGAGCGCGACTACCGGCGTGTCGCCGAGCTGCATGTCGAGTCCGGCTGGGTGCCTGCTGGAACGCGTGTTGATGAGTTCGAGTCCGCCATCCGCACCGTGAGCGAGCCGATCTTTGAAAAGCCCCTGTCGGAGATTTCATTCGGGCATTTCCTGGTCAGGCTCTTCCAGACCGCGCGACGCTTCGACATGGAGATTCAGCCGCAGCTCGTGCTGCTGGAGAAGACTCTGCTCAACATCGAGGGGCTGGGCCGCCAGCTCTATCCTGAGCTGGATCTCTGGACCACCGCCAAGCCCTACATGGAGCGCTGGATGAAGGACCAGGTCGGACTCAAGGGGCTGTTCGACCGCACCAAGCGCAACGTCTACTCGGTCGCCGATCAGGCTCCTGAGCTGCCGCTGATCGCTTACCGCATACTCATGGCCTACGACAAACGTCTGCGTGGAGCCGAGACGCTACAGCGCTCGGCGCACGATCATCAACACACCTCAAGCAACAATTCGATCAAGGCCATCGGCGGTGCGAGCGCACTCATCTGCGGCACGCTCATACTGCTGCTCGGGCCGGGCCACTGGCTGGCGGAGACCACGGGGATCGCGCTGGCCGTCGTCTGCTATCTCTCCGGGGCCTGGCTCTTCGTCTCCGCCACTCGCCGGGCCTGAGGCTGGCTTAAGGCCGCAGCCGTTGTCCTAGAGCGGATTGCAGCGGCCAAATAATCGGTCCCGGCGGCGTCAGACGCCGCCGGGTTCGAGCTTAAGGTGCGGGTGGCACCTGCTCCAAATGCCAAATATCCTTGTTGTACTCGGCGATCGTGCGGTCGGACGAGAAGTGACCGCTGTGCGCGCTGTTGAGGATGCTCATGCGCAACCAGCGGTCAGCATCCTGATAGGCGGCGGCGGCCCGCTCTTGGGCATCGACATAGCTGCGGAAATCCGCTGCGGTCATCCAGGGATCGTGCGGATTGCGAATCGACAGGATGGCCGAGTCGAACTGGTTAAAGTCATCTGACTCCAGCAGGTTCATGACATCCGTCAGGGCTTGGTCGCCAGCGATGATGGCGTTTGGGTCATAGTCCTGGCGACGCGACTCGACACCGGCTGCGGTCAGGCCGAAGAGAAAGAAGTTCTCCTCGCCGACCTGGTCGCGGATCTCGATGTTGGCGCCATCCAGGGTGCCGATGGTCACCGCGCCGTTCATCATGAACTTCATGTTGCCGGTGCCCGATGCCTCCTTACCGGCCGTGGAAACCTGCTCGGACAGATCGGTGCCGGGCGCGATGATCTCCATGAGCGAGACGCGATAATCAGGAATGAAAGCGACACGCAGCAGCCCCTCGGTGGCCGGGTCCGCGTTGACGACGGCGGCGACACGGTTGATGAGCGCGATGATCTGCTTGGCCATCGCGTAGCCAGGCGCGGCCTTGCCGCCGAACAGGACGCAGCGCGGCGTCCAGCCCTGTGTGTCGCCGCGCTTGATGCGGTTGTAAAGATGGATGACGTGCAGGGCGTTGAGCAACTGTCGCTTGTATTCGTGGATGCGCTTGACCTGGACGTCAAACAGCGCCTCCAGCGGAAACTCCACACCACAGCTTTGCGCGACGACCTCGGCCAGGCGGCGCTTGTTCTCCTGCTTGATCGCGTGCCAGCGCGCGCGAAAGTCGGGGTCTTCGGCATGGGGCGCGAGCTTGGCAAGCTTGCTGAGATCTCGCACCCAGCCGCTGCCGATCGTCTCATCAAGCAGCTCATGCAGCCCTCGATTGCACATCGACAGCCAGCGGCGTGGGGTCACACCATTGGTTTTGTTGTTGAACTTGTCGGGCCAGAGGGCGTGGAAATCACTAAACAGCCCTTCGATCAGTAGCTGAGAGTGCAATGCCGCCACGCCGTTGACGGAGTAACTGCCAACGATGGCCAAATAGGCCATGCGCACCTGAGGGTCGTCGCCTTCCTCGATCAGTGACATGCGCTTCTGGCGCTCCTCGTCGCCCGGCCAGCGCGCGGCGATCTCGGCGAGAAAGCGCGCATTGATCTCAAAGATGATTTCGAGGATACGCGGCAGGAGCTGACTGAACAGACGCACCGACCAGCGTTCCAGCGCCTCTGGCAGCAGGGTGTGGTTGGTGTAGGCCATGGTGTTGCTGACGATGTCCCAGGCCGCCTCCCACTGGAGATGATGCTCGTCCATCAGTTGGCGCATCAGCTCTGCCACCGACACCGCCGGATGGGTGTCGTTGAGCTGGAAGCAGTTCAGCTCGGCGAAGCGGCTGAAGTCATTTCCATGCAGCCGCACCCAGTCGCGCAGCACATCCTTGATGCTGGCGCTGGCGAGAAAGAACTGCTGGCGCAGACGCAGCTCCTTGCCGTTCTCGCTGGCGTCGTTGGGATACAGCACCATGGTGATGTGCTCGGCGGCATTCTTCTGGGCGACCGACTCCGGATAGCTCCCGGCGTTAAACTCATCGAGATCGAATTCGTCCGTGGCGGCCGATTTCCACAAGCGCAGGGTGTTGACCGTCCCGTTGCGATAGCCGGGGACCGGGACATCGAACGCCACGGCAAGCACGTCATTGGTATCGACCCAGCGCACCGCTGCGCGTCCGGCATCATCGGTGTAGTGCTCGCTACGTCCGCCGAACTGGATACGCTGGGTGAACTCGGGCCGTTCGAGTTCCCAGGGATTACCGGTGCGTAGCCAGTGATCGGGTTCTTCGGCCTGCTCGCCGTTCTCGATCAACTGACGAAACATACCGTACTCGTAGCGCAACCCGTAGCCGCGCACCGGGAGCTGCAAGGTGGCGCAAGAGTCCAGAAAACAAGCCGCAAGCCGTCCCAGGCCGCCATTGCCGAGTCCTGGGTCGGGTTCACGCTCGGCGATTTCCTCCTGCTCCAGCCCGAGATCGTAGAGCGCCTGTGCGACCGGGTCGTCGAGGTCGAGATTGAGCATGGCGTTGGAGAGCGCCCGCCCCATCAGGAACTCCAGGGATAGATAGTAGGCGCGCTTGCAGCCGCTCTCGTCGTAAGCCTGGCGCGTTGACTTCCAGCGCTCCATTAGACGATCGCGCAGGGTGATGGCCAGCGCTTTGTAGGAATAGTAGGTCGACTGGCAGTCTTGATCGCGCCCGAGGGTGTAGGCGTAATAATGTTTGAAATCATGCGCCAACCCCTCGGCGTCCATCGACAGCGGCGGAAGATCAAACACCTGATCGTTCGGAGAGTTGTTGGTGGGATTGTTCAGAGAAGACATACGCCTTGGATTCCTCATGAGTTCGAGTTGAGCGGGAAAAATACGTCGATATGTACGGCTATCAATACGGTGCATACAACACCATACGCGATCGATTGCCACGTCCAGGATGATACGTGTTTGCGCGATTGACTCGCGCAACAGCAACAAATGCCGCCTCTCAAGGTCGGTTCGACATGAGACTCGTCAGGGGGGATCGGCCCTGCTTGAAGTCCTCACGCAGACGCCCGAGCAACCTGGCGCGCGCATCATCGCTGGCGACCATGAGCGCGGTAAAGGCAGCGCGCCATTGCGCCATGAATTCGCGATCCTCCTCCAGCATGGTATAGCGCATCACGGCGGTGCAGTAGTCGGTCGCCTTGAGATAGTCTTTGAACGGTGTATCGGTGGACGCGAGCAGGGGCGCGATCAGCGCGCGCGCCTGCACCGATGCTTTACGTGCAGTGTCGGCCATCTCAGTAATAGACCGTGGTGATTCGCCAGCGCATCCCGCGCAGCTCCAGTCTGAGGGTGACTGGTGTGCCGTCACCGCGCTGCATGCGCACTAGAAAACCCGCTGGGCTGTCAAAGAAGCCGTATGAAAGCGCCGTGATCAACCCAAGCCCCGAATACGCGGCGACCAACTGATCCTGAACCCACTCCAGCGTCACCCGCGATTGCAAGACATCGCGCCCGTGCTGACGGATACCAGACTCCAGCCAATCGATGAAGGGACCAGAAACCGCCCCGATCCGGCTCTCGCAATCTTTGTTGAGCCGACAGGCGATCTGCGCACGCACCGCATCGAGATCCACCCGCTCGGCGAGCGCCGCCTGGTCATCGTTCATCACGGCCAGATGCAGATTCCAGAGCGCGACATAGGGCCAGACGCCATAAAGCAGGAGCAGACTCAGCACCACTACGGCGATCCGCAGGGCCGGTACGCGCACGCTCGTCCAGGCGCGGCCGATCAGGTTTCGACCCCGATCACTCAAGCGCGACGAAACCAGTCTCATGGATGCTCCGCGCTCATACCTCGGCCGTCTGAGCCAGCTCGATCGCCTCGCTGACCTCCAGCCAGTCCGATTCTGCCTGCTCCAACTCCGCGACGATCTCGCGCTGATCGGCGAGCAGCGCGAGCAGCCGCTCTTTTCCGTCCGGCTCATAAAGCTCTGGCGCGGCAAGAGTCTGTTCCAGCGTTTCGCGCCGCGCGCCGAGCGTAGCAAGGCGCTTGTCCAGCGCCCTCTCGCGTTTCTTCAGAGGTTGCAGTGCCTTGCGCGCATCCGCTGCCAGGCGCCGCTGCTCCTTGCGATCGAGTCCATCGCGTGGCGCGGCGTCTCGTCCTGCCATGCGTGTCGCCGGATCGGTGCCCGCCAGCCAGGCCGGATAGTCATCCAGGTCACCATCGAAGGGACCGACCTGGCCGTCATCGACCAGCAACAGCGTGTCGCTCGTCACCCGCAGCAGGTGGCGGTCGTGCGAGACCAGCACCAGCGCGCCCTCGAAGCCCTGAAGCGCCTCGCTGAGTGCGTGGCGCATTTCCAGATCCAGATGATTGGTCGGCTCGTCGAGCAGCAGCAGACTGGGACGCTGGCGGATGATCATCGCCAGGACCAGCCGCGCTTTCTCGCCACCAGAGAGCGGGCCGACGGGGTCGAGTGCGCGGTCGCCCGCGAAGTCGAAACCGCCCAGATACCCGCGCAGGTTCTGCTCGGTGGCGTCCGGATCGAGCCGCCTGAGATGGCCCAGCGGGCTGTCGTCGAGCTGTAACTGATCGACCTGATGCTGCGCGAAATATCCGACCCTGAGATCGCGCGCGCGCTCACAGTGCCCAGATTGCAGCGCTAGCTCACCGGCCAGCACTTTAATCAGGGTGGACTTGCCCGCTCCGTTGCGTCCCAGCAGACCGATGCGATCACCGGGGTTCAGGCTCAATTTAACCCCGCTAAAAATCGCCTGACCGGCGTATCCGGCGGCTGCCTCGTCGAGTCGCAGCAGGGGCCGGGGCAGATGCTCCGCCGCCGCGAAGCTAAACCGGAAGGGCGAGTCGATGTGGGCCGGTGCGATCAGCTCCATACGCTCGAGTGCCTTGATGCGACTTTGGGCCTGGCGAGCTTTGGTCGCCTTGGCGCGAAAGCGCTCGACGAAGCTGTGCATGTGGGCGATCTCGCGCTGCTGGCGGACATAGGACGCCTGCTGCTGAGAAAGCCGCTCGGCGCGTTGGCGCTCGAAGGCGGAGTAGTTGCCCGAGTAGAGCGTTAGACGCTGATGCTCCATGTGCAGGATTTGCCCTGCCACCGCGTCGAGAAAATCGCGGTCGTGAGAGATGAGAATCAGCGTTCCGGGATAGGACTTGAGCCAGCCCTCGAGCCAGATGACGGCGTCCAGATCCAAATGGTTGGTCGGCTCGTCGAGCAGCAGCAGATCCGAGCGGCTCATCAGGGTGCATGCCAGGGCCAGGCGCATGCGCCACCCGCCCGAATAGCTGTTGACCGAGCGGCGCTCCTCGCCAGGCAGAAACCCCAGACCATGCAGCAGCCGGGCGGCACGGCTCTCGGCCCCATAGCCGTCGACGCTCTCCAGACGCCCCAGCAGCTCGCCGTGGCGCAGACCATCGCCGGCGGCATCGGCCTCTTTCAGCTCCGACTCGATGCGGCGCAGCTCGCGATCGCCGTCGAGAACAAAATCGATGGCGGCGCGGTCAGTATCGGGCGTGTGCTGGGCGACGTGCGCAATTTCCCAGTCCGGCGGGATCAGGACATCCCCGGTGTCGGCATGCAGCGTGCCCAGCAGCAGGGCGAAGAGGCTCGATTTCCCGCTCCCGTTGGCACCCACCAGGCCGACTTTCTGACCGGGATAGACGGTGAACGAGGCCTCTTCCAACAGCAGGTTGGGACCACGTCGGAAGCTCAGGTCTTGAAGTTGCAGCAT
>JARIBS010000031.1 GCA_029257385.1 Thiorhodococcus sp.
CGCCGCTCGCAGTGCCCCTTGCCGCAGGAGCAGCCGCCGTCTGCGTCTCTGAAAGGACCGAGCTGCGGGTATCTGGCGGCGAACCGTGCATAGCTGCGTTGGACCAAAACCCAGGCACCGAGCACAATGAAGACGACCAGCGGGGCCAGTATGAACTTAACCATGTCCGCCTCCGAGACCGGCGAAGCCCATGAAGGCGAGCGACAGCAACCCGGCGAGCATGAGGCTCATGGCCGCGCCCTGACTGACGGAGGGCACGCGGGCCAGGGCGAGCTTCTCGCGCAGACCCGCCATCAGCATCAGGGCCAGCATAAACCCGGCCCCAGCGCCCAGCGCATAGACCAAGCTTTGCACGAAGTCGTATTCCTTGGCGGTCTGAAACAACGCCAGCCCCAGGATGGCGCAGTTGGTGGTAATCAGCGGCAGGAAGATGCCCAGCGAGCGAAACAGCGCCGGACTGTAGCGCTTGACGAACATCTCCACCAACTGGACCGTCGCGGCGATGACGGCGATGTAGCAGATCAGCCGCAGGAACAGCAGATCCAGCTCAGTCAGCACCCAGTTGATGCCGAAAGCGGCCGCCGAGCTGACCAACATCACGAAGATGGTCGCAAGCCCCATGTTCCAGGCGGTGTCCTTCTTGGCCGAGACGCCGAGAAAGGGGCAGATACCCAGAAACAGCGCCAGCACAAAGTTGTTGACGACGGCGGCGTTGAGAAAGATCAGCGCCAGTGGTTCAGCGTGCATTCGCGCTCGCCCCCAGCAACTCACGGGCGCCGCGCTCCTTGCGCAGCCGCAACCAGTTAAACAGCAACAGCCAGGCGCCCAGTACGAAGAACCCGCCTGGAGGCAGGATCATGACGACCCAGGGCTGAAAGTCTGCCGGAAACAGCCCGAAACCGAGGATGGTGCCGTTGCCGAGGATCTCGCGCACCGTGCCGAGACTCAGCAGCGCCAGCGTAAAGCCCGCACCCATGCCCAGGCTGTTGATGAAGGTCGCCGACAAGCGCTGCTTGGAGGCATAGGCCTCGGCGCGCCCGAGAATGACGCAGTTGGCAACGATGAGCTGGATGAAGGCGCCAAGCGCGGCGTAGAGCTCCAGGCTGATGGCTTGGATGGCGTAGTCGACGATGGTCACGAAGGTCGCGATGATCACGATGTAGGCGGCGATGCGCACCTGTCTGGGTATCCAGTTGCGCAGCAGCGAGACCAGCAGGCTGGAGCACACCAGGACGAAGGTCGTCGCCAGCCCCATGGCAATGGCGTTCATGGTGGTGTTGGTGACCGCCAGCACCGGGCACATGCCCAGCAGCATGACGAAGACTGGATTTTCTTCCCATAGACCGCGCAGAAAAGTGTCCGCGCTCAGGTTTTCTTGTATGTTCGGCAACTGCGCCATGTGTCGTGCCTCGTGCTTCAGTTCGGTTGCGACAGCCAGGCCAGATCGCGCTCGATAGCCGGCACGGCCAGCGTGGCGGCGCGATTGGCGGCCTGGCCCATCGCATTCGATGAGATGGTCGCGCCCGAGATGCCATCGATCTCCCAGGGCTGCGTCTTGGTGCCATGCTTGACGGTTTCGATGGGATTGTCGAGCGCCGCGCCCGCCGTGTCCAAGCGCGCATCCAGCGCCTTGAAGTTCTCCAAAAACTCAGGGTCGAAGTCCAGCTTGTCGCCAAATCCCGGCGTTTCGTTCGAGCTGAGCACCTTACTGGCGGTGATGCACTGACAGCCCGGATCGTAGGCGAACATGACCTTGACGGGGCCGGCGTAGCCCGGCCCAGCGCCGGTAATGGCTGCCCCGAGCAGCCGCCCGGCAGGGTCATAGGCACCGTAGACCAGCGTGGCACTCGCGCCATCCACTGCGGGCGCGAGACCGCCCTGCTCGGTGATGACGAAGTCGCGCTTGCTGACCGCCCCCGGAAAGACCCGAAACACCGCCTGCTCGGTCAGAACACGCTGATTCTCCGCGATGATCGGCAACGTCACCTGATAGACCAGGGCGACCAGCAGGCCGGACAGCATGGCGATACCGCCCAGGGTGCGCAGCATGTCCCAGGTCGGCGTGCTCGGAGGTTGGGCTTGGAGCGGAGCTTCTACATTCATGGTTTCGAATCGGGATCTTGGGGCGGCGAGTAGGCAGGTGTCAGTGCTCAGATAAGACTGACAGGATGATACGAACGGCGGTCGCGAACTGTTCGCTCAGAGCCGCTGGGGCTTCTTGGACGTTCCGTAGACACGCGGCTGTGTCCAGCTTGAAATCAGCGGACCGATCGCGTTGCCCAGCAGAATCGCGTACATCACACCCTCGTTCAGACCACCGAACAGCCGGATGATGACCGTGAGGGCGCCAATGAAAAGCCCATAGATCACCACCCCGCGCGCGGTAATGGGCGAGGCGACCATATCGCTGGCCATAAACCAGGCCGCCAGCATCAGTCCACCCGAGCTGAGCACGAACCAGGGACTGGGATAGTAACCAGGATCCATCCACCAGAACGGCAGGGCCATGAGCACGGCACCCGCCATGACACTGACCGGGATGCGCCAATCGAGCATCCGCTGCCAGGCGAGCCACAAGCCGCAGATCAGAATCAGCAGGGCCGAGGTCTCGCCGGCGGAACCCGCGATCATGCCGGTGAAGACGTCGAGGATCGGCGGCTCGATGTGCTGGAATTTCTGGATCGCCAGCGCGGTAGCGCCGGTCCAGCCGTCGAGATTGAGCCCCGCGACCCAGTCATCGACCGGAATCGGCTTCATAAAGGGCAAGGTCAGTGTCGAGGGTATCAGCTCGGTGAAACGCCCCGGCGCGAAGGCCGGTGTCCAGGTCGTGATGGCGACCGGAAAGGCCGCCTGCACAAAAGCGCGCCCCACCAGGGCCGGGTTCATGACGTTGTAGCCGAGTCCGCCAAACAGCGCCTTGCCCAGGGCGACGCCGACGAAGGCGGCGACCGCCGCCATCCACAGCGGAAAGCCCGGCGGCAGGGTCAGGCCCAGCAGGATACCGGTGATGACCACCGACCAGTCGGACACCGTGGCACCCTTTCCGCTCAGACGCGAGAAGAACCACTCGGTCCAGATGGCAACGCCTGTCGTGGTCGCCAGCAGGAGCAGTGCACTCAGCCCGAACTGATACACGGCGAAGGCGCAGATCGGCAGTAATGCCAGCACCACGGAACGCATGATCCTGTCGACCGACACCACCCGCTTGATGTGGGGGGAGGATCTAATTTCGATGCCTTTAGACATTTTTAATGGTCAGTCGTCAGTGACGCTCGATTAGTTGGGGATTTCAGGTTCCCGGCGGGGCTTGCGCCCTTGGACAGCGCCGGTTCCTGGTCAGTTGGGCTGCTGGTGCATATAGTGCTTTTTGTCCCGGTTGATCGATTTGGCAATTCTGAAATACTGGGCCAGCGGAATGTTGGACGGACACACATAGGCACAACAGCCGCACTCGAAACACTGATCGAGGTTATACACTTTCGCCATCGTCTCGTATTCGCGCGCTAATGCCAGCTCACCAAGCATGGATGGGTTGAGCGAGACCGGGCAGGCGCTGAGGCATTCACCACATTTGATACAGGGGTAGACCTGGGGCTCGGCGATCGCCGGGTCCCGCGGCTCCAGCGCCACCACACCGGAAATCGATTTGGTGATGGGTACATCCAGCGAGGCGACGGCCATTCCCATCATCGGGCCACCTAAAATCACCTCCCCCACTGGACCCGTCAGACCCACCTGCTCAAGCAGGAATCGCACCGGCGTACCGATGGGCACCATGAAATTACCCGGTCGCGCGACCCTCGGACCGCTGATGGTCACGACGCGCTCAATCAGGCCGCGGCCCTTGGGCAGCAGATCGCCCATCTGGGCCAGGGTGCCGACATTGAACACCGCCACCCCGACATCGGCCGGTAAGCCGCCGGCTGGAACCTCGCTCCCGAGCAGGCTTTTGATGAGCATCTTCTCAGCACCCTGCGGATACTTGCTCTGAACGGCCTCAGCGGTGATCGGCAATGCTTTCGGGATGCGCGCGCGCAGATGAGCGACGGCATCGAGTTTATTGTCCTCGACGCCGATGATGGCCCGCTGGGCACCGACCGCCTTTAACGCGATCATGATGCCGCTGATCAACGCATCCGTGTGCTCGAGCATGATGCGATGATCGCAGGTGAGATAAGGCTCGCATTCGCAGCCATTGGCCAACAGCGTGTGGATCTTGCGCCCCTCTTGGGGATGCATTTTGATATGACTCGGAAAGGCGCCGCCGCCGAGTCCGACCAGCCCGGTATCCTGCACCGCCTGGATAATCTCCGTGCTCGTCATCTGCTGCGGATCGCGGTGCATATCGTAGAGCACCTCTTGGCTTGCCGCTTGGTAGACCTCAAGGAAGATCGCCTGAGTTTTGGGGCCTTCAGCCGTGGGGATCAAACCGATCGCACGGACCACGCCCGTCGCCGGGGCGTGCATGGGCACGGAGACGAAATGATCGGCATGTGCGATGGGTTCGCCGCGCACCACTTCCTGGCCGACCTTCACCAGAGGCACGGCCGGGCGGCCCTTGTGCTGTAGCAACGGGATAACCAGCTCATTGGCAAAGGGCATGCGCCGAATCGGCTTGCCGGCCGTCAGCTCCTTGTGCTCGATTGGATAAATACCGTGATCGAAGGTCTTGTGGCGATGCACAAGACGCACAAGGCGCTGGTTCATGCGCTGGAAAAATGCCGAGCGCCGCGTCGTGGAAGCCAGGCTTGAATCGAGTGCTGCTGTTTGGTGCTTCATGATTCACCGCCGATAGAGATGGAACTGAATGTATCAGTGGTCTACATTCCCACGCTGGAGCATGGGACCGAGTGACCACTGACCCGTCGAGCTACTGATACTTCTCGGCGCGCTTAACGAGCTTGTCCAGACCTGCTTCGGCCGGGTTCCAGGGCATGCCGGGATGGATACAGTTGGCCGTGCACTTCTCGGCAGCCTTGACGATATCTTTGAAGGGACCGGCCTTGGGATCGACGATCTCGACCTGCTTCTCGGCGTTGTACTGAAAGATCTTGGGATTGATCATGACGCACTCGTCACAGGCCGTGCACTCGGGCGTCTCGACCCACACCGGCTCCCAGCCCTCGCCCTCGACTGCGCCGCTACCCGAGCCGTTTGTGCCGGAATGCGTCGCGCCATTGCCGTTTGAGGGAACCGCGCCAGCTATGGCGGTCAACCCACCGCCGTCACCCACGGCCATTGCCAGCAGGCTAGAGGTGAGCTTCTGGGCGATCTCGGCCTTGGCCTGATTGCGTACCGCCTCGACGTCGACCTTGTTCAGCTCACCGCAGATGCCGCGCAACTGGGTCCAGAACCCACGCCGCTCCTCGCAGCTCAACACCAACTCCTGAGCGACCAGTACGCGCATCAGACGGTTCTTGTCGTCCACGCCCCAGATGTAGGGATAGAGACCGTCGCGGTCCTCGACGGCCAGATCGATGAACTCGGCCATGGGCAGCATAGAGTCATTCCAGGTCTCGGGCGGGGCCTTGCGGAAGTGCTTGCGGAAACGCCCTTCGGTCATGGCGAAGTCGGCGAAGGTGAAGGGCACGATCATCTCGCCCGGCTGGCCCTTCTCGTCGGTGTACTTCAGGGTCCAGTCGATCCAGTCGGCCTCGATGTCCGGGTTGCCCTCGATCGAGCAGCTTTCCTCGAAGCTCGCGCCCTGATCCGGGTCGTAGCGAAATAGCGGATAGGCGCGCGACTCGACCGCCATGCGCGCATGCTTGTTGGACATGTCGTCGCCGATACCGTGCTCGGGCTGACAAGAGGTGTAGACGTTGAACAGGGCCGGACGGCGCGAGTTCAGACCGTCGATATAGCCTTCCAGCAGATGGGTCATATGCGAGGCCGAGCTGCTCAGCACGAAGCTCGAGCGATGCGCCATGCCGATCAGGCCCATCTCCTTGCGGATCTCGGTCTTGCCCTTCCACTGCTTGCCGTAGGGGGCCATGTCCGCGATCTGGCCGACGAAGCCAGAGGTACAGGACTGACCGCCAGTGTTGGAATAGCTCTGAGTGTCGAGCACCAGGATCTTGACCGGCGTGCCTGACATCAGCGCGCGTGAGAGGTTCTGGAAGCCGATATCGTACATGGCCCCGTCACCGCCGACCGCGACGACCGGCGGACACAGCAGCCATTCTTCGTCGGTGAAGTCTTTCCAGCCGAAATAGGTCAGGTTGCAGTTGGCATCGCTCGCGTTGAACTTGCCGTCCAGCTCCAGACGCGCCTGGCGGATCGCCTTGAAGCCATCGCCCATCTTGCGCATGTGGCCCTCGAACAGACCCATCGCCATGGACGGGGAGTCCTGGAAGAGGTTGTTCGACCAGGGGAACGGATAGGGGTTGTAGGGGAAGGTCGCGCCCCACACCGAGCTACAGCCAGTGGCGTTGACGATGCCCATGTCGGCGCGCGGCTGGCTGGCCCGGTACTGGGCCTTGAGGTGGCGCAGCTTGTCGAGCAGACCAGTGACCCACCTGAGCCACTCCGGATCGACCGGTTGGGCGCGTTTGTCCATCAGGTCGACTGAAAGCTCCGACAGGGTCAGATCGCCGTCCTTGTGGGTGTCGAGCGCCTTGGCGATGGCCGAGGCGTTGCTCAGATCCATGCTTGAGGCCAGTTTGAGACGCACATGGGTCTCGAACCGCTGGATCAGATCGTCGATCTCGGCCAGATGGCGCTTGATGCGCGGCTGCATCAGCGCGGTCACAGTCGCCGTGAAGAGGTGCATCACGGTCTTCTCGCCACAGCCCATACAGGCCCCGTCGCCTGAGACCGTCGACTGATAGTTGGCCTTGTCGAGCAACAGCGTTTCGAGCGCGCCGACCTTGTCGTCGAGATCATCGATGCGGATGAAGTCCGCATCGGTGGTCGGCAGGTCGAGCCACATCCGCCAGCGATCCTGCATCTGGGTGATGCGCTCCGGTGTCTGCGGCTCGGCGATCAGGGCGCCGTCGTCGCAGACCTCAATGCACTCCATGCAGCCCTTACAGGTGTAGGGGTTGACAGTGATGCTGAAGAGTCCGCCGCTGCCCTTTTGCTTTTTCTCGCGGCTGCTCCAATACGGCTTGGTGATGGCGAACTGGTAATCGCCGAGCGCCTCCATCATGAGGCCGAACTCCTTCTCTACGGCCTCTTTCTGCTCAGGCTCGCCGGTAAAGGCGGCCAGGGTTTCGAGCACCGCCTGATCCATCAATGCGTGCATATCGGCAGTCTCGCCGGTGGTCTCGACCAGCGCGCGCAGACGCTTCTCGACGTTGCGGGTCTCGCGGCGTAGATACTGGGTCGGCATGCCGCGCTCGACACGCGCGATGGCGGTGGCGAAGACGTCCGAGATCTTGTTGACCAGACCCGGAATGGCGCTGTCCGGACAGACCGAGAAGCAGTTTCCGCAGGCGGTACAGTTCTCGGGCAGGAATTTGGGATAGTCGAAGCGGATCTGGGTCATGTCGCGGTAGACGCCGGTAGAGGCCGGCATCAGCGACAGGGCCATGTGCGGATCGGCCAGATTGTCGTTGCCGCGTCCGCTGGCGTAGAAGGCCCCGGTCTGTTCCCAGAAGCGATGTATATCGCTCACACCGCCGTCGCCGTGCGGCAGCATCTTGAGCATGATCGGCAGGCCCGGCTCCTTGCGCTGCATGAGCTGGCCGGTAACTAAGGGCTTCTCGATGATCTCGACGATCTCGTCGAATCCACGGCGCACGATGCGCAGGTTGTCCTGCACCACGCGCTCGCCCTTGTCACCGAACTTGGCGCGCAGTTGCTCCTCGATAGAAGCAAACAGCCCCTGCTCATCGAGTCCGGCGCGCTCCATCAGCGGCGAGGCGGCGAAGAAGGATCCCTGAAAGGCGTTGCCCTGCATACGGAATTGAAGCTCGGCGTCGGAGGCCTCCTCGCGGGCGATCTTGAAACCGTCGATGTAGTAGACACGGATCTCCTGATCGAGGATGAACTTGCGCGCTGCAGGCGGGAAGCTCGCCCAGACCTGCTCGGCGCTCTCAAGGCTGGACTGGATGACAAAGCGACCGCCGTGATCAAGACCGGCGAGCGGGTTGGAGTGGGTGAAGACGTTCGGGTCTGGACAGAGCACCACGTCGACATAAGTGTACTCGCAGTTGAGCCGGATCGGCTCAGGCGCGGCAGACAGAAAGTAGGTGGTCGGCTGGCCCTTTTTCTCCGAGCCGTATTTGGGATTGGCGCGGATGTCATAACCCAGCAGATCGTAGAGGGTCATGGCCAGGTTCTTGCCGGTCGTCACCGCGCCCCAGCCACCGACCGAGTGCATACGCACAGTCACCGCGCCCTTGGGCAGCAGGTTCGGATTCTCGCTGCCGCGCAGTGACATCTCGCCGATGTTCGGATAGGCATCGCGCAGACGCTGGAGACGGATCTCGTCCTTTGGGTCGGTCGCTTCGCGCATGAAATCGATCGAGAGATAGTAGAACTTGCGCCGCTTACCCTCGGGCAACATGTTCTCGACTGCGGCAATCAGACCCTCGGGCTGCAAGTCGCGCGAACCCAAGCCATAACAGCCGGAGTAGAGCCGCGGCATCTCGCCCTGCTTGAAGGTTGGATAATTCGGATAAGAGGGCTGCTCGCCCTTGGCGGCCATGCCGTTTTCGAGACACTTGGTCAGCGCCGCGCGTGCCTCGCGCATGATCGGCAGGTCTTCGGCCAACGGCTGATCGGTACGCTCAAGGATGGCTACGCCCTTTTTGCCCTTTAGCAAACGACTGAGCGTGTCGCCGGGGAAGGGCCGGAACAGGGTCATATTGACCACACCGACCTTGAGCTTACGGGTCTCACGCAGATAGTCGGCGACGGCCTCGGCCTGGGTCACCATGCTGCCCTGACCGACGATCAGGTAGTCGGCGTCCTCGCAGCGGTAGGGGGTGGCACGCTGGTAGCGTCGGCCGGTGAGCGCATGGAACTCATCCATCACCTCATCGGCGATCTGCTCGATATGGTCGAAAAAATAGGGCCGCTGAGAGGCCACCGACTGCATGTAGGCGTCCTGGTTCTGCACCGTGCCGGAGCTGACCGGGTTGTCAACATCCCACACCAGCGGCACGCGCCGACGGGTCGGGCCATAGACCAGACGCTGGGCCGGGGTCGGACAGTCGATGATGTCGTCCGCACGGCCACAGAATTCCTCGATCAGGGCGCGCTCGGGCACCATCAATGGCTCGATCAGATGGGTCGTCAGAAAGCCGTCCTGACCGACCGCCGCTGGGGTCAGGGTCAGCTCGGCGATCTTGCGCGCGATCAGGTTTAGATCAGCCGCCTCTTGAGCGTTCTTACCGAAGACTTGGAAGAAGCCGGTATCGTCGATACAGTGATAATCGTCGTGCGCGCAGTGGACGTTGAGGCTCGACTTGGTGATGGCGCGCGCACCAATGTTGAGCACATAGGGCAGACGCTTGCCGACCGCCGTGTAGAGCGACTCGTGCATGAACGCCACGCCCTGGGCGGAGGAGAAGTTGGTCGCGCGCAGGCCGGTCATCGACATGCCGGCAGTGACTGCGGCGGCGGCGTGCTCGGACTCAGGCTCGACAAAGATCAGCGGGTTGCCCGAAATATTCAGGTGCCCGTTGGCGACCTCTTCGGCCCAATACTCGCCCATCTGAGTGGAGGGCGTGATCGGATAGGCCCCAGCGGCATCGGACGCCTCACGCTCGCACATGATGACGGCGGTGTTGCCGTCCATCGCCATACGGGTGCCAGGGTACTTGAACTGGTTGTCGTCTTTCTTTCCGAACATGGGACCTTACTCTCGTGTTGAATCACCCCTGAACGCCCGTTGCGCGGGATACCGAAGTAAGCCGCACCGGCGCCAAGGGCGTAAAAGATGGATGTGTTTCCTCGATCCTGAATCCTATGTGCGTCTCGGCTCCGCTGGCCTCAGGCAACAGGGAGCGCCCCTTTGCGAACGACCTTGCGGGCCTCGCGCCCCTTTACGACCGTACCATTTTCCTTAAGCCAGATGATCGCACCCGTCGGGCAGCGCTCAATGGCCACTGTAGAGGCCAAGCTGTTGTTGGTGTAATCGATGACCGCCAGATTGTTCTGGATCTGGATCAAGCCCTCTGGCGAGTCCTGGGCGCAGCGCCCGCACGCGGTGCAGGCGACCTCGCAGTGCTCCTCGGCCTGCTCGCCGGCTTCCAGATTCAGACAGGCAACCCAGAGCCGATGGCTGACCGGATGTAGGCTAAACAGGTTCTTGGGACAGAGTGTGACGCAGTCGCCGCAAGCAGTGCAGCGCTCTTCGATCACCACTGGAAGCCCTTGGCGATCCATGTAGATGGCGTCGAACTTACACGCCAGCTCACAATCGGCAAAACCAAGACATCCCCAAGAGCAACCCCGACCACCGCCGGCGACCAGCGCCGCCGCTCGGCAGGACTTCAATCCGCTATAGGTCGCTCTGACATAGGCGACATTCCCGCCGCCGGCACAGGCGAGCCTAGCGACCCGTTTCTCGCTGGCCACAAGCTCGACGCCGAGGATGCCGGCGATGATCTCGTTCATCGAATTGGAGTTGACCGTGCATTTGGCCGGCTCAGTCTCGCCGTTGATCAGTTGCTCGGCGAATGGGCGACAACCAGCGGTTCCGCAGGCCCCGCAGTTAGCCATCGGCAGCAGATCCTCGATCTGGTCGATACGCGGGTCCTCGAAGACATAGAGCCGTTTGTTGGCGATGACCAGCATCATAGCGAGCAGCAGGCCAAGTGCGGTCATGAACCCAACGGCGGTGATAATCGTTGCCATAGTACTGCGAGTCCAACGAGGGTAGTCAGGGCAGTGCGGGAGCGGATGAGAGATACCGCATTGACGAACTCAGGATTCCTAGAACCCCGCATCGATAAGCGCGCTAAGGATGCCGTATTGGCAGGCACTACCGAGACATGGTGAAGTGAGTTTACGAAATTATCATCTATTAATATTGCAAATTATATAAATTATTACTATTAGAATCTAGAAAAACTTTTAATTAAGAAGCATTTACCTGTCTTGTGCGAAAAGCCCTATCGTTCACGCGGAGATGGATAGCGCCGGACGGCGGACCCGTCCGCTTGCCGTTTAGGTGGCAATCTGCTGCTGTTGAATGTGCTGGCGCACGATAGAAAACGGTGCGCGCCCGCAGGAGGCAGCGAAGGCTGCAAGAACCCACCGAAGCGACTATCCGCAAGCTTGTTTGCGCGTAGCGCCGTAGGAAGCGCCGTCTTTTAGGGCGGCGAGGATGTCAATCGAAGCCATCTACCACGCCGGTGATAAGCCCGGTCTGGAGTGCGTCCGAAATAGGAATCAGCAAGATCTCGTCATTGGGAATCGCTGCTGCCGCAATGGCAACATCGGCATCGATGCCCATTTCACGTAAATACAGGAAAGAATCGGCGACATAGCGCTGGCCGCCTTCGTGGCTACTGTAGCGTTGAGGAACCTTGCTCTGATGAATTCCGAGTCTCGCATCCGGGGTCACATAGCGCTCTACGCCGCCCGCGAGCACATCCACGCAGGCCGAAACGCAGTAGCCATCCACGGCCGTTCGCAGCCCGTTGGCACGCAAATAACGCCCGAGCTTACGCGCCTCGAAGACCGAGCCGCCGGGGCTGTTGATAACCAGACCGATCGCCTTGCGCCGACGCAGTTCTGCGGCAGTGCGCTTGGCAAATCCTGGGATGATCTCGGCGTCATCAATGCGCAGCCAGGCGGTGCGCAACGTGCCGTTTGACTCGAAACGCACCAGCGCAGAGACGATGCCGGTCAGATCCTCAAGACGATGACAGGCGTCGATGGCCTGTGTGGCAAGCTCGCCGGGACGGCTGCTATAGTCACGCACCATCTGATTAGAGCGCTCAATGATGGCGTCGACCGGCAAGCCGTATTGGTCGGCGGCAACGATCACGACGGCATCCGTGACCGCCACATCGTTCCACTGCCCCACGCGCAGCAGGTGGCAGGCCGCAGTCGTCGCCAGCAGCTCATCCCGATCGATCTGCACAGACGATGCCGCCCCCGCGCCGAGCGGATCGCTGAATGCGCATCCGCCGAGTCCGAGCGATCCGAACGCGAGGATAAAGAGCGCCATGAGGCTCACGCGCGCACCTGGCATGGCTGCCGATTTTAGCATCGTCGTTTAGAGCCGCGTTTCGATCCCGTGCGCGCGCAACTGGGATTTGACGGCCTGAATCGATACCTCGCGGCGATGGAAAATCCCAGCGGCCAGTGCGGCCTCTACACCGGTGGCGTTGAAGACCTCGGTAAAATGCTCGACACACCCCGCACCGCTCGAGGCAATAACAGGGATGCTCACGGCCTCGCGCACGGACGCGATCAGCGCTAGATCGAAGCCGGCCCCAGTGCCATCCCGATCGATGGAATTGAGCAGAATCTCGCCCGCGCCCAGATCCTCGCATGCTCGGGCAAGCTCGACGACGTCGACGTCACGGCCCTCGCGCCCGCCCTTGACGGTGCATTGAAACCAGCAATAGCGCTCGCCGTTCGGGCCGGGCGTTGGCGTCTCGACCGTTGGATGCACACTTGCCTCTGGCGTGTCGACATAGACCCGGCGCGGATCGATGGAAATAACGACGGCCTGGTTGCCGTAGACGGCGGCGATCTGCTCAATGGCGCTCTGACCGTCTTTTATACCGCCCGATGCCTTGTAGCGCTCGACCGTGTAGACCGCCTCTGAGCCGATCGAGACCTTATCGGCGCCCGAGCGAAAATATGCCTCTGCCACATCCAGGGCCGAGCAATGCTTGCCATTGGCGTCGGTGAAGGCGCGAATGCCGCCCCCGATGGTCAGGGGCACGAAAATCTGTTCCGAGGCCCGCTCCAGGACCTCCAGCATGGGCTGGTCGGAGAGCGGGAAGTCGCGAAAACCGGTGATATTGAGAAAGGCGATCTCATCGGCGCCTTCGGCATAATAACGGCGCGCCAGCTCCACCGGTTTACCCAGGTTGCGCACAGCGCCCTGTTCGCGGACGTCATATTGATCACCCTTAGTGACGACGAGATCACCCGCGTCGTTGGCGCGCACATCCAGACAGGCGATGATGCGCTTGGTAAAGCGCGTTGGCGCCGGGTCTGACGTCCAGGCGTCGCGGACACTTGCGCCGTCCTCGCCCGCCAGGAAATGGCGTAACAGCTCAAGCCCCGCCGCCCCGCTCTTCTCGGGATGGAACTGCACGGCAGACACCCGCCCCTGCTCCACCGCGCTCAGGAACGCCACGCCGTAGTCGGTCGTTGCAAGACGCCAGGGCGCATTCGCGGCGCTCGGCTCGGCGTAATAGGAATGCACAAAATAGAGCGGCTCACCGGCATAGTCGGCGAACAATGGCGACGGGCGCTCAAGGCGTAGGCCGTTCCAACCCATATGCGGCACCGCGAGCGCGTCAGCATCGAAACGGCGAATTCGTCCTGGAATAAGCCCCAGACCGGCGATGCCAGGAGACTCCTCGCTGCCCTCGAAGAGGGCTTGCAGCCCGATGCAGATCCCCAGATAGGGCCGGCCAGAGGCCAGATACGCCTTCAGCGGCTCGACGTAGCCGAGCCGGTGCAGACGCTCCATCGCCGCGCCGAAGGCGCCAACGCCGGGGAAGATAAGCCGCTCGGCCTTGAGGATGTCCTCGGGCCGCGCGACTTCGGTCAGACTGAAGCCAAGTGCATGAATAGCATTGCGCAGACTGCGGACATTGCCGGCGCCATAGTCCAGGAGCGAAATCATAAAAGTGAATCCAGGCAGGCTGATGAGTGTTCAGGGCGTCGAGCGCAACTGAGCTATTCTAGCGCGAAATGTCGCGATGATTCAGACCTGACTGGCGCCCTTCAACGGACACCGCGCGTTCGAGCGCGATTTCCATCAGTGCGCGAGCACGGATCGCACAGGCGCGCAGCACGGCGATCATCGCCACCTCGTCATCATCGCGTCCTCCGCACTCCACGCTGTAGGACTCAAAAGCCGACAGGGCCGAGACCAGATCGATCAGGTGACGCGGCAAATCGTACTCTCCAGGCGCGGCGGTCGCCGAAAGACGCGCCAGATCGGCAGTGTTGAATCTGCGCTCCAGCGGCACACCGAGCCCAGCGAACAGTGCCATGTCAGCGTGCTCGCTTTGAGCACGCGGCGTGCAGAGGCGCGACAGACACCAGTGATGCAGCTCGTCAATGCCGATTGGTGCACGCCGCGCGACGATGTGCGCAGCGTCGAGCACGCTGATGGCGGAACGGCTCGCAAAGCCGTACACCAGCAGAACATGCGCGGCACCAAAACGCAGACGCAACTGGTTGATCTCGCGCGCCTGCTCGGGGTGTAGGGTCGGATAGTCGAGCACCAGAATGTCGGCGGTGCGCGCGGAGGCGCTCGCCATCAGCGTCTGCGTGGAGGTGAAGAAGCCGAGAAATTCGATATCCGTCGGTCGCTTTGTCTCCTGTCGCAGACGATCGGCCAAATAGGGTCCGCACACCACGACGCGGCAGGGGCGCTCGGCAGCGGAAAAGCGTTCAGGAATGTCTACGCCGCGCATCCGCTCGCCCAAATCATGGAGCGACAGGTTGGCAACACTGCTGATGGCGTCTCCACCATCGACCAGGCGTTTGATCAAGGACAGGCGCCAGACATCCTCAGCCGCATAGTGACGCGTGCCCGCTTTCGAACGCACTGGAACGACGACATGATAGCGGCGCTCCCAAACGCGCAGGGTGTCAGTCGGAACACCGGTCAGGCGTGAGACGGCGCCGATGCGGAAGGTTTGGCCCGAATCGGGTACATCGCGATCGGTCAAGGGCAGGTCCTCAAGGCGGCTGGGGTGTGCAGGACGTTAATGGGTTCGATCGCCTTGCGGTCCAAGTCCGATGAGGCCATACCGTGGATCGACATTGCAACTTGCAAACCGGGCTTATGCGCTCCACCGAGATGCAGTAGCATAGGCGCCCGCGCACTTTTCCTAGTCCGATCGAATAGTTACCAGTCAGCCCGCTCGAATAGTTACGATCGGATGACCAGAATCGAATCACGAAGAGGTGACAATTGCCCAAGTTGCTCTCCGGTCTACGTTTCTTGCTCCCAACCCTGGCGCTCTGCACCGTCGCCGCTCAGGCGACCGAACAGGTGCATCTCTACAACTGGAGCGACTACTTCGGCGAGGACACCCTGCCCGGCTTCCAAGAGCGCACCGGCATTCGGCCTGTGCTTGATGTCTATGACGCCAACGAGGTGCTGGAGGCCAAGCTGTTCGCCGGTCGCAGCGGATACGACCTGATCTTCCCGACGGCCCGACCCTTCGCGGCACGACATATCAAGGCCGGTCTCTACCAGCCGCTCGACAAGTCCCAATTGCCCGGTTTGGATAAGCTCGACCCGGATATCATGGCCAGCTTCGCGAGCATTGATCCCGGCAACGCTTATCTGGTGCCCTACATGTGGGGCACCTCCGGATTGGGTCTGAATCTCGCCAAGGTCAAAGCCGTTCTGGGCGAAGATGCGGCCCTGGATACCTGGTCGTTGATCTTCGACCCGGCAACAGCGGCCAAGCTCGCCAGTTGCGGCATCAGCGTGCTCGACGATCCGACCGAGGTTTTCTCCGCCGCGCTCGCCTATCTCGGCAAAGACCCCAACAGTCTCGCCCAGGACGATCTCGACGCCGCGGCGGCGCTGATTAAGGCCGTTCATCCGTATATCCGCTATTTCCATTCGTCCCAATACGCCAGCGATCTGGCCACCGGAGACATCTGCCTCGCGCATGGGTACTCGGGTGATGTGCTGCAGGTGCGCGAGCGAGCCAAGGAGGCCGACAGGGGCGTGATGCTAGGTTATCGCATCCCGCGCGAGGGTGCGGCGATGTGGACCGATGTCATGGCCATCCCGAAGGACGCCCCGAATCCCGCAGGCGCGCACGCCTTCATCGCCCATGTGCTCGACCCGTCGGTGATCGCGGCGGTCTCGGACTACGTTTTCTACGCCAATCCCAACCTGGCTGCGACCCCGCTGATCGACGCGCAGCTGCGCGATGACCCGGCAATCTATCCGTCGCCTGCGGTCAAAGCGCGCCTGTTCGTGCCCAACGAGCGCACCGACCGCGAGATCCGCAACCTCAACCGGATGTGGACCCGCATCAAGGCCAATCGCTGAGGCATGGCCGTCACCATCGATCGACGCCTGCTCGAACCCTGGCAGGACCCCAAGGCGCGACCCTATGTCCGTATCGAGCGCGTCACCAAAACGTTCGGCGATCTCTATGCCGTCGACGATGTCAGCCTGAACATCTTTCAGGGGGAGTTTTTCTCGCTGCTAGGAGGCTCCGGCTGCGGCAAATCGACCCTGCTGCGCTTGCTGGCGGGGCTCGAAGACCCGAGCACGGGCCGGATCTTTATCGACGGGGTCGATGTGACCGACATCCCACCCTACTCGCGCCCGGTAAATATGATGTTCCAGTCCTACGCGCTCTTTCCGCACATGACGGTGGAGCAGAATGTGGAGTTTGGACTCAAGCAGGAGCGCATCGCCAAACGCGAACGAGCCGAGCGGATCGGCGAGATGCTCGATCTGCTCCAGATCACTGAGCTACGCAAGCGCCGCCCGGACCAGCTCTCAGGCGGTCAGCGCCAGCGCGTCGCCTTGGCGCGCAGCCTTGCCAAACACCCCAAGCTGCTGCTACTTGACGAGCCGCTCGGTGCGCTCGACAAACGTCTGCGCGAGAATACCCAGTTCGAGCTGGTCAACCTCCAGGAGCGCCTTGGCACCACCTTCGTCACCGTGACCCACGACCAGGAAGAGGCCATGACCATGTCGACCCGGATCGCGGTCATGGATGCCGGGCAGATCATGCAGGTGGACACGCCGACGGCCATCTACGAGTTCCCCAACTGTCGCCAGGTGGCCGGGTTTATCGGCTCGGTGAATCTTTTCGAAGGCAAGGTGGTCGCGCGCGAGGTCGATCACATTCTTATCGAGACCCAGCTTGGCGGCATGATGCGCATGCGCGCCTTTCAGCCGTATCCGCTCGGCGCACCCGTGACGGTGGCGATCCGGCCCGAGAAGATGCGTCTGTGCGAGCATGAGCACGCAGACGGCATCAACCAGCTCAAGGGCGTGGTCGAGGACATCGCCTATCTGGGTGATGTGTCCATCTATCGCATTCGTGTCGGTGGGACCAAACTGGTCGAGATGACGCTCACCAATATCCAGCCGCGCACCGAGCAGGCGCTGACCTGGGAGCAGGAAGTCGCGATCGAGTGGTCGCCCACCAGCGGCATGGTCCTGAATGAATGACGGCCAGCGCGCCAAACCCACAGGCGGTGCCATGGGCATAGTATCTAGTCAGTATGCGCGGATCTCCAGACGGCTAAGCCGATTGCTTAATATCGGCCTGCCCTACCTCTGGCTAGGGCTGTTTTTTCTGCTGCCTGTCCTCATCGTGCTGCAGATCAGCCTTGCCGAGCCGACGCTGGCGCAGCCGCCCTATACGGCACTCTGGGAATGGGTCGATGACGGCCTGCTGCAAATCCAGATCAACCTGGGCAATTTCATCCTGATCGGAGCGGACTCAATATATCTGGCGGCTTTCCTCAACTCGCTTTGGGTGGCCTTCATCTGCACGCTGATCTGTCTGTTGCTGGGCTACCCTATGGCCTACGCTATCGCCACCGCGCCGGAGCGCTGGCGGGCGCTGCTGCTGATGCTGATCATCCTGCCCTTTTGGACCTCGTTTCTGATCCGGGTCTATGCTTGGATGGGCATCCTCAACGCCAACGGACTGCTGAACAACTTCCTGCTGTGGATCGGTCTGATCAATGAGCCACTGCAGATTTTGCATACCCAGACGGCGGTTTACATCGGCGTGGTTTATTCTTATCTGCCGTTTATGATCCTGCCGCTCTACGCCAACCTGACACGGCTCGACCTGACTCTGCTGGAGGCCGCAGCCGACCTCGGGTGCAGACCGATCCGCGCCTTTGTCAAGATCACTTTGCCGCTGTCGATGGCTGGCATCATCGCCGGCAGCATGCTGGTGTTCATTCCCGTGGTCGGGGAGTTCGTGATCCCGGACCTGCTCGGCGGTCCCGGCAGCCTGATGGTCGGCAAGCTGCTCTGGACCGAATTCTTTTCCAACCAGGATTGGCCGCTCGCCTCGGCGCTGGCGATCCTGCTGCTCGCACTGCTGGTCGTGCCTTTCGTGCTGATGCAGCGTTTGCAGCAGAACATCGACGGTTCCCGACTATGAAACGACGCGCTTGGCCGCTCTTGAGCATACTGGCATTCGGCTACGCCTTTCTCTATGTGCCCATCCTGCTGCTGATCCTCTACTCCTTTAACGAGTCACGGCTGGTCACGGTGTGGTCGGGCTTCTCGGTGAAATGGTATGGCGAGTTGTTTCGCAACCAACAGCTTCTGGATGCGGCCTGGCTGAGCGTGCGGATCGCGGCGGTCAACGCGACGGTCGCCGTGGTGCTCGGCACCCTGGCGGCGAACGCGCTGGTACGCCACGGGCGTTTTCGGGGCCGGGCCGGATTCGAGCTGCTGCTCACGGCGCCGCTGGTGATGCCCGACGTCATCATCGGTCTCTCGCTGCTGCTGCTGTTCGTGGCTCTGCAACAGTCGATCGGCTGGCCCGACGGGCGCGGCTTCACCACCATCGCCATCGCCCATATCACGTTTAGCACGGCCTATGTGGCGGTCGTGGTTCGCGCCCGACTCGGACAGATGGACGCCGCGCTCGAAGAAGCCGCGATGGACCTGGGCGCGCGCCCGCTCGGCGTCTATCTACAGATCACCCTGCCGTTGATCGCGCCGGCCCTGCTCTCGGGCTGGCTGCTCGCCTTCACGCTCTCGCTCGATGATTTAGTCATCGCCAGCTTTGTTTCCGGCCCCGGCGCCACCACGCTACCCATGATGGTGTATTCGAGCGTGCGCATGGGGGTCTCACCGCAGATCAATGCGCTCGCCACACTCATCGTCGCGATCGTCACGCTCGCGGTGGTCATTGCCGGGATCTCGCTGCGGCGCAGGCCAGGACGCTGAGTGACGCGGATGATGGCGACGCGCGCGCGGCAAGCGTATTCTTAGGCGCGCCGTGCAAAACACCCTGATGACGGTCTTCCAAAGCACCGAGCCTCGCAAGCGTTCGGATCAGCGCATCTCCCACAACACTGCATAAATGAGAAGTCGATGAGAGTTTTTCGTTATTCCATTCTGGTCACCGTCATCTGTCTGATCGCGGCCTTCTACTGGGGGTACCAAACCCCGGGCGGTCCCTGGGCCGCGCTGTTTCTGGTCGCCATCCTTGGCGTGATGGAGGTCAGCCTCTCATTCGACAACGCGGTCGTGAACGCCTCAGTCCTCAAGGACATGGACGCCAAGTGGCAGCAGATCTTTCTCACCATCGGCATCATCATCGCCGTCTTTGGTATGCGTCTGGTGTTTCCCATCGTGATTGTCGCCGTGGCCGCGTCACAAGGCATGGGAGACGTGATCACGATGGCCCTCAAGAACCCCGAGGAATATGCCAGACATCTTGAGGAGAGCCATATCGGCATCGCGACCTTCGGCGGCATGTTCCTACTGCTAGTGTTTCTCTATTACATGATGGACGCCACCAAGGAAGTGCATTGGCTCGGCGCTGCCGAGAGGCGTCTCTCCAAGCTCGGCAAGCTGGATTCGATTCATATCATGCTGGCCCTGGTTCTGCTGTTTTTGATGCAGAGCTTTCTGCCGCTCGAAGTCGAGCAACGCCTCACGCTCCTGGCTGCGGGACTGGGCGGGGTGATCCTCTATGTCGCGGTGAGCAGTCTCGACAGTCTGTTTGAGAACAAACAGCATGGCGAGGCTGCAGTAGAAACCGCCAAGCGCTCGGGCATCGCCGGCTTTCTCTATCTAGAAGTGCTGGACGCCTCCTTCTCTTTCGACGGCGTCATCGGCGCCTTCGCCATCACCCGCGACGTGGTCATCATCATGCTGGGTCTGGCAATCGGCGCCATGTTCGTGCGCTCGATGACCGTCTATCTGGTCAACAAGGGCACCCTCGATGAGTATGTGTTCCTGGAGCACGGCGCTCACTGGGCGATCGGCGCCCTGGCGACCATCATGCTCACCAGTACGTTCATGCATATTCCCGGAGTGATCACCGGCCTGATCGGCGTTACCTTCATTTTGCTGGCGCTGGTTTCTTCGGTGCGCTACAGAAAGCGACATGCCGAGGACGCAGCCAAGGCGACCTGACCGCAGGCGCCAATGCACATGGCCACCACCCCCGACTGGCGCCTGATCACCAGCCACCCGGCGTACTTCATCGCCTTTGGGCTGGGGACCGGGCTTAGCCCCAAGGCGCCCGGCACGGTCGGCACCCTGCTGGGATTGCCCTTGTATTTCCTGCTGGCGGCCGTACTTCCGCTTCCAGGCGTGCTGGCGGTGCTGCTGGTCGCTTTCATTGCGGGCATCTGGATCTGTGATATGGCCGGACACGCGGTCGGCGTGGCCGATCACGGTGGCATCGTCTGGGACGAGATCGTCGCCATGGCGCTAGTGCTGTGTTTCACGCCGACTGGCTTGGCTTGGTGGGTAGCGGCCTTTGCCGCCTTCCGGTTCTTCGATATCCTCAAGCCCTGGCCGATCGGCTATTTCGACCAGCGCCTTAAAAACGGATTCGGGGTCATGTTCGACGACCTGCTGGCCGCAGGCTATGCCATCCTGGTGATCATCCTGGCCGATATTTGGCTGTGAGCGGGCGGGCCTTGCGCAACACCATAAACGAACCCTCTTGATCGACCGATCAATTCACCAACTGATGTTTAAGGAGACAACCTCATGGCTATCAGTCTGCAAAAAGGCGGCAACGTCAGCTTGAGCAAAACCGATCCGGGCATGACCAATGCGCTGGTCGGTCTGGGGTGGGATGCACGCTCCACCGACGGCGCGGACTTCGATCTGGACGCCAGCGTTTTCCTCGTCGGAGACTCAGGCAAGGTCCTGTCCGACGCCCACTTCGTGTTCTATAACCAGAAGACCTCGCCCGATGGCGCGGTCGAGCACTCCGGCGACAACCTCACCGGTGAAGGCGAAGGCGATGACGAGAGCGTCTCCATCAATCTAACCGGTGTCGACGCTCAGATTCAGCGCATCGTCTTCGCCGTCACCATCCACGAGGCCGAAAGCCGCAAGCAGAATTTCGGCATGGTGCGCAACGCCTTCATGCGTGTGGTAAACAAAGACAGCAACACTGAACTGGCGCGCTTTGATCTCTCGGAAGACTACTCGGTCGAGACCGCGATGGTCTTCGGCGAGGTCTATCGCAGCGGCGCGGAATGGAAGCTCAAGGCGGTCGGTCAGGGCTTCGCGGGCGGTCTCAAGTCGCTGGCCTCTGACCACGGCGTGAACCTCGGTTGATGACGCCCATCACAAGCGACACACCCACAACCGACACATCTCACGAGGAGACGACTAAGACATGGGCATCAATCTACAGAAAGGACAGAAGATTTCACTGGATAAGGAAGCCGGCGGTGGTCTAAGCCGTATCGTCATGGGAGTCGGCTGGGACGCGGCCAAAGGCAAGTCGGGCATACTCGGCGGATTGTTCGGCGGAGGCGGCGACAGCATCGATCTCGATGCCTCCTGCCTGATATTTAACGAGGGCGGCACTCTGCTCGATACGGTCTGGTTCCGTCAACTGCGCAGCAAGGACGGGAGCATCCAGCACTCTGGCGACAATCGCACCGGCGAGGGTGAGGGCGACGACGAGCAGATCCATGTCGATCTGTCTGGGGTTCCGGCCAACGCCAAAAGCCTGGTCTTTACCGTAAACAACTTCACCGGTCAGGATTTCTCCAAGGTCGAAAATGCCTATTGTCGTATCCTCGACGGCAGCAGCGATCAGGAAATCGCCCGCTACGATCTGAGCTGCCAGGGCAGCCACACGGCGATGATCATGGTCAAGGTCTATCGCCATAATGCCGAGTGGAAGATGCACGCGATCGGAGAGGTCGGAAAGGGCCAGACCCCAGAGCAACTGCTCCCGCAGATCCAGCCGCATCTCTAAACTTGGGATCGCTAGGGCGTCATGAACGCGTGCTGCCGGGTGGAGTTGCAGACCGGAACGCTCGACGTGCGGGTACGCGAGGGCGCGTTCCCGCTCGCTGAACTCAGTGGCTTCGCCGCCCGCAACAATCGCAAGCGGGGCTTCCTGTTTCTGAGCAAGGTGCTCGGCAAGCACTGGCCAGCCACCCCTTCGCACATGCAGCGGGTGCACACTTATCTGGCGTCGCAACTCGATCTGGGCACCGGTCCCTGGGCCTTCATCGCCATGGCTGAAACGGCAACCGGACTCGGCCAAGGGGTCTTCGAGGCGGTACTCGATCAACGCCCCGATGCCCGGGCGCTCTTTCTGCACTCCACCCGCTACCGGGTCGCCGGGCGTGCCTACATGGCGTTTCAGGAGCCGCACTGTCACGCCCCCGATCAATATCTGTACGAACCCATTGAGTCAGCCCATCGGAACATATTCGCCACCGCGCGCGATCTCGTCGTCGTCGATGACGAGATCAGCACCGGCACCACCCTGTGCAACCTGGTCGCGGCCTACCGCACCCGCAACCCGCACCTGGAGCGCGTACATTTCGTCGCCATCACGAACTTCAGCGGCGCGGATAGCGCCGAGCGCTTCTCTGATCGCTTGGGTCTGCCAGTGCGGTGTGTTGCGGCGCTCCATGCGGAGTTCTCCTTCCAACCGGCCAATCGACCGCCGGAGGAGCAAGCACCATCAGCGGTGGGCGCCAATCAGCGCGACGCCGGACAGATCGCCGAGAACCTCGGGCGCTTTGGCATCGACCGGCACCTCCAGATTCCCGCCCCGGAGATTGCGGCGCTGTG
>JARIBS010000070.1 GCA_029257385.1 Thiorhodococcus sp.
ATGGCGTGCTGATTGCTGCGGCCCCAGGCAGTGTTGGGCAGCAGCATGCCAACACGCTCGGCGCCGTGGACCCTCTTGGCGAAATCGAGCATGACCGGGGCCGCCCAAGAGTCCTTCAGCGACAAACGAAAGGTATAGCTCGGGCGGTAAGCATGGTCGGTAATGGTGTCGGCGGCGCCCCAGGGATCGAGCAAGGGGATCCCCAGCTCATGCGCCACCGGCAGAGATTCCAGGTAGATGGGGCTGAATTTGCCGCCGAAGACGCCGACTAGATCCGCAATCGCCGCCAGCTCGCGTAGATTGTCCACCCCGCGCGCGGAGAGCGAGCGATTGTCGCGCACCACCAGCTCGAGCGCTCGACCATTGAGCACACCGCCTGCGGCATTGATCTCGGCAATCGCGATTTCCATCCCTTGCCTGATCGCCTGCGCCGAGGCGCTGGTGCGGTGGCCGAATTCAGCGTCCAGACCGATGAACACGGGTGCTGGTGTATCAGGAGCGGCATGCGCCGTGATCGCGAGCAGACCCGCCATGATGATGGGCGCCAGCTTACCAAAAGCCACGATACGCTCCTCGCGCACAGTCTAAGTAGATCGGATTAGCGTAGCGTAACCCGATATGGGCACTGATAGCCCTCCAAAGAACGCTGGTTTACTCGAAGTGCGCGGCAGTCAATATATTGACGCCAGTTTGAGGCGCGACCCAGACATCCGTTCCGGTCGAGAACCGCTGAACGCGGGCCGCATCCAGAAATTGTCTGATTGGCCCTATTTGTGCTTTTACTTCCCGTAACAAGTCAGACGCACCGCGCGTCGACCAGCCAACACTCGACGGGAAGACGCATCATGCTCGAATCAATTGCCCTAGGCGTTGTGAACGCACTGGCAAGCATGGACTCCACTGAGGTTACCGGGCTCTTTGTGATGATCATGGTCATCCTCTTCGCGCTTGCGCTGGCAAGCATCATGCGCAGACGGGCCACCGCATTTTATCAGAGCACACCGACCCTGCTCACGACCCTGGGCATTCTCGGGACCTTTCTGGGGATCGCCATCGGACTGCTGGACTTCGATTCCACACGCATTGAATACAGCATCCCGCTGCTGCTCGATGGACTCAAGCTCGCCTTCACGACCAGTATTGTCGGCATTTTGCTGTCGGCCTGTCTGCGCCTGGTGCTGGTGCTGGGTCGCGACGGCGCACGGGCGCAAGAGACGACGCAGACGCCTATCGACGAACAGGGCCAAAGCGCCAATCTGCTGACGCTCATCCAACACCAGACACAAGTCGCGGATGCGCAGTTGACCGCGACGCTCCAGCTCGCCGAGCAAGCGACCCGCATGGATGAGCGCTTGATCCAGACACTGGAGCATCAGCACCGTGAACATCTGGCCGCGATGGAGCGCTTTGCCGAGCAGTTGAGCGAGATGGGCTCGCGCCAGCTCATCGCCGCGCTCGAATCGGTCATCCGCGATTTCAACGCCAATCTCGGTGAACAGTTCGGCGAGAATTTCCGCCGCCTGGATGACTCGGTCGCGAAGCTTCTGCAATGGCAGGATCAATATCGCCGGCACATGGAGTCACTCGGCGAGCAGCTCGATCAAGCCATCGAAGGCATTGCCACATCCCAGAGCAGTTTGCAGGTGCTGACCCAGCAGGCGCGTCAGATCTCCAGTCACGTTGAGGATCAGGAAGCGACCATGGCCGCGCTGCGCCGCGAGACTTTGGGGCTGGAAGCTCTGCTCGGGGGTATCGCCGAGCTG
Source organism: Thiorhodococcus sp. (assembly GCA_029257385.1). Classification (GTDB taxonomy): domain Bacteria; phylum Pseudomonadota; class Gammaproteobacteria; order Chromatiales; family Chromatiaceae; genus Thiorhodococcus. Next base: position 1,764 of record JARIBS010000070.1, read on the forward strand.
CGCGATAAGGCCAAGGAGGCCTTCCCCGCCATCGATCAGCGTCTGAGCGCGATGCTCGAGAGTATCGAGAACGCGGTTCTCTCGGGTCTGAGCACGCAGCAGCGGCTTAGCCAGTACGGGGTTGAGACCGGGCCCTTCGGCACCGCCCAAGATGATCTCGCAGCGAGGGCGCAGTGATGAAAGCACGCCTCGTGGCATCACACACCGCCGCGCCTCGGCCCGAGGACGACAGCCACTGGCTGGTGGTCTCTGACCTCATGGCGGTTCTGATGATGATTTTCCTCTTTCTGTCGGTGCTCTATATGGCCCAGGTCGAGCGCACCCATCTCACCGAGACACAGGTGCGCGCCACTGCGGCCGAATCACGCCAGGCCATCTATCGGGCGCTGGAAAGCGAGTTTCGCGATGACCTCGCGCGCTGGAACGCCGAGCTGGTGAAGCCGACGCTGACGCTGCGTTTTCGCGAGCCGGATGTCTTGTTCGACCGCAGCTCGGCGCGCATCAAGCCGGAGTTCGAGGCCATCCTGCGCGATTTCCTGCCGCGTTATCTGGCCCAGCTCGACGTTTTCCGGGACGTGATTCGCGAGATCCGCATCGAAGGTCATACCTCCAGCGAATGGAGCGCCGAGACGCCGCCGCTGGAGGCCTATTTTCTCAATATGCAATTGAGCCAGCAGCGCACCCAGGCGGTACTGCGCTTCGCCTATGGACTCGACGGGGTGGATGACGCGCACTGGTTCGGCGAGCGGGTGGCAGCGGTTGGGCTGTCCTCCTCGCGGCCCGTGCATGATCGCAATGGACGCGAGGACGCGGATGCCTCGCGGCGGGTCGAATTCAGCGTTCTGACCAATTTCGAGGCCAAACTGCTGGAACCGATCCGACTCGATGAGACCACGCGAAATCGCCCCGCGGCCGATGCGGATGGCCTTTCCGCCGCAGGCGCAACGGCACGCTTGGCGTCATACGGCTCCTGACGCTTAAGGCTTGGCTCTTTATGTGTTTCAGACAGTTTCCAAAAGGGGTCAAGCGGGGGAGTACCTCCGAGACGAAGACGGCGATGGCTTCCATGAACCTGCTTTTTCCAGTTCGTCCACAACGCCCGCATGCGCGGCAAGGGATTGCTCGGCGCGCTCCTGGCCGCGCTTTTGCGCTAGCTGTTCGGAATCCATCAAGCGCCAAATCAGAGGTTGTCCGGCCGTTGTGCATACCCGGTCATCTCCAGATACCCGCGTCCGATCTCCCGCTCCGCTTCGTAAACCCTGACCGCACCTTCCCAGTAGACGATCCCGGTCGAGCGTCTGCCGTCGAGCTCCTGGTCGTCCATTAAAGGTTCCAGGCGGAGGGTCCGGCCGTCGAGCTCCAAGATCCACTCGACCGGATATTCGGCGCCCGTGCGGGGCGACTGCCAGCGTCGCCGAGGAAGAAGGCGCACCTGCTCCGGTGTGAGGATCCGCGTCGGCTCCGTACCCTCTTGCAGTGTCGCGGCGGCCCAGAGCGGCGAACCGTCGACCCTGCGCATTCGGAAGGCCATCAGCGAGCCGCCGTCGTTCAGGTTGATGCCCATCCAATCCCAGCCGCGGGCCTGCGCCGGCATGATCTCGCTCGACCACTCGTGATCAAGCCAGGCGTGCCCGGTGACCCTCAGGTCAGCCCCCTCGATGCGGATGCGTCCACCGACGACGAGTTGCGGGCGGCTGTAGTAGTAGCTCGCGTTACGGGGATCCGGTGTCTTTTGGCTAAACCCCTCGCGGCCGTTGAGGACGGGCGGGCCGGGCGGCGCCAGTTCGAGGTCCAGATCGAAGGCGTCGGATAGGATTCGGGTCCGATACTGCGTGCCGTCGTCATCCAGCACCAGCTCCCAATCGCCGATCCAGGCGCGGGTCCGCCCGATGTCTGCGCCGGCCAGGGGATCGAGTGCACGCTCGATCCGCTCGGCATGAATGAGGGCTCCGCTAATCGGGTCGGCGATCGCCGCATGGGCCAGGATGAGCTGGCGCGGTGCGAAGCGGCTCGGGTTGTCCGCGCCGATACCGGTGCCAACCCGAAAGAAGGTGACCTGGAAGCCGCGTTCGGTACCGGTCTCGTCGGTCAGCCAGCCGGTGATGTACCACCATTCGGTGCGGAAATCCGGATGCGCGCCCGTGTCCGCAGGAAAGGCCAAGACCCGTCCCTCGACCACCGTCGCGAAGTCGCTCGCCGAAACGACCGACATCAGTAAACACAGAACGAGGATCGGTAGGATCCGAAGCGACATCACCAATCCTCCCGTACCGCGAGCACCGCGTCTTGTCGCATCGCCTGCCGACCCGCGAGTCGGGCAGCGAGCGCCGCGAGCAGGATCATCGCCAAGCCGAAGATCAGTAGCAGGCCGAACGGAAGCCGCATGTCCATGCTCCAGTGAAAACTCTGGGGATTGATGACCCGGATCAGCACTAGGGCGATCGCCCCGCCTGCGACCAGTCCGACGCCGACGCCGACCGCAGCGGTCAATGCCGCCTCCAGGGCCAGAAGTGTCCCGATCCGCCGCCTCGGCAGTCCCAAGTGGCGCAGGATTCCGAACTCCTTTTGGCGGCTGGTCGCGAGCGCGGCGAAGGTGGTCCCAATGCCGAAAAGACCGATCGTCACCGCGACAGCCAGCATCAGATAGGTCGCCAGGAAGGTGCGATCGAACACTTGGAGGATCATGTTGCGCAGCTCTCCGGGCAGGATCATCTCGCTGACCCGATCGCCGAGTGTCGCGCGGATGGCGCTCATGACCTCGACCGGATCGGCTTCGGACTCCAGAGCGAGGCCCAGATCGTTGGTGCGTCGATCACCGGTCAGCGCGCGAAAGGTCTCCAGCTCGATCACCGCGGCTCCCTGTTGGCGTGCATAGTCACGCCAGATGCCGACAACCCGAAAGGTCTGCAGATGCCCGCCGAGCGGCAGGGCGAGCGGACCCCCAACCCCGAGGTCCAGCCGGTCGGCCAGGGCCTCCGAGATCCAGGTCGGCGGATCCGTAACCGGCCCGGTCGGTGGATCGAGCGTTCCGGCAACGAGCGGCAGGCCCGATGCGTGCTGCACCGGGCGAGCGATAAGCGCGATCGACTCGCGCACCTCGCCGATGCGTAGGCTCTCGAAGCGGACCGGACGCACCGACACGATACCCGGCAGCGCGGCCACGCGTGCGACAGCGTCCGCGTTCAAATAACCGCTCGCACCCGAGTCGGATGCGCGCAAATACAGATCGGCGGGGAGCATCCGGGTCAGCCAGTCGTCGAGCGAGTAGCGGAAGGAGCTGACCATGATAGCCATTGACACCGCCAGGGCGACGCTGGCGACGACTCCCACGCCAGCCACGACCGCCTGTCCCGGGGCTGCAGCGAGGCGCGCCCGCGCCAGTCGGATCATGAGCGAGCCCCGCGCGGGCAAGAGGCGCATCGCGCCGACCGTGCCTCCGGGGATGGCGAGAACGGCGCTGATCAGGATAAGTACGACGGCCAGATAACCGAATACGGGAACACCGCCGAGAGGCGGCAGCAGACAGAGCAGCGCGGCGAGGATCAGGGCGATCAGGGTCGCGCCCCAGCGCGGTCGCGCTTGATAGACCTCGGCCTCGTCGCCCGCCCGCAGGCCGCGGGCGGGCAGCATGCGTGCGGCATCGCGTGCCGGTAGCCAGGCGCCGGCCACGCCCGCGACCACGCCGAGTGCGAGATAGGCGAGGGTCAATACGGGCTCGACGCTCAACTGCGGGGCGATGCCTCGAAAGAAACCCGCGCCCAGATCTCCGCCGATCAGACTGAAGGCGAGGGCGCTCAGCAGGTAAGCTAGGAGCACGCCGAGCGCGCCGCCGACCAGCCCGAGCAGGGCACCCTCCGCAAGCAGCCCGCGCCGGAGGCTGCCGCGATCGAGTCCGAGCGCACGCAGGAAGGCGAATTCGCGCCGCCGGCGCACGACCGCGAGCCACTGCGCCGAGAAGACCAGAAAGCCGCCGGTCAAGAGCGCGATGGCCGCCAGCATGGTCAGATTGACACGATAGGCACGCGAAACGCCCGTGACCTCGGATGCGCTCTCCTCCGGGGTCAGGAGGGCGACACCCGGCGGCAACAGTGTGCGCAGCTGCTCCTGCGCTGGTCCGCGTTCGACCCCCGGGGCGAGACGCAGATCGATCCGAGTGAGGCGGCCGATCCGATCGAAGACCTGCTGGGCACCTGCGATGTCCATCACCGCCAGCACCTGCCCGACTCCGGCGCCGGGAACCGAGCCGGCGACTCGAAGCCGTGCTTCGCCGAGCCCGATCTGGACCGCAACCTCGTTGTCTCGCGCGTCTCCGGCGCCGAGTCCGAGTCGCTTGTCGGCGGCAGGACTCAGGAAGAGCGCATCGGGTTTGAGTGCAGTCAGTCGATCGGGTCGATCCGCGGCCGATTGTTCAGGATCGCCATCTGAATCCACCGGCGCTGTCCAAACGACGGGGAGCAACGAGGGGGTGACCTGTGCGACGCGAAAAAGATCGATTCCGAAGACCTGCAGCATCTCGTCGCGCCCCGGCAGGCGAGCTTGGATCTCCAGGAGCGGACTCGCCACAGCCACCGCAGGATGACGGGCGACCCGTGCATAGAGCGCATCCTCGAAGCCGCTGCGCGGTCCGACCACCTGAAGATCCGCCTCGCCGCTGAGCAGGCGCATCCCGCGATCGAGCTCGTCGAGCGCGGCGGTATGGATGAGCTGCACTGCCAATCCGAGCGCCACGCCGAGCGCGATGGCGAGCAGCGACAATGCGGTGGAGAGGCGTCGTCGCCGAAGACTGGCGAGAAAGATATGCCGCAGTGCAGTACCGGTACCGGATCCGAGAAGGCTCATCGTCTTAGCCCGCATCCTCGACCAGACCGCTCGCGGTCAAGCGCAGTATCCGGTCGGCATGCCCGGCCGCCGCGCGCGAGTGCGTGACCAGAATCCCGATCGCCCCGGCGTTGTGGATGCCCTCGAACAGCAGCTTGAGTACGCCCAGCGCGCGCTCCGGGTCGAGATTCCCGGTCGGCTCGTCGCAGAGTACGAGCGTCGGCGCATGCACCAGTGCGCGTGCGATGGCGACGCGCTGCAGCTCGCCGCCGGAGAGATGACGAGGCCAGTCGTCGCCGCGCCGACCCAGTCCGACACGCTCGAGCATGGCGCGGGCGCGCTGATCGGCGACCGCTTCGGTCTCGTCGAGCAGCCAGAGCGGAAGGGCGACATTCTGGGCCAAGGTCAGGTGCGGCAGGATATGGAACGCCTGGAACACGAATCCGAGTTCGCGCCGACGCAGCCGCGAGCAGGCGTCCTCGTCGAGTGCGGTCACCTCGGTGTCGCGCAGTCGGATGCGACCGCCGTCGACCGACTCGAGACCGGCGATGCAGTTGAGCAGGGTCGACTTGCCCACCCCTGACTCGCCCATCACGGCGACCGACTCGCCCGGCGAGAGACTCAAGGAGACCTGCTCGAAGAGGGGGTGATCGAGGGAGGTGTCGAAACGCTTCGAAAGGTTCTCGATAGACAGCATTGGTGATCTGCATTCGATTATGGACGGGTGCCATTCTATCCGAAACCGGTTCGAGGCGACCCCTGCTTACCACCGATTAGTTGACGTCGGTGCCTCGAGGGCACGCGGCAAGTCTCGCGCAAAGACGTGGTGAAGGCGGAAACACGAAAGACATGGTCTTAAAGCACTCCGCGTCTCCTTAAGAACGTGCTCACACCTCTGCCAGATCGCCCTTGGCCTGGAGCCAGCCACGGCGGTCGGCGGCGCGTTTCTTGGCCAGCAGCATGTCCAACAGCCTATCGCTGTGGTCCTCTGGCTCAATGGTGAGCTGGACCAGACGTCGCGTATCCGGATGAATGGTGGTCTCGCGCAACTGCATCGGGTTCATCTCGCCGAGCCCTTTGAAGCGCTGGACGTTGACCTTGCCCTTGAGCTTCTCGGCCGCAATACGCTCGAGAACCCCGCGCTTCTCATCATCATCGAGGGCGTAGAAAACCTGCTTGCCGACGTCGATGCGATAGAGCGGCGGCATGGCGACATAGACATGTCCCTCAGCCACCAGGCGGCGAAAATGCTTGAGAAAGAGCGCGCACAGCAGGGTGGCGATATGGGCGCCATCGGAGTCGGCGTCGGCCAGGATGCAGATCTTGCCGAAGCGCAGCCGGGTGAGATCGTCGCTGCCCGGATCGACGCCGATGGCCACGGCGATGTCGTGGACCTCCTGAGAGCCTAATACCTCGGCGGCATCGACCTCCCAGGTGTTGAGGATCTTACCGCGCAGCGGGAGGATGGCCTGGAACTCACGATCGCGCGCCTGTTTGGCCGAGCCACCGGCTGAGTCGCCCTCAACCAAAAACAGCTCGCCGCGCTCGGGATCGGTCGCGGTGCAGTCGGCGAGCTTGCCGGGCAGGGCCGGTCCCTGGGCGATCTTCTTGCGCGTGACGGTGCGCCCGGCGCGCAGCCGTGCCTGAGCCGCCCCGATGGCCAGCTCGGCGATGCGCTCGCCCTCCTCCACATGCTGATTGAGCCAGAGGCTGAAGGCGTCCTTGACCACGCCCGAGACGAAGGCGGCGCATTCGCGCGAAGACAGGCGCTCCTTGGTCTGGCCGGAGAACTGGGGTTCGAGGAGCTTGACCGAGAGGATATAACTCAGCCGACCCCAGACATCCTCTGGTGCGAGCTTGACACCGCGTGGGAGTAGATTGCGGAACTCGCAGAACTCACGCACCGCCTCGGTCAGCCCGGTGCGCAGGCCGTTGACATGGGTTCCGCCCTGCACCGTCGGGATCAGGTTGACATAGCTCTCGGCGATCGGCTCACCGCCCTCGGGCAGCCAGGCCAGCGCCCAGCTCACCGCCTCGCTGCTCCCCTGCATGTCGCCGACAAAAGGCTCGGCGGGGACGATCGCCGCGCCTTTCAAGGACTGGCTTAGATAGTCTTTGAGGCCTTCCTCATAGCACCAGATGCGCTCCTCGCCGCTCGTCTCGTCGCGGAAGCGCACTTCGAGTCCGGGACAGAGCACGGCCTTGGCACGCAGCAGGTGCATCAGGGGTCGGACGGCAAATTTTGGGGTATCGAAGTATTTGGGATCGGGCCAGAAGCGCAGCCTGGTCCCGGTGTTATTGCGCCCGACCGTGCCAATCGCTTCGAGCGCGGAGACCCTGTTGCCACCCTTGAAGGCCATGTTGTATTCATGGCCGCTGCGCTTGACCCAGATTTCCAGATGCCGTGACAGCGCATTGACCACTGATACGCCAACGCCGTGCAGTCCGCCCGAGAATCGGTAATTGTCGGCATTGAACTTGCCGCCCGCATGCAGCTTGGTGAGAATGACCTCGACCCCCGGCAGACCCTCCTGGGGATGGATGTTAACCGGCATGCCGCGCCCATCGTCGGTGACCTCGAGCGAGTCGTCGACATGGAGCGTGACCTCAATGCGTCTGGCGTGTCCGGCGAGCGCCTCGTCGACGCTGTTGTCGATGACCTCTTGGGCCAGGTGGTTGGGTCTTGTCGTGTCGGTGTACATTCCGGGGCGTTTGCGCACCGGGTCGAGACCCATCAGGACCTCGATGGCTGAAGCATCGTAGTTGCCGGTCATAGACGTGGCGTTGTTCCTTAGCGTATTAGGGGGTGTGGTCGTCAACGTCGTGCTGGTTTGACCACTCAACCGACCTACGGTACCGTACCTTCAAAGTCTGATTCAAACTGCATGAAAAAATCGACCAACCCGCCCGCGCCCGAGAAAACCCCGTCCTTCGAGCAGGCGCTCGCCGAGCTTGAGGGCATCGTCGATGTCCTGGAGCGGGGCGAGACGACCCTCGAAGAGTCGCTGGCCGCCTTCGAGCGCGGGGTCGGACTCACACGCCTCTGCCAGCAGGCGCTCGACACCGCGGAACAGCGCGTTCGCATTCTGACCGACGCCCGGCCGGACGCCGAGCCAGAACCATTCGATACACCATGACCGATCATACTTTGGACGCCTTCCGCTCGCGCTGCCAGGCGCGCATCGAGTCCACGCTCGATGCCCTACTCCCGCCGCTGACCGTACAGCCGACGCGCCTGCACGAGGCGATGCGCTATACGGTGCTCGCCTCGGGCAAGCGCATCCGCCCCCTGCTCGCCTACGCCGCCGGGGAGGCATTGGGGGTGGACGCCGAGTTTCTTGATCGACCGGCCTGCGCGGTCGAGCTGATCCACGCCTACTCGCTCATCCACGACGATCTACCGTCGATGGACGACGACGACCTCAGGCGCGGGCGCCCCACCTGCCACCGCGCCTTCGACGAGGCGACCGCCATCTTGGCCGGCGACGCACTCCAGACGCTGGCCTTCCAGGCTCTGGCCGAGGCGCCGGGGCTGAGCGCCGAGGCGCGCATTCGCATGGTCGAGACGCTGGCGCGCGCCAGCGGTGCGCGCGGCATGGTCGGCGGTCAGGCCATGGACCTGGAGGCTGCGGGCACCCCGCTCAACCTCGCTATGCTGGAAAATATCCATATCCACAAGACCGGCGCGCTCATCCGAACATCGGTGCAGATGGGCATCCGCGCGAGTGGCGATCTGGTCCCGGACCACGCCGAACGCCTCGACCATTATGCCAAGTGTCTCGGCCTGGCCTTTCAGATCCAGGACGACATCCTCGATGTCGAAGGCGACACCAGCATGATCGGCAAGACTGCAGGGCGCGACCGGCAACTCGACAAGGCCACCTACCCTGCCCTCGTCGGGCTCGCCGGTGCCAAGGAGATGGCAAGCAACCTCATTGATCAAGCGCATACCGCCCTAGAGGTCTTCGATAGCGGTGCTGATCCCTTACGCTGGATTGCCGACGCGCTGCTGGAGCGCACGGCCTGATCCAGACACAGATCGCGCGGTCAAACTCCGTCGCGGCACGCAGCCGCACCGTACACGCTGCGCCCTTGCCGCTTTTTCTCGCGAGCATCGACCCAAGATTGGCAGGCATCGCAGACAGTCAAGATCCGTTGAGGAATCCAACCCATGGAGCAAGCGCTCAAGTCAAGGTGTCATGCCGAGGCAGCGGCCAATCAAATCGCCGATGTCCAGGGCAGCGCCGATACCCGTCGTATCGCTATCGACAAAGTCGGCATCAAGGATATTCGCCATCCCGTGCGAGTAAGTGAACGCGGTGGCCGGGAACAGCACACCGTCGCCACGTTCAACATGTACGTCTATCTCCCGCACGACTTCAAAGGCACGCACATGTCGCGCTTCGTGCAGGTGCTCAACAACCACGAGCGCGAGATTAGTGTGCCCTCATTCAAGGAGATGCTCACCGAGATGTCCGAGCGGCTGGAGTCCGAGGCCGGTCACATCGAAATGCGCTTTCCTTTCTTCATCAACAAGCAGGCGCCTGTGTCGGGCGTGAAGAGCCTGCTCGACTACGACGTCACCTTCATCGGCGAGATTCGCCACGGCAAGCCCAAGCTGGAGATCAAGCTGGTCATTCCGGTGACCAGCCTGTGTCCCTGCTCGCGCAAAATCTCTGCCTACGGTGCTCACAACCAGCGCTCGCATGTCACCGTGCAGGTGCGCGCCGGGGCGTTCATCTGGTTGGAAGAGATCATTGAGATGGTCGAGCGTGAGGCCTCTTCCGAGTTGTTCGGGTTACTCAAGCGCCCGGACGAGAAATTTGTCACCGAGCGCGCCTACGATAATCCCAAGTTCGTCGAAGACATGGTCCGCGATGTGGCCAAACGCTTAAACGACGACGAGCGCGTCCTCGCCTATACCGTCGAGGCGGAGAACTTCGAGTCTATCCACAACCATTCCGCCTATGCCCTAATCGAGCGCGACAAGGAGGCCGAGGCCAAGATCGCCGAGGCCGCGCTCTGAGCGACGCGCCACCGCGCCGCCTGTTGCTGCACGGCTTCACCGGAACCGCGCTGGACTGGCAACCCTGCATCGGCGCGCGCCCGGACTGGCTCCCAATCGACCTGCCCGGACACTGCCGCGCCTCTGATCCCGAGGGGCGTTTCGAGGAGGTCGTTCGGTCACTGCTCGCCGGGCTGCCGTCCAGCATTGATGAGCTGATCGGCTACTCGCTCGGCGGGCGCATCGCACTGGCGATGATCCGCGAGGCGCCCGAGCGCTTTCGCGCCGCGACCATCCTCTCGGCCCATCCCGGACTGACTGATCCAAGCGCACGCGAGGCGCGTCGCGCCCAAGACCAGCGCTGGATCGCGCTGCTTCGCGAGCGCGGGATTGAGGCGTTCGTGGCGGCCTGGGAGCTTCAGCCGCTATTCCACGACCAGTCACGGCTGGCGCCCGAGGCGCTCGAGCGCCAGCGTACGCGCCGCCTTGGACAGCGCCCGGAGGGATTGGCCAAGGCGCTGACCTGTTTAGGCCTGGCCGAAATGCCGAGCACCTGGGAGGCGATCGACCACTATCCGGGCCGACTGCGCTGGGTCGTCGGGTCGCGGGACGCAAAGTTCCTGGAGATCGCGCAAGAGGTCGTGGCGCGCAGACCAAAAACTCAACTGGCGATCCTGGCGGGTGTCGGTCACAATCCGCTGTTGGAAGCGCCGGACGCTCTTCGCAATCTCTTGATCGACACGGCAACGCCAGAGTCCGGTTAACGCGCCCGCATCCTCGGGCCTCGACCGTCTGGACAAGCACGAGCTTCGCCAAAGGCAGCAGCGCGCTCATCGCCGCCGTCCGGTGCGTACTCCACCCTCGACTCATTCAGACGACTGCTCGAACTGCGCTTTATGTTCAGTAACCCGATTTCAGGCGCCGGATACCTGTTACAGGGCGTGAGGCTCATTGCCCGTCCTGGACTGCGACGGTTCGTGCTCATTCCCCTGCTGGTGAACATGCTGGTCTTCACGGGCGCGATCTATGTCAGTTTCAGTCAGTTCGAAGGGCTCATGGCGAGCCTCGACGCCAGGATGCCCGACTGGCTGGGTTGGCTCAATTGGCTCCTCTGGCCCATCTTCGGGTTGCTCATCCTGGTGGTGGTGTTCTACAGCTTTGGAATGGTCGCCAACCTCGTCGCCTCGCCCTTCAACAACCTGCTGGCCGAGAAGGTGGAACTGCTGCTGACAGGTCAACCCCTGGAGCAGGACAATGATTTCCGGCGCATGCTGGCCGAGTTGGTGCCGACCCTGCTCGACGAGCTGCGCAAGATCCTCTACGCCTTGCTGTGGGCGATTCCGTTCTTGCTGCTGCTGTTTGTCCCGATCGTCGGGCCGCTGCTGTGGTTTCTTTATACCGCCTGGATTCTGACCGTGCAGTACAGCGACTATCCGATGGGCAATCACGGATTGAAGTTCGGCGAGATGCGCCAGCGGTTGCGCCGCCGCCGCACCCTTAGCCTGGGTTTCGGCGCCGCAGCGGCCGGGATGGGGATGATTCCGGTGGTGAATTTCATCCTGATGCCGAGCGCCGTGGCTGGAGCGACGGCGATGTGGCTGCGTGAGTTCAAGACTACGAACAGCTACCAAGGCCCCCATCAGTCGCGGGTCGCTACGCGCTATGTCCTGCTGACCATTGATCATCTCTCCGGGCACATCGACGGCGAGGTGCGCGCCGGTCCATTGCAAGGGCGCTCGCTCGAGCGCATCCCAACCAACGATTTGCTCGGGCTGCTTGCGACCTGCTATCAAATGGATGCCGAATCGGCCGAGGCGCTCGAGGTCTATCTGGTCAAGGCGCGCGGACAGCGTATCGAAGAGCCACCTCCCCGTCCGCGCCCGGATGCCGCTCCTGCACCTGAAAGCGCAACCATGAATGACGCTGAAGCACGCGCGATCCTGGGCGTGGAGCCGGAGGCAAGCGCCGAGGAGATCCAGGCCGCCCATCGTCGACTCATTCAGCGCCTGCATCCGGATCGTGGCGGATCAGACTATCTCGCAGCCAAAGTGAACGAAGCCAAGCGATTGCTGACGACCTGAAACACACAGCGCGGATTGAGAAAACACGCGTGCTGACGAGCCTTTGCAGAACGTCCAGCTCACGCACTGGCGGCAAACATTGGGATCGTTTATGGTTAATTGAGCATTCATAATGTATAGATTTTCAGCAGACAGTGGATGCCAAATACACGCTATTGATTGATGAACGGCTACGTTAGCAAAAACCGCCTGATTGACGGCTGTGCTGCTGCGGTCGCTATCGCTCCTTGTCCTGACGCGCGGAATTTCTCACGGAGAACTGAATGGCTGTTGTGAAGTGGCTCGCGGTAGTGCTGGTGGTAGGCGCTCTTGGCGCAGGCGGTTGGTATGCCTGGCAGCACTATCAAGACGAAGGACTGGCCGAGGGCTTTGGCTCTGGCAATGGCCGCATCGAGGCCACGGAGGTCGACGTGGCGACCCGCCTGGCCGAACGACTCGCAGAAATCCTGGTTGATGAAGGCGACATGGTGAGCGCGGGTCAGGTGGTGGCCCACATGGACACCTCTGAACTGCTGGCACAACTGCGCCAGGCGCAGGCGGAGCTGCGCCGAGAGCAGGAGGGCGTACGTTACGCCAAGGCTATCATCAAACAGCGCAAGAGCGAGCTGGAATACGCGCGCAATACGTTCAGTCGCTCCAAGCAACTCAGCAGCAAGGGCAACATCTCCATCGACCAACTCGACCAGGATCGCACCCTGCTCGCGACCGCCGAGGCCGCCCTGCAGGCCGCCAACATCCAGGCCGTAGAGGCCGAGGCCAGCATCGAAGCGGCCAAGGCGGCCGTCGACCGTATTCAGTCCAACATCGACGACAGTGTCCTGAGCAGTCCGATCGACGGTCGCGTGCTCTACCGGCTGGCCGAACCCGGCGAGGTGCTGGCCGCCGGCGGGCGGGTGGTGACGGTGCTCGATCTCACCGACGTCTACATGAGCATCTTTCTGCCCACGGCCCAGGCGGGGCGCATCACCGTCGGCGGCGAGGCGCGCATCATTCTCGACGCCATTCCCGACTATGTGATTCCGGCCCAGGTCTCGTTCGTCGATCCTCAGGCCCAGTTCACCCCGCGCGAGGTGGAAACACGCACCGAGCGCGAGAAGCTGATGTTTCGGGTCAAGGTCAAGATTGATCCAAGCTTGCTCTCGGACTATATCGAACGGGTCAAGACTGGCATTCCGGGCGAGGCCTATGTGCGTCTCGACCCGCAGGCCGCATGGCCTGACACGCTGAAGGTCGGCAGGCGGCCCTGATGGACACCGCACCCAGCCCGGTCGTTCGGCTGGTAGACCTGGTCCAGGCTTACGGCGGCGTGCGAGCGGCCGACGGGGTCAGCCTCGATATCCCGGCCGGCCGGTTGATGGGCTTCATCGGTCCAGACGGGGTCGGCAAGTCCACCCTGCTGAGCCTGATGGCCGGGGCGCGACGCATCCAGAAAGGCCAGGTCAGCGTGCTGGGCGGCGATATGTCCGATGCCCGCCACCGCAAACGCGTGGCCCCGCGCATCGCCTACATGCCCCAGGGGCTGGGCCGCAATCTCTACGCGACACTGTCGGTCCACGAGAATCTGGTCTTCTTCGCCCGCTTGTTCGGACAAGGTCGCGCCGAGCGCGAGGCGCGCATCGCCGATCTGCTCGACAGCACTGCGCTGACGCCCTTCGCCGGGCGCCCAGCCGGCAAGCTCTCGGGCGGCATGAAACAGAAGCTGGGGCTTTGCTGTGCGCTCATTCATGACCCGGATCTGTTGATCCTGGACGAACCCACCACAGGCGTAGACCCCCTCGCACGCAGCCAATTCTGGGAGCTGATCGAGCGGATACGCACTCGCCGTCCAGGGATGAGCCTGGTGGTGGCCACGGCCTACATGGACGAGGCGGCGCGTTTCGAGCGCCTCGCCGCGATGGACGCCGGGCGTATCCTCGCGACCGGTACTCCGTCCGAGTTGTTGGCGCGCACCGACGCCGAGGATCTCGACACCGCGTTCATCCGCCTGCTGCCGGAGGAGAAGCGCCGCGAGCATCATGCGCTGGTCGTGCCGCCACGCCAGAGTAGCGACGGGCCGCCTGCCATCGTCGCCGAGGGACTCACCCGCAGATTCGGTGACTTCATCGCGGTGGACAATGTGAGCTTTCGCATCGAGCAAGGAGAGATTTACGGCTTCCTTGGCTCCAACGGCTGCGGTAAGACCACCACCATGAAAATGCTCACCGGGCTACTCCCGGCAAGCGAGGGCAAGGCGCTGCTGTTCGGTCACGAGGTCGACGCCAGCGACATGGCCACCCGGCGTCGGGTGGGCTATATGTCGCAGTCGTTCTCGCTCTATACAGAGCTGACGGTTCACCAAAACCTGGAACTGCATGCGCATCTGTTTCACCTGCCGTCCGAGCGCATCGCCCCGCGCATCGCCGAGCTGGTGGAGACCTTCGGCTTAGGCCCCTATCAGAACGCGCAGGCCACGCAACTACCGCTGGGCATCCGCCAGCGTCTGTCGCTGGCGGTAGCTGTGGTGCACGAGCCGGAGATTCTGATCCTTGATGAGCCGACCTCAGGCGTCGATCCCATCGCCCGCGATGGCTTTTGGCAGCTACTGGTCGAGCTCTCGCGCGAGCAGCGGGTGACCATTTTCATTTCCACCCACTTCATGAGCGAAGGCGAACGCTGCGACCGCATCTCACTGATGCACGCCGGCAAGGTGCTCGTCAGCGACACTCCGAAAAACATCCAGCAGAGGCGTGGCGCAGAGACCCTGGAAGAGGCGTTCATCGACGTGCTGAAAGAGGCAATCGGCGAGCCGGACGCCGCTGAGACTGAGGCTGAGACCACGCCCGCCGACCTTCCCAAGTCATCGCGCTGGCCGGTGAGCCTGCCGCTGCGACGCCTGATCGGCTACGCCTGGCGCGAGAGCCTGGAGCTGTCCCGCGATCCCATTCGGCTGGTGTTCGCGCTGCTGGGATCAGTGCTACTGATGCTGGTCATGGGCTACGGTCTGACCATGGATGTCGAGGATCTGCGCTTCGCGGCGCTCGACTACGACCAGACGCCGCAGAGCCGCGACTACCTCCAGAGTCTGTCGGGCTCGCGGTACTTCCTCGAACAACCGCCGCTGCGCGATTCGGCGGACATGGAACGGCGACTGCGCAACGACGATATCACCATCGCCGTCGAGATTCCGCCGAATTTCGGCCGTGATCTCAAGCGCGGCCACACACCCGAGGTGGGGGTGTGGGTGGACGGTGCCATGCCCTTTCGGGGCGAGACCGCCGGTGGCTATGTGCAG
The DNA here is from genome assembly GCA_029257385.1 of Thiorhodococcus sp. Classification (GTDB taxonomy): domain Bacteria; phylum Pseudomonadota; class Gammaproteobacteria; order Chromatiales; family Chromatiaceae; genus Thiorhodococcus. Next base: position 16,939 of record JARIBS010000070.1, read on the forward strand.
GGCACCCACTACCATTACCTGCTCGATTTGGCCCGGCGCCAGGCCAACCCAATCAACGCCTCCAGCGTCGCGGACATTGAGGTGCGCTATCGCTACAACCAAGCCTACCAGAGCCTTTACGCCATGGTACCGGCGGTCATCGCACTGCTGCTGGTCTTCATTCCCGCCATCCTGGCGGCACTGGCCGTGGTGCGGGAGAAAGAGCTGGGCTCCATCACCAATCTCTACGTCACCCCGGTCACTCGGCTGGAGTTTCTCATCGGCAAGCAATTGCCCTATATCCTGGTGAGCATGCTGAGCTTTCTCGGACTCAGCGCGCTGGCGGTCTGGCTGTTTGAGGTTCCCATCAAGGGCGACTTCTGGACGCTGGCGCTGGGGGCGCTACTCTATGTGGCCGCGACCACGGCCCTGGGGCTGCTGGTCTCGACCTTCACGCGCACCCAGATCGCGGCGCTGGCGGGCGCCCTCGTCGGCACCCTCCTGCCGGCGATCCAGTTCTCTGGATTAACCAATCCGGTCGCCTCGCTTGAAGGCGTGGGTCAATGGATCGGACAAGGCTACCCGACCACCTATTTCCTGGTCATCAGCCGCGGCGTCTTCACCAAGGCGCTGGGATTTTCTGAGCTGGCCGGGCAACTGGCGATCCTGGCGCTGTTCGCCCCGGTGCTGGTGGGGCTCAGTGCGCTCTTGCTGCGCAAACAGGAGCAATGACGATGCGTCGAAGTGCCGCCAACATTGCCCGACTCGGCATCAAGGAGCTGCGTAGCCTGTGGCACGACAAGGCGCTGCTGGTGTTCGTGATCTGGGTCTTTACCGGGGGGGTCTATGTCGCGGCCACGGCCGCCGCGATGGACATCAACAAGGCACCGATCGCGATTGTCGATCACGACCGCTCGCCCCTGTCGGATCGCATCCGCACCGCTTTTTATCCCCCCTATTTCCTGGCCCCGGTCCCAATCGACCAGACGCAAGTGGACCAAGCCATGGATACCGGGCGTTTCACCTTCGTGCTGGAGATCCCGGCGGGTTTCGAGCGCGATCTGCTGGCCGACAAGCAACCGAGCATCCAGCTCAACGTCGACGCCACGCGCATGACTCAGGCATTTATCGGCACCAGCTATATCCGCAATATCCTCAACGGCGAGATCAACAGCTTCGTGCAGGGTTATCGCGTCGAGACCCGCTTGCCCATCGCGCTGACTCTGCGCTATGAATTCAACCCCAATCTGGAGGGAAAATGGTTCGGTGGTGCCATGGAGATCATCAACGGCGTCAACCTGCTGGCGATCATTCTGGCGGGTGCAGCCATCGTTCGCGAGCGCGAGCATGGCACTCTGGAGCATCTGCTGGTCATGCCCCTGACGCCCTTCGAGATCATGAGCGCCAAGGTTTGGTCCAACGGACTGGTGATCGTGCTGGCGGCCTGGTTTTCCATTGAGATCGTGGTGCGCGGAATGCTCGGCGTACCGATCAGCGGCTCGGTGCCGTTGTTTCTGCTCGGGGCGACGCTCTATCTATTCTCGGCGTCCTCGATTGGCATCTTTCTCGGTACGGTGGCCCGCTCCATGCCCCAGCTCGGATTGCTGATGATCCTGGTCATCCTGCCACTACAATTGCTCTCCGGGGCCGTGACTCCGAGGGAGAGCATGCCGGAGCTGGTAAGCGACATCATGCTGACCGCGCCGACCACCCATTTCGTCACCCTTGCTCAGGGTATTCTCTACCGAGGCGCCGGACTGGATGTCGTCTGGCCGCAATTTCTGGTGATCACCGCCATCGGCATCGTCTTCTTCATGCTCGCCCTGGCCCGCTTCCGCAAGTCGATTACGTTGACATCGGTGTAGTCGGTCACACGAATAGCGAGGCCGCCAACGTCCGTCGTTCTCATCCACGAAGCGCGCCCGGATCCATCTGCAGGAATCTGGCCTCAGCCATCACTCGCGGCACCAGCCGTCCGCTCTTGCCCATGGTCATCCGCACGATACAGCGCCTTGTTATGCGCAGCGTCAATAATCCCAATCTTCATGCGCTAGCGGGGTCTCGTTAAGCTCAGCCTTTCGCAGACGCCAGTCTGGCATGTATTGATCCATTAAACCCCGGAAGCGATCGGTGTGGTGACGCTCCAGCAGATGCACCATTTCGTGCACGAGTATGTATTCCAGACAGCGAGGCGATTTCTTCACAAGCTCCAGATTCAACCAGATCCGCCGCGCCTGGATAGTGCAGCTGCCCCACTTGGTTTTCATCTTCTTGACGTGGCACTCCGCCACTTCGACGCCAACCACGCCCTCCCAGTGTGTCAGCAGTTCCGGAATTTTGGCTTTGAGCTGGCGCCGATACCAGCGGTCGAGTATCTGCAGGCGACCTTCCCGATCGGTGCCTGGCGGAACGCGCAGCTCAAGGGTGCTGTTGTTGGCCACCCGCACGCGCGGATTGCCCGGTTGTTCCACCACATTTAATCGGTAGCGTCTGCCTCCGAAGTAATGGCTTTCGCCGGTCACCATCTCACGGGCGGACTGGCGCACCTGCCGGGCAAAGCCTTGCCGCTGACGCCGAATCCAGCCCAAACGCGAGACAATGGCCAGCCGCACGGCTTCGTCGTTCAGATGCGAGGGGGCAGCTATCCGCACCTTGCCATCGGGCGGGTAGACGCCCACATGCAGATTCTTGATCGCCTTACGGTGGATGTCGACGCCGATGCCGCCCACTTCGATATGGCTGTACTCAGTAGTCACTTTGGTTCTTCACTAGCTCAAGCACGGTATCCATGCCGGGAATCTCAGTCTCGCGCACCTGGCTCTCCAGAATCGAGGCGATGGCATTGCGCACCTCGCGCTCTTTGAACTTGTTGCCTCGCCAGTCGGCCTTTTTGACCGCGCGAATTTTCTCATCCAGGCGAATCGCTAGCTCAGCGTGCTGGCCCAGATTATCGTAAAGCGCCTGCTGGGCCGGCGTGTCGATGCCCGTGGGATAGCGGTTGGCTTCTTCGCGCCTGGCAACCTGTCGCGTCAACTCCACGATGCGGCGCAGATAGTCCTTATACTCCAGCGCTTCCTTGCGCCGCTGTTCGATCAGTGCATCAAGCACTTCAGACATCTTCTCGAAGTACTTCGGATTGACCGCCATCTCGTCGATGATCAGCCGGCGCACGTTGTTCTCGATAGTCTCGGCCATGGCCTCGCGGTCTCCGGCAATCGATGCTGGCAGGCTGTCCACCGCCGCCTCGCCGTGCTCGACCACCAGTTCCACCAGCGTCATGTCGTCGAAGGCAGAAAGCTTCTCGCTGTCCTCGGCGCGAATGTAGGTATCGAGCAGGTGACGCATGGCCGGTTCGTAAAGCTTCATGTCGATGTAGTCGCCGCTGGCAAGCTTGATCTCTTCCCGAACGTGCTCGTAGTGCTCGACCTCCGCTTTGATCGTGGCAGCCTCGGCTGCGCTGTAGCCAGCCTGTTGCATCTCGTTGGCCAGATTGGCATAGGCACGCAGAAAGGCACCGACATGCTTATACAGCGCCAGACGCTTGGGCTCGTTCTCTTTCTGTACCTCGGGCGCGTCGCTCGGGCCGACGAAATAGCGCCGGTAGGCGGCGCTGTCCTTGGGCGGCTCTACCGCCTCGCACAGCGCCTTGACCGCTTCGCGGGTCTCTTCCAGCCGGTCCCGCGCTTTCTCCAGCCGGTCTTCCAGTAGCCCTTCCACGTCTTCGGCGTCGAAGGCATCGAAGGCGCCACCCGTGTAGTCCTGGATAGACTGCTCCAGCGACTTGAACAGATCCTTGTAGTCGATGATGTAGCCGACTTCCTTGTCCTCGGTGTGCAGACGGTTGACCCGACAGATGGCCTGGAACAGACCGTGATCGCGCATCTGTTTGTCGATATAAAGATAGGTCGCCGGCGGCGCATCAAAGCCGGTGAGCAGTTTGTCCACCACGATCAGCAGCTTCATCCGGCCCGGCTCGTCGATGAAGCGCTTCTTCACCTCCTGCTCAAAGAGCTCCACCTTGTTAGCCGCCGACTCTTCCGGCTCGTTGAAGTGCTCGGCCAACATGCGGCGGTAGATCGTGTACTGGTGCAGCTTCTCGGTTTGACCCTCGCCGGTGGCCTCGCCCTTGATATCGGCGGTAGATGGCACGTAGGAGGTGACGATGGCGCACTTGCCTTTCAGCTCGGTCTTTTCAAACATCTCGAACAGTCGGCAGGCCGAGTAGATGCTCCCGGCCACCAGCATGGCGTTGCCGTGGCCGCTCATCAGCCGGTCCCGCGTGGCCATGTCCCAGAGAATGTCGGAGACGATCTTCTCCAGCCGGTCCCGGGAGCTGAGCACCTTCTGCAGGGTGCCCCAGCGTTTCTTGAGCTGGGCACGGGCGTAGTCGTTCAGGCCCTGGGTCTTGAGCTCGAACCACTGGTCGATTTTCTCTTGCGAGGTCACGTGCTGGTCGATGTCCCGCGCCTCGTAGCGCAGGTCCAGCACCACTCCGTCGCGCACCGCCTCGTCGAATTTGTAGGTGTGAATGTAAGGGCCAAAGACTTCGATGCTCTTGCGCTTGTCTTGCTTGAGCAGCGGCGTGCCGGTAAAGCCGATCAGCAT